>CANROF010000009.1 GCA_947632155.1 uncultured Oscillospiraceae bacterium
CTGATTCCCGGGACCGACACTTCGGCCCCGGGGTTTTTTGCCATCAAGGGAATGGGCCGATGTGGTCATCGGCCCCTACGGCGAGACGTGGGGTGGTACGTTTACCGGAAAGATTAGTGAGAATCGATGGACGGGTCGCCGGGACGGCGACCCCTACGGCGTTTTTTGTAAGTTTTCATATATATCGGAAATGTTCCGATTCTCTCGTAGGGGCGGGTTCTAAACCCACCCGGACCCGCCGATACGCTTTCGCTTTCCGGAAAACAAAAAACCTTCATATCTGCCGTACGGGCCGCCTCTTTGGCGGGCCCTGCGTTACGGCGTTTTCTCAGACTAAAAACTCCTCCAGCTCGTCCTTGGGGAGTAGTCCCACGGTGGTCTTTGCGGGCTCGCCGTTTTTGAAGAGGACGAGGGTGGGGATGCTGGTGACGCCGTAGGCGTTGGCCAGCTCCGGGGACTCGTCCACATCCACCTTCACAAAGGCGATCTCCGGGTGCTCCGCCTCCGCCTCCTCCAAGATGGGCGCCAGCATCCGGCAGGGCCCGCACCAGGTGGCGAAGAAGTCCACAAGCGTCGTCCCGGCGGCGATTTTTTCCTCAAAGCCCTCTTTGTTTACAATTTCTGCCATAGGAAAGCCTCCTTTTATTTTTTCTCCATTATAATTCTTCCCTAAGCCCCTGTCAATTTATTATAATGTGTGTTATACTAAGAAAAAACATTGGAGGCGCTTCATGTACGACCTTATCATCATCGGCGGGGGCCCGGCGGGGCTCACCGCCGCCACATACGCCCGCAGGGCGGGGCTGGAGACACTGATCTTGGAGATCACCGTCTGCGGCGGGCAGATCATCAACTCCCAGAGCGTGGAAAATTTCCCCTCCATCCAGAACATCGAGGGCTGGCGCCTCGCCGACAACTGGCAGAAGCAGGTCCAGGCCCTGGGCGTCCAGGTAAAGACCGCCGCCGTCACGGGCATCGAGCTTTCGGGGGACGTAAGGCTCGTCCACACCGCCAAGGGGGACTTTGAGGCCCGGGCCGTCATCGTCGCCACCGGCGCGGGCCACCGGAAGCTGGACTGCCCCGGGGCGGAGAAGTATTCCGGGCGGGGCGTCTCCACCTGCGCCTCCTGCGACGGGGCGTTTTTCAAAAACCGTGAGGTCGCCGTGGTGGGCGGCGGCAACACGGCCTTTGAGGACGCGCTGTACCTGGCCAATATCTGCTCCACGGTGTACATCGTCCACCGCAGGCGCGAATTCCGGGCTGAGCGGCGCCTTGTGGACGCCGCCAAAGCCAGGACGAATGTGGAATTTTTGACGCCCTATGTCCCCGCCCAGGTCCTGGGGGACGAGCGTGGCCGCGCCGCGGCCCTCCGGGTGCGGAACGTGGAGACGGGCGAGGAGCGGACCCTTGAGACTCCCGGCATCTTCACCGCCATCGGCATGATTCCCAACAACGGGGCCTTCGCCAACGTCCTCCGGCTGGACGAGGCCGGCTACGCCGTGGCCGGGGAGGACTGCGAGAGCGGCACCCCGGGCGTCTGGGTGGCCGGGGACGGACGGCAGAAGAGCCTCCGTCAGCTCATCACCGCCGCCGCCGACGGCGCCGTGGCCGCCACCGCCGCCGCGAAATATGTAAATTCACTGAAATAATTTTACAGCTCTGTTATTTCTGTACGGGCCGTGACCGCAGGGAATGCCCTTGGGCACGCCCACAGCGGCCCATTTTGGAGAAAAGAAAGGAACATACATATGGAGCCCATCACCATCAAGGTAAAAAAAATAGACCCCCGGGCCGTTCTCCCCTCCCGGGGCTCCCCCTTCTCCGCCGGGGCGGACCTGCGCGCCTGCATGGACGGGCCCGTCACCGTGGCCCCCGGCGAGACGGTCTTTATCCACACCGGCCTCACCGCCGAGATTCCCCAGGGCTACGCCGGCTTCGTCTTCGCCCGCTCCGGCCTTGCCAGCAAATCCGGCCTGGCCCCGGCCAACAAGGTGGGCGTGGTGGACTCCGACTACCGGGGCGAATACATGGTGGCGCTCCTGAATCACTCCGATAAGCCCGTCACCGTAAATCCCGGCGACCGGGTGGCGCAGCTCGTGGTGATGCCCGTGGCGTTCACCGATTTCACGGAGGTCCAGGAGCTCTCCGAAACCCAGCGCGGCGCCGGGGGCTTTGGGTCTACGGGGAAGTGATGTCCCGCCCCCCCCCGTAAGGGCCGGACAGCGTGCCGGCCCGTTTTCGCTTGCAACGTAAATTATTTTATGTTTATCGTTAAATTATAGTTGACAAACATATAAGTCTGTGATATACTGTGCCCATCTTCAAAAGGGAGGGCACAACTATGGAAAAGCTCAAAAAGACAGCGCGCGTACTGGACGTATTTGCCAAAGTGTTCCGGGCGATCTCCATCGCCGCCGCCATCATCCTGCTCGTGGGCCTTGTTATCACCTCGGTATACTACCTATCCATCCGAAACGACGACGCGACAGCGGTGCTGGCAGGCGGGGACCTGCACGTGACCTTGGGACATGTGCGGTTGAATCTCACCCATCTGGTCCCGGGCACCACCCGGCCCCTGGTGCCGGTGGCCGTGATGCTGCTGGCGGGCGCCCTGGTGCTGGCCATCGCGGTGGTGGAGCTGAACATCTTGCGTCGAATCCTGGCCCCCATGGCGGAGGGCCGTCCCTTCGACTCCACGGTGTCGGGGAATCTCAGAAAGCTGGGGTGGATGTCCCTGGCGCAGGTGGCGGTTTACAGCGTCGCCGAACCGCTGATCACAGCCATGGAGCTGCGGCTCGTTGAGTTCGGGTATTTTCTGAATCAGGAGTACGTGGAGAGCTACACGGTGAATTTCCACCTGGAGCTGTCCCGCTTTCTCATCCCGGCGGCGCTGTTCTTCCTGTCCTACGTCTTCCGCTACGGCGAGGAGCTCCAGCGCCAGTCGGACGAGACGCTTTGAGGTGGTCAAATGCCGATTATATTACGCCTGGACCGGGTGATGGCGGACCGGAAGATGTCCCTGAATACCCTCTCGGAGAAGGTGGGCATCGCCAACGTCAACCTCTCCAAAATAAAGACCGGCAAGGTCAGCGCCATCCGCTTCTCCACCTTAGAGGCCATCTGCGACGCCTTAGAGTGCCAGCCGGGGGATATTTTAGAGTATAAAAAGGACCCATAAAGAACCGAGCGGGGACACGCGTCCCCGCTCGGGTTTATTTTCCAAAAAGATCGCTGTGGGTGTCAGTGCGGTAAAGCAACAGCTCATTGCCGTCTACGCGGTAAATCAGCAGCCAATTTAAATCTGGCTGAGTATCTGACCGTCAGCATGATCAGTCGTCCTCCGCCAGAATCTCGGAGAGGAGCTCGGACGTCGATCCGTCAAAGATAGACCCGCCGCCGGTGTCGAGCTCTTCTATAGCCTCCCGGGTGGCGGCGTTGGGCTGCTCGTCCGGAATCGCCGCGCCCTGCAAAAAAGAGAGCACGTAATACATTTTGCCGTCCGGTATCCGGTCGATGAGGCTTTTCGCCAGCTCCCTGCTGCTCACATTCCATTCCTCCTTTTCACACGTCAGGTTTCAACACATTTCCCTATTATAAATACCCCGCGCCTTGCGACGCGGGTTTTTTTCATATATCCGCGAACGCCTCGCGCTCTTCGGGGGTGAAGTTGGGGGCGGGGGGCGTTTTGGGCTTGAGGGTGTCGAGGAGGGCGGCTATCCGGCTGTGAAAAACAATGACGACCGTCACGGCGGCGGCGATGAGGACGACGGCGGAAAGGATGGCGGCGGTTTTTTTCTTGCTCATATTTCTGACCTCCCGGATGTATCGTGAGTTTATTTTACACTGTTTCCCCAACTATTTCAATAGTTTTTTCAATTTTAGCCTCTCTTAAGCCGGAGGGAGCCGAAAAAAGCGCAATTACATCTTGCCGTGGCGGGAAAGATGGTGTATAATTGTTTGAACGATTTTTTTGAGAGGTGCAGACATGGTCAGATTCAAAACCGCCCTGGGCGTCATATCCATATCGCCCGACGTCATCACCACCCTGGTCGGCGACGCGGCCACAAGCTGCTTCGGCGTCAAGGGCATGGCTATGCGGTCCGTCACAGACGGCCTGGTACATCTCCTGAAGCCCGAGGCCATGGGCAGGGGCGTCCACATCGCCTACGGCGAGGATTACATTCTCATTGACCTTCACATCATCGTTGACCAGGGCGTCAACATCCCGGTGCTGTGCGGCAGCATCATCAGCGAGGTAAAATATAAGGTCACCGAGGCCACCGGCATCGAGGTCCGCTCCGTGGACGTCTTTGTGGACTCGATAAGTCTTGATTGATGGAGGAGAGAGCCTTGGTACATTCGATAGACGCCGCGCTTTTCAAATCAATGATCATCTCCGGCGCGGCACTTCTTGAGCAGCACAAGCAGCAGATAAACGAGCTGAACGTCTTCCCCGTCCCCGACGGGGACACCGGCACCAACATGAGCCTCACCATGGGCTCCGGCGTCACGGCGCTGCAGGCCCATGAGTACGAGACAGTCACCGCCGTGGCGGACGCCGTGGCCAGCGCCCTCCTGCGGGGGGCCCGGGGCAACTCCGGCGTCATCCTCTCCCTCCTTTTCCGGGGCATCGGCAAGAGCCTGAAGGAGAAGCGCGTCTGCACCGCCGCGGACCTGGCCGCCGCCCTCACCCGCGGGGTGGAGGTGGCCTACAAGGCCGTCATGCGCCCCACGGAGGGCACCATCCTCACCGTCTCCCGTGTCTCGGCGGAGGCCGCCCGGGCCTACGTGGAGTCCGGGGAGGACTTAGAGGAGCTTTTCGACAGGATGCTCTCCGCCGGGGACGAGGCCCTGGCCGGCACCACGGAGCAAAACCCCGTCCTCAAAAAGGCCGGCGTGGTGGACGCCGGAGGCAAGGGGTATCTCTACATCCTCCGGGGGATGCTCTCCGCCCTCCTGGGCCACCCCGTGGAGCACACGGGGTCTGAGGACGAGCCGGAGAACACCGCGGACTTCGCCGCCATGGGGGACGAGGAGATCACTTTCGCCTTTGACACCGTCTTCATCGTCCGGAAAAACCACCCGGACGTGGATCTGGACCCCTTCCGGGAGTACCTGAGCTCCATCGGCGATTCCCTCGTCATCGGCGAGGACGACGAGGCCTTCAAGGTCCACGTACATACCAACACCCCCGGCGACGCCCTGAACGCCGCCCAGCAGTACGGCACTCTGGAGCTTGCGAAGATCGAGAACATGGTCACCCAGCGCGACGACCTGGCCGCCGGGCGCAAGGCCCAGTCCACCGACGACCTGGCCCAGGTGGAAAAGGAGCTGGAGGCCATGGAGAGCGAGTCCCCGGAGCCCGTGGACGTGCCCCCGGAGCGCCGCTACGGCCTGGTGGCCGTCTGCGCCGGCAGCGGCATGGAGGCGGTCTTTAAAAATCTGGGCGTGGACGCCCTGGTCACCGGCGGCCAGACCATGAACCCCTCCACCGAGGACATCCTGCGGGCGGTCCAGACCGTCCCCGCGGAGACGGTCTTTGTCCTGCCCAACAACAAAAACATCATCATGGCCGCCCAACAGTGCGACAGGCTCACGAAAAAGAACGTGGTGGTCATCCCCTCCAAGACCGTGCCCCAGGGCATCTCGGCCCTGGTGTGCTTTGACGACACCCTCTCCCCCGACGACCTCACCGAGGCCATGACCGACGCCTGCGGCACCGTCCACACGGCCCTTGTGACCTACGCGGCCAGGGACTCGGAGTTCGACGGCACGGAGATAAAGGCCGGGGAGTATCTGGCGCTGCTGGAAAACCAGCTCCTGGCCAGCACCTCGGACCTGGCGCAGCTCATCGGCGGCATCGCCGACGCCGTCCGGGACTTCGACCCCGAGGTCCTCACCGTCTTTTACGGCGAGGACGTCAGCGAGGAGGCCGCCCGGGCCGTGGAGGAGAAGCTGGCCGCCCTCTTCCCCGACGCCGACATCCAGCTCATCTCCGGCGGCCAACCCGTATACTACTACATGATCTCTGCGGAATAAAACTGGCTCGAAAGCCCTGACGGGCTTTCGATGCCAAAGGATACGTGCGGGCCTCCATGGGTGAATTCTGCGGAATTCACCCATGGAGGCCCTGCTGTTTTGCTCCGCGCACGGCCCCCTGGGCCGCACACTCCGCAAAACAAAAGGGATTTTTTCCGACGCGCATGTCGTCGGAAAAAATATTGAATCGGAGTTTGAAAAAATGGAAGTTCCCGCCGTTTCGGCGGGAACTTTTTTACTGTTTAGCGTGTCAAAAAGAAAGGTGGAAAACATATGGCGCGCTTCCGGTTTTTACAACCCCATATTGTAACAAAACGGCATCAAAAGTTTAAATCTTTTTTACAAAAATCTAAATTTTCTAAACTTCACTTGAATTTTCCGGAAGCGCGGTATATACTTCCATAGTATCACGCTCCCGCCGGGGCGGCGGGGAAAGGAGAAGTGCACATGGAAATTGAGGAAAAGACCGTGACGGAGCCTATCCAGGGCAAGCGCCACGAGAAAAAGCCCAAAAAGCGCCGCAAGAGCAGAGTCCTGAGGCGCCTTATAACGTACATAGTCGTCCTGGCCATCCTGGCCGCCGCGGCCTTCGCCGTGTGGTATTTCGTATTCCGCGAGGAGGAGGGCCTGGCCGCCATCCTGGAGGAGACGGTCCAGCGCAACACCATCGTCAGCACCGTCTCCGGCTCCGGCTCGGCCCGGGCCAGCGGCAACTCCGGCGTGACCCTGGGCGCCGGGAGCGTGGTGGGGGACGTGTTCGTCAACGTGGGCGACATCGTCTTTGAGGGGATGCCCCTCTACACCGCCACCAACCCCAACGCCGACGCCGCGGTGGAGGAGGCCAAAAAGAACATCTCCGACCAGGAGAAGACCATCGAGGAAAAGCGCAAGGCCGTGGAGGACGCCAACGCCGCCCTGACGAAGGCCCAGGAGGACCTGGAGAAGGTCCGGAGCGACTACGCCGAGCTCCAGGGCAAGGGCTCCGAGCTGACCCTCACCGCCCCCTTCGCCGGGAAGATCACCGAGGCCGTGGACCTCACCCCCGGGCAGATGCTCTCCGCCGGGGAGAAGGTCGGCACTCTGGTCAACGACCGGCAGATGCGCCTGAGGCTCTACTTCAGCTACGCCTATGAGAACGACATCTTTGTGGGCCAGGACGTGGACGTCTCCATCCCCGTGCTGATGCTGACCCTAAAGGGCCGGGTGGAGGATATCCACAAGGTCCAGTACATCACCCCCGAGGGCGGCATTTATTTCGAGGTCACCGTCAGCTTTGCCAACCCCGGCACCCTCACCGCCGGGATGGACGCCTCCGCCTCCATGCGGGACGCCGCGGGGTACGACATCTACCCCTATGAGAACGGCGAGCTGGAATTTTCCGGCACACAGCCCCTGACCGTAAAGCGCGCCGGGTCCGTCAGCTCCGTGGGTTCCATCCGCGACTACGCCAGCGTAGAGGCGGGAGACGTGCTGCTGGTCCAGTCCCCCGACGCTTTGAACGACGAGATCAAGACCTTCGCCGACACCACCCTCAAGGACGCCGAGGACGCCGTCACCCGGGCCCAGGCCGCCATCCCCGCCGCCGAGCAGGAGGCAGCCAACGCCGAGGCGCGGCTTGTGGAGCTCCAGGAGGCCCTGGAGAAGGCGGAGATGAACGTCACCAATCTGGACGCCGTGGCGCCCATCTCCGGCACCGTCACCTCCGTGGCCATCGTCCCCGGCATGGAGCTGGAGAACGACATGACCGTCATCACCATCACCGACACCTCCAACATGATCGTGGAGATCACCGTGGACGACCGGAACATCGGCTTCGTCACCGCCGGGATGGAGGTCACCCTCTCCGACTACAGCGGCATGACCTACACCGGCATCGTCACCAAGATCGACATGGAGAACTTCCAGGCCGGCCAGGGCATGAGCACCTACCCCGTGACCCTGACGGTGGAGAATTCCTCCGGCGCTCTCCAGCAGGGCCGGTATCTCCAGTACTCTTTCGTCACCAGCAAGTCTGAAGACTGCCTCACCGTGCCCATCCAGTGCGTCAAATCCATCGTGGACAACGACGGCGAATCCCACGAGGTGGTGTTCCTGAAAGCCGAGTCCCGGCCCGACAACGCCATCGACTTCACCCCGCCGGAGAATTACTACGGCTCCACGCCCATGTACCCCACCCCCGAGGACGGCTACTGGCCCGTGCCTGTGGAGACAGGTCTGCACGACAGGCTCAATGTGGAGATCACCTCCGGCCTCAACGAGGGCGACGTCATCTTCAACGCCTTCACCATCACCGACGCCTATTCCTATTGATTTAAGAGGTGTCCGGTATGCTTATCGACTTAAAGGACATTTATAAAATTTACAACGAGGGCCTGGAGAGCGAGGTCCGGGCCCTGGACGGCGTGAGCCTCCAGATCGACCGGGGGGAGTTCGTGGCCATCGTGGGCGCCTCCGGCTCCGGCAAGTCCACGCTCATGAATATCCTGGGGTGCCTGGACATCCCCACCTACGGCGGCTACGAGCTGGACGGCACGGACGTGACGGAGCTCTCCGACCGGGAGCTGGCCCGGATACGCAACCGGGAGATCGGATTTGTGTTCCAGGGCTACAACCTCATCTCCGCCCTCAACGCCTACGAGAACGTGGAGCTGCCCCTCATCTACCGGGGGGTGGGCCCTTTCAAGCGGGAGGGCATGGTGATGGAGGCCCTGGCCAAGGTGAAGATGGACGACCGGTCCCAGCACCGCCCCTCCGAGATGTCCGGCGGCCAGCAGCAGCGGGTGGCAATCGCCCGGGCCATCGCCGCCCGGCCCCCCATCATCATGGCCGACGAGCCCACCGGGGCCCTGGATTCCCGGACGGGCCGCCACGTGCTGGAGATTCTCCACACCCTCCATGAGGAGGAGGGCACCACCGTCATCCTCATCACCCACGACAACTCCATCGCCGCCACCGCCCACCGGATCGTGCGAATCTCCGACGGGAAGATCGTGGCGGACTCCAAGGACGACAAGAATTTACAGGCCCAGGTAGCTAAGGAAGGAGGCGCCGGCGCATGAAATTCACACAGGCATTCAAAATGGCCGCAAAATCCATCGCGGGCAACAAGGTCCGCTCCGCCCTCACCATGCTGGGCGTCATCATCGGCCTTGCCGCCGTCATCATCCTTGTCTCCTACGCCCAGGGACAGAACCAGGCCATGCGGGAGTACTACGAGAGCATGGGCCAGAACACCATCGACGTCAATGCCTACGTCTACGACGGGAGCATCGACATCCCCACGGAGCTTTCCAACTACTGCCAGAGCATCTCCCAGTACGTGGAGGGCGTCACCCCCAACTCCACCATCTGGAGCGACCTCACCATCCAGTACGGCGTCCACACTCTGGGCGAGACGCAGGAGATCGACATGGGCGGCGGTATGATCATGATCGACACCAGCCAGCGCCCCACCAGCTACCTGGCCAGCGACCAGTTTGCCGTCTGCAACAACTACACCCTGGCCAAGGGCCGGGACATCAGCTTCATGGACATCAAGGCTTCCAACCAGGTCTGCGTTCTGGGCGCGGCGGTGGCGCAGAACCTCTTCGGCATGATCGACCCCATCGGCAAGGAGATTGACATCAACGGCATGCCCTTCAACGTCATCGGCGTCTACAAGGCCAAGGGCAACGGCGTCACCGAGTATAACGACGAGGGCGACAACTGGCAGGAAGTCTCCATGAGCCAGATGGACAACATTCTGGTGTTCCCCTACACCCTCAACAGGATTTTGAACAACAACAGCTCCGTGGACCAGTACACCGTCAAGGCCAAGGATTCAGACTCCGCCAAGATTGCCGCCACGCTGATAAAATCCTACCTCACCAGCATCGTCGGCGACATGGGCTGGGTGGACGTCTACAACCAGGGCGTCTACCAGGAGGAGGAGGACGAGGCCAACAAGCTCCAGGAGATGTTCCTGGGCGGCATCGCGGCCATCTCCCTTTTGGTGGGGGGCGTGGGCATCATGAACATCATGCTGGTCACCGTCACCGAGCGCACCCGGGAGATCGGCATCCGCAAGGCCATCGGCGCGGAGCGCCGGAGCATCATCATCCAGTTCCTCATCGAGGCCGCCATGATCTGCGGAATCGGCGGCATCATCGGCATCATCGTGGGGTATCTGGGGACGCTGATCGTAGGAAAGCTGTTCCTGAACATCGTGCTCATCCCCGGCACGGGCATCACCGTGGGCGCCTTCGCCATTTCCGTGGCGCTGGGCCTCATCTTCGGCCTCTACCCCGCGGCTAAGGCCTCCAAGCTCCAGCCGGTGGAAGCCCTGAGAGCCGATTGAGAAAGTCAAAGGAGTGAGAAATATGAGAATCACAAAGAAAATTTCGGCGCTTCTCCTGACCTGCGCGCTTCTGGCGGGGCTGTGCGTCACCGGAGCCGCCGCCGGCGAGGACGTGTCCACCTTCACGGACATCACGGACCCCGCCGTGGGGCAGGCCGTGGAGTCCCTGCGGGAGATGGGCGTGGTCACCGGCGTGGGCGAGGGGAACTTCAACCCCGGCGGCACCCTGACCCGGGCGCAGTTTTGCGTCATGGCCATACAGATCATGGGTCACGGCGGCGACGTGGCCGCCCAGAGCCACCGGGTCATCTTCTCCGACGTCACCGCCCGCCACTGGGCGCTGGGCTACGTCAACCTTGCCGTCACCATCGAAATTGACGGCGGAAAGCTCATCGCCGGCACCGGCAGCGGCATCTTCTCCCCCGACCGGGTGATCACCTACGCCGAGGCCGCCACCATCCTCCTGCGTATCCTGGGCTACGGCACCGAGGCCAGCGACAACTGGCCCCACGCCGTCATGGGCCTGGCGGAGAGCGTGAGCCTCAACGCCGGCATCGGCTCCGTCACGGAAAACAGCGGCATCACCCGGGCCCAGGCGGCGATCTTGTTCCGCAACATGCTTCTGGCCCATCCCAAGGGCAGCAGCGCTCCTTGGGTCAGCGGCGGCGGCGGAGCCGGCTACACCGCCCATGAGAACGCCATCCTCCTGTCCGTGGACGCCAAGACCGCCGACGGCTCCCTGGGGGTGCTGACCTCCGCGGGGGACGCCGCCAAGCCCGCCGTCAGCGGCCCCGCCCCCTTCTTCCTGGGCAAAAAGGGCACCGCCGTCTATGACGCCAAGGGCCTGTTCCTTACGTTCCTCCCGGACCCCGGGGCGACGAGCCGCAGCCTGACGGTGGAACTGGCCTCGCCCACCTCCATCACCGGCGCCGACGGCACGGTGATCCCCGTCCCCTCCTCCGCCAAGGTCCTCCGCGACGGGCTGGACCTCATCTACGGAGACGTCTATGGGGGGCTGCGCCCCGGCCTTGCCCTCACCGTGTTCTTTACCGCCTCCGGCGCCGTGGACTACATCTATGTCCCCGGCGCCCCGGCCGTCTCCGGGGACGCCGTGGTGGCCGCCACCGACGGAATCCGGGCCTTTGATGCCATCACCGGCGGGGACAGGAACGTCCCCGTCGTCCGAAACGGCGCCGCCGCCTCCCCCGACCAGATCAGGACCAACGACGTGGGCGTCTACAGCGCCGGCGCGGGGGTCCTGTACGTCACCGACTTTCGCCTCTCCGCGGTGCTGGAGAGCGCCAGCCCCAACATCTTCGCCCCCGACAAGGTCACTCTGCTGGGACAGGAATTTGAGGTGCTGGACAGCGCCTTCGCCGGGCTTTCCGACGTGAAGTTAGGCTCCACCGTCACCGCCCTCTTCGCCCCCGACGGGAAGATCGCCCGAATCGTCCCCTACGGCTCTGTGGGCGCCAACGCCCACGGCGTCGTCACCGAATATGACGGCAGCGAGGTCACCGTCTCCCTCATGGGCGCCCCCTACGGCGTGGAGGAGCTGAAGGGCACCCTCCGCGGCGGCACCAAGGCCGCCAATTACGTGGGCTATGTGGTCAGCGTCTCCGGCGTCAAGGACCGCGTGGAGGACAAGGACGAGATATTCATCTCCCTCACCCGCCAGAGCGGTACCGCCACGGGGGCCGTGGACGTAAAGGCCCGGACCGTGGGCGCCGCGTCCCTGGCCCCCGGCGCCATCATCTACGAGCGCGTGGGCTCCGGCCCCCTCCGGCGCATAGCCCTCACCGACGTGGCGGCGGACACCGTTCCCGCCTCCAGGGTGACCTACGCCCACCGGGACGGCAACGGCGGCATCGACGTGCTCATCCTTGACGACGTCACCGGCGACTGCTACACCTACGGGTTTGTGACGAACGAGGTCAAACGGACCGCTTACGACAGCGACTTCGGCGAGATTTTGAACACCGTCACCACAGTGACAAACAGCACCGGCGAAACCGCCGTTGTTGGCGGCTATACCTTTGAAAACGGCGTGGGCGGCGTGGCCCAGTCCCTCCAGTCCTCCGGCGATTACAAGGGCGCCGCGGGCTTCATGCCCCTCTCGGAGCTTACGGAGCTCACGCAGCTCAACTTCAGCGTCTCCGCCCGCACCTGCACCGTGGGCGGCGTCACCATCCCCATCGCCTCCAACGTCCAGTGCTACGACAAGGCCACCGGCTCCTGGTTTTCGAGCCTCGCCCAGTGCCTCATCCACACCAACTCCTTCACCGCCTACTTCGACCGCTCCCCCTCCGAGGGCGGCAAGATACGCCTCATCATTGCGGAGTAAAAAAGCATCCCCGCTGGGTTTACCGGCGGGGATGCTTTTTCATATCCGATTTTTACCTTTTATCCCCCAAAAAGAACACCGCCAGGGTATCGGGGCCGGAGTGGGCGCCGATGACGGGGCCGATGGGGCTCACCGTCACGTCCAGGGGGCGCAAATTCTCCCGGACGAGCCCCGCCAGGTATTCCGCGTCCTCCGGGCAGTCGCCGTGGCTTATGAAGACGTGCTGCCGGGCTATGTCGTCCGCGGTCTGGGCGCACTTGTCGAAAAGCGCCTTGACAGCCGCCCTTCTCCCCCGGGCCTTGGACATACTGATGAGCCGGCCGGCGTCGTCCACGTGGAGCACCGGCTTTATGTTGAGGAGCGTCCCCACCGCCGCCGTGGCGCCGCTGACCCGTCCCCCGCGCTTGAGGAAAAATAGGTCGTCCACCGTGAACCAGTGTACCACCCGGGGGGCCGTGCTTTGGGCGAAATCCCGGGCCCCCTCCAAGTCCGCGCCCTCCCGGGCCCGCAGCGCCGTCAGGTACACCAGCAGCCCCTGCCCCATGGAGGCGCATTTTGAGTCCACCACGTAGATCTTCCGCTCCGGGAACCGGGCCGACAGGGCCTCCGCGGCGATGGCGCCGTTCTGGCAGGTGCTGGAAAGCGCCGAGGCGAAGGCGATGTAGAGGATGTCCCGGCCGGAGGCGAGGATGGGCGCCATGACCTCCTCAAACTCCCCGGGATTGGCAGCGCTGGTGGAGGCCGCGCCGCCGTTTCTCAGCGCCGCGTAAAAGTCCCTGTGGGAGATCTCCCGCTCGTCCAGGTAGTTGTGAAACTCCCGTCCGTCCAAATTCACCGCCAGCGGCAGCACCTCGACCCCCAGCTCAATGGCCAGCCCCGCCGGCAGGTCGCAGGAGGAATCGGTAAATATCACATATTCGCCCATAAAAAGCCCCTCCCCGGCGCCCCGCGCCGATCGAATTTATCCCTATTATACCAAACCACCGCATACATGTCGAGTACAATTTGATACGATTTTGCCGCCAAAATCCCCGGACCGCAAAAAATGCGTTGCGGAGCACATGCTCAAAATCACAGCGCGGGCCGCCGGAGACATGGCCAGGGGCATTTCCGGCGGTCACGGCCCGTACAGCGGAATTATCGGTCATCGCGTTGTAAGGAAAGATTATTTTATGCTTTAAGCGCCCTGAACACCTCCGTCAGGTCCACCTCGGTGGAGGCCGTGGCGCCGTCTGCGTCCGTCCAGCGGGCGGCGGCGATGAGGTTGCCCTCGCGCAGGGTCAGGACGGGCCGGCCATCCAGGTTCTGGGCGGTTTTGACCGCGTCATCAAGGCAGGCGAAGGCCACGGCTCCCTGGCGGTCCAGCCAGCAGACGTAGGTGAACGGGAAGGCCCCGCTGGTGGACCACAAAAGCTCCCGGATGCCGTCCCCGTCCAGGTCGCAGGTGTAGACGCGCCCGCCGCACCGGGCAAGGAGCGCCGGGCCGTCCCCGTCCGCGCGGTAGAGCAGCGCCGGCGCGGACGCCGCCCCCGCCGCGTATTGGAGGGCCACGCCGTCAAATCCGAGAATATCCGTGAACGTGAAAAGCCTGTAATTGGAGAAATTCGCGTAAAAGGGCTCCGTCAGCGCCACCGTGTTCCCCGCCCCGTCCGCCGCCACGAGGCGCGACTGCACGCCGCGGGGGAAGTTGGGGTTCTCCGCGGGCGTCTCCTCCACGGTGAAGGTCCAGCCGCCGAAGGTGAGCTCCGGGGCGCTCTCCCATTTCTCCGGGGCCTCCAGCGCCTCCAAGCCGCCCGCGGGGCGCGTCTGGGTGACAATTTCCCCGCCCTCCCCCGGCCCGTGGGAACGGGATGGGGTGAAGAGGAAGCTCCCGATGCCGGAGAACGTCCCCCGCGTCAGCTCCCCCGCGGAGCCGTAGTTTTCCGCCGTAAAGGTCAGCGTCTCCGGGTCGAAGCTCTCGGCGGCCAGCAGCGCCGGGGATACCGACATATCAAAGCCCAGCTCCCGGTAGAGCTCCGGGTCCGTGACCCCCACCGTCACGCCAGCCTCCGACGCCCGGTAAACATAGGCCCGCACCGCCCCGTCGCTCCGGGCGTTGACGGTGACGAGCTCCGAAACGCCGTCTCCGTCCAGGTCCGCGCTCCAGGCCGGAATGCGCCGAAAGCCCCCAACGCACTCCGCGACGCACCCTCCGTCCAGCCAGAAGTGCCACCGGTAGCTCCCGGCGTCAAGCTGCTCCACGCTTACGCTGTAATCCTCCCGCCCCAAAAGCGTCTCAAAGGGCCGAAAGCCCGCCGCGGAGACGCCGCCGGGCTCCGACGGGGCGCTGAGCAGGATATCGAGATACGCGAAAAGCTCCCCCCGCTCCGAAAGCCCCACCGTCAGCTCGTAGTCCACACCGCCCAGGGTGAAGGATGCTCTGGGGCGCCCGTCCTCCTCCCGCGCAAGGCCGATCTTCACACCGTTATAGTCAATGATCTCCGCGTCCTCCGGCGCTTGCGCCGCGCCGTCGAAGCGGCAGCGAAGCTCCGCGCCGCCGCCCAGCTCCAGAGTGCAGCTAAGCGCGCTCCAGCCCGACACGTCGGCTATGTCCGCGCCCGCCCGGCGCTCCACCAGGATGTGGTCCGTCCCGACCCCGGCCCAGGTAAGGCTGTTCACCAAAAGCTCCCCGCCGTAGAGCTCCGAAAGCTCCCCGGCGTCGGAAATTTGCTCCCGCGTCAGCCCCTCCGGCCCGCCGCGGCCAATCAACGCCGCGCAGAGCACCGCCGCCGCGCCCAAAGCGGCCGCCGCCGTCCAAATCGCCGGGCGGCTCCGCCGTATCCTCACCGGCCCCGCCGCGGCGTACACCGCCGCGCCGTCCAACTCGCCTATCGCCTCCAAAAGCCTCTCAGCTTCCGTCATAGACGCCCTCCTCCACAAGATATTTCTTCAGCTTTTTTCGGGTCCGCTGGAGCATGGATTTGACCTTGCTCTCCGAAAAGCCGTACCGCGCCGCCACGTCCGCCACGGGCATCATGTACCAGTACCGGCAGATAAAGACGTCCCGCTCCCGCGCCCGGAGCCCCAGGATGAAGCCGTTCACCGCCGCCGCCAGTTCCCGGGCCTCCGCCTCGCTCTCCGGCCCGCCCCGGGCGGGCACGCACTCGCCCAGCTCCTCCAGCGCCAGGGCCGCCTCGCCGCCGCCGCGCTTTTGGGCGCGCTTATCCCGCCAGCGCTTCAGCGCCGCCCGGCGGGTGAGCTTGCCGAGATAGGCCGGAAGCACCTCCGGCACATTGGGCGGGACGCTGTTCCACAGGGCCAGCATGGCGTCGTCCACGCACTCCTCCGCGTCCCGGGGATCGGGGAGGATATTCCGGGCGACGGTCAGACAGTACCCGCCGTATTTCGCCTGTGTGGCGGCCAGGGCCTCCTCCCGCCGCTCAAGGCAGAGCCCAATGATCTCCCGGTCCTCCATGCTCCCCCTCCCCTCTTCCTTCATGAGCGCTATCACCTGTATAGTCCCCAAAACGCCCCCGCGCGTCGCGCCTTTCGGCAACTTTTTTACATAAAAATGCCCCGGACGTCCGGGTGCTTATATTTAATAGATGTGCGCGAATCGGATGGATGGGCCGATGTGGTCATCGGCCCTTACAGGGGATAGGGACGTGCGCATATCGGGGGGACGGGTCGCCGGGGACGGCGACCCCTACGAACAAGCTTGGAAGTGCCCGTTTCTACGAGGAAGCTTCTTCCGTTTTCGCACAACATTGCCGACATGCCGTAGGGGTCGCCGTCTCGGCGACCCGCGCTTACGATAACGCAAAACGCCCAAATCGGCGCGATGACCTATCCTATACGCCGTAGGGGCCGATGACCTCATCGGCCCGTGCCGCGATTACGGACGTTCCCATATCAACGCGAAAACCTCCAAAATCAGCCGTAGGGGTCGCCGTCTCGGCGACCCGTCCTTCGTTTACCACTCATCTACCGTCAAACGCACCACGTCCGCGTAGGGGCCGATGACCACATCGGCCCGAATGCCAGAAATTTGGGTTATTCGCTTGAAGTATCCGGAGTTGAACGCCTGGCCAGCTCCTCCTCCTTGGCGGCAAGGCCGTCCCAGCTTACGCCTATGAGCTCTTCGAGGGCGGTTTCGGGGACAGGGTCGAGCTCGTAAATCAGGGGGAGAGCCGGGTTGTGCCCGACGATAAGGCGAATCCACATGCTTCCGTCCAGAACGTAAAGCGTCACCTGAGGATTACCGGCATAGGTGACGGCGTATTTTTTGACGGTCGAGCTGTTGACCTTGATGTCCGTGTAGACCATGGATTCGGATATGCCCATGTCGGCGAACTCCGTCGGGCTGACCTCTTTCTCAACATATTTGATCATGCCGCTCTCGCTGGCGACGCCAAAGGGACCGTATTCCGTGCGGAACAGGAAGTAAAAGTCCGGACGAAAGATGTAGAGCCGGTCAGCATCATAGCTTGTGTCGATGTTATCACCCGCTATCACCCGCCCCACCCTGTACGCGCCGAAGCTGGAGAAGCCCTGGGGGGCGGGTTTTTCGGGGGTGAGGGCGGAGACGGCGAAGGCGCCGGCGGCCACGGCGATCAGGACCGCCGCCAAGAGGACGGAGGCCAACGTTGCTTTTTTCATTTTCATGATTGACATTATCCTTTCTTCCATCGCGCTTCCGGCGAAGCGGCTGCCTAAGGGCGCGGGGGCGGTCCGGCGCTCCTCCATGGCGATGAGCATCCTGGCGTAATCGCCGCGCCGCTCCCGGCCCACGCGCCGGACCACGGCCTCGTCGCAGGCGAGCTCCATGTCCCGGCCCAGCAGGAACCAGAGAAGCCACACCGCCGGGTCAAACCAGTGTACACACAGCGCCGCCGCGGCCAGGAGCTTTGCCAGCGTGTCAAAGCGGCGTATGTGGATGAGCTCGTGGCAGAGCATAAGCTCCGCCGCGCCGTCCCATTCCAAGCCCTCCGGCACTAAGATGACGGGCCGGAGGACGCCGTAGGTCAGGGGCGTGGAGAGCCCCGGGAGGGCGCGGAGCTCCACCCGCCGCCGAAGCCCCTGGGCGGCCAGCCACGAGAGGGCCCGGGGGTCCTCCAGCGGGACGGCGCGGCGCCGCCCCCGGCGGGCGCGCAGGGAGGTATAGACGAACCACCCCGCCGTCAGGGCCGCGCCCCCAAGCCACAGCGCGGTGAGGACCGCCGCCCGGGGCGCGCCCTCCGCCGCGGCCGCCGCTCCCGCCTCCGCCGAGGGCCCCGCCGCGCCCGGTACGGCGGGGAGGACGCCGCCCGCCAGCTCCAGGACCCGTTCCCCCACCGCCGGCAGCGCCGCCCCGGGGAGAGCGAAGGAGACGGGAATCAAAAGCCGCAGCAGCGCCAGCTCCCACAGCGCCAGAAAGACGCCCTTGGGCACTTTTTCACGGAAAAGGAAGCGGAATACCGCCGTCAGCAAAATGAGCGCCGCGCCGCCCAAACTCATTTTCAAAAGCACGCCCGTCGCCTCCGTCTAATACGGTTGTAGTACCGGTACAAGCATATAATACCATCGTCGTATCCACTTGTCAAGAGGCCGGGAGGATTTTTTAACGGATGGGCGATGATTTTATAAAAATCGAGCCGACAGGGACGGTAAGATCCTTGTCGGCTCAATTTCTTTTTTCCTTTTTTCACCCCACCGCTCTTGTACTCCGGACGTACTCTCTGGGGGTGACGCCGTATTCGGATTTGAAGGCGCGGTAAAAGCCCGTGTAGTCGCCGAAGCCGCATTCGGTCCAGACGTGGCTGGGGCGGTCGCCCTGGGCCATGAGCTGGCGGGCGATGAGCAGGCGCTTTTTCATGATGTACCGGTGGACGCTGGTGCCCACAAGGCGTGCAAACTCGTGGCTTAAATGGTACTTACTGACATAAAAGCGGTCGGCCAGCTCCTCTAAGGTCAGGCTCTCGCCGTAGTGCTCGCCGATGTAGTCCACTACGCGGCTCACCACCTGGCTGCCGCGGTAGGCCTGCTCCTCCTCGCCCTGGCGCATGGCGACGCGGTTTATCTCCACCAAAAGCTGCACCAAAAGGCACTCCGGCATCAGCTCCCCGCCGAAGCCGCCCTCCTGCAGCTCCTCATAGAGGCGGCTGATGAGGCCGTAGACGCGCTTCTGGTCCTCCGCGGACATGTGGATCTGGTTGCGGTAGCCGGGGTTGGCGGGGTCCAGACAGCTCAAAAGGTCCGTGTTGCGCATGGAAAGGCGCTTTATGGCCCGGGCGTCCACCCAGAGGACGTACCGCTCGTAGACCTCCCGGTCGGCCCGGATGTGGAGCTGGTGGAGCTCCCGGGGGGAGATGAGCAGGATGTCCCCCGGCGCCACACGATAGAGCTTGCTCTCGATGGTGTAGGTGACGTCGCCGGTTATGAGGAAGTATATCTCGTAAAAATCGTGGTGGTGGAGGTCCACCTTTTTGAGGTAGCTGTCGCGCTTGTACTGGAGCTCAAAGTCAGCTCTCCTCATGCTCTGCCGCGGGTCAAAGGCGGCGGGGCAAAGGCCCATATGTATCCCCTCCCTTTATTCTTCCCCCATCATACTTCCAAAAGCGCGCGTTGTCAACAGTCAATGGCGCAAGCTTTGCAATGTTTTCCCGCAAAATATGATATATTCCCAGATTTCTTTGATAGTATAATAATATACGAAAAATTTAAATCACATATGGAAATGTTTGTACAATTCTGTTATAATTGTACGAGGTGAAATGTTCCCCTGTAGGGGAAACTCAAAAAACACAAATACTAAGGAGGAGCGGCTTATGGAACTTTTAAATTACACGACCCTGCAAAAATCCGGCTATGACGGGTACATACTGAGGGACGCCCCCGAGAAGGTCCTGCAATTCGGCGAGGGCAACTTTCTTCGCGCCTTCGCCGACTACTGGTTCGACGTCGCCAATGAGAAGGCGGGCTTCAACGGCAAGTGCGTGCTGGTCCAGCCCATCGCCCAGGGGCTCACGAAGCTGATGAACGACCAGGAGGGGCTTTATACCCTCTATCTCCGCGGCAACGAGAACGGGCAGAAGATCGACCGCAAGCGCGTTATCTCCTCCGTGTCTCGGTGCCTCAACCCCTACGAAAAGGAGGGCTTCGAGGCCATGCTGGAGCTGGCCGCCAGCCCCGACCTTGAGTACGTCGTCTCCAACACCACCGAGGCTGGCATCGTCTACGACCCGGCCTGCGCGCTTTCGGATACCCCCTGCTCGTCCTTCCCCGGAAAGCTCACCCAGGTGCTCTATAAGCGCTGGCAGGCCGGCCGGGGCGGCCTCGTCATCCTCTCCTGCGAGCTCATCGACAACAACGGCAAGGAGCTTTTGAAGTGCGTCAACCGGTACATCGACCAGTGGGGCCTGGAGGAGGGCTTCCGGGCGTATGTCAACGGCGACTGCACCTTCTGCTCCACCTTAGTTGACCGCATCGTCCCGGGCCGCATCCGCGACGCCGCGGAGGTGGCGAGGCTGGAGGCGGAGAACGGCTATCACGACGAGCTCATCGACGTGGGCGAAGTCTTCGGCGTCTGGAACATCGAGGGCCCGGCGTGGCTGGAGGAGAAGCTGCCCTTCAAAAAGGCCGGCCTCAACTGCCCCGTGGTGCCCGACGTCACCCCCTACAAAAAGCGGAAGGTCCGCATATTGAACGGCGCCCACACCGGCTTTGTGCTGGGCGCGTATCTGGCGGGCTTCGACATCGTCCGGGACTGCATGGAAAACGACACCGTCCGGGACTTCATGAACAAGATGCTCTATGACGAGGTGATTCCCACCCTGCCCCTGGACAAGAAGGACCTGACGGACTTCGCCGCCGCGGTGCAGGACCGCTTCAACAACCCCTTTGTCAATCACGAGCTCATGAGCATCAGCCTCAACTCCACCTCCAAATGGCGGGCCAGGAATATGCCCAGCTTCTTAGAGTACGTGGAGCTTAAGGGCCAGCTTCCCCCCTGCCTCACCGCCTCCTTCGCCGCCTACATCGCCTTCTACTCCACGGATGTGCAGGAGCTTAACGACAAGGGCCTCGTATGCAAGAGGGCGCGTGGCAACACCTACGTCTGCTCCGACGACCGCTGGGCCCTGGAGTTCTACTGGGAGCACCGGAACGACGACGACGCGGCTCTCGTCCACGCCGTCATGACCAATGAGCAGATGTGGGGCCAGGACCTCACCGCCGTCCCCGGCTTTGAAAAGGCCGTGGTGGAGCTTCTCGGCAAAATAAGGTCCCAGGGCGCCCTGGCCGTCTACGCCGGCGCCGTCAAGTGAGGGGCCGCCATGACCGATTTTATCCATATAAATCCAAAGGACAACGTGGCGGTGGCCCTCCACCCCATCCAAAAGGGCACGGTCTTTGCCGCCGACGGCTATACCGTCGCCGCCGCCGCGGACATCCCCCAGGGCCACAAGATGGCCCTGACGGCTCTTTCGGAGGGGGACCAGGTCATCAAATACGGCTTCTCCATCGGCCACGCCACCCAGGCCGTGGGCGCGGGGGAGTGGATACACACCCACAACATGCGCACGAACCTTGAGGGGGAGATGGAGTACACCTACAACCCCAACATCCACTTCCCGGAGAAGTTAGAGGCCCCCCTGTTCATGGGCTACCGGCGGCCCGACGGCCGCGCCGCCATTCGCAATGAGATCTGGATCCTCCCCACCGTGGGCTGCGTCAACGACGTGGCCAAGGCCCTGGTCCGGGAAAATCAGGACCTGGTGACGGGCAGCATCGACGGGCTCTACACCTTCACCCACCCCTTCGGCTGCTCCCAGACGGGCCACGACCACGCCCAGACCAGAAAGCTCCTGGCGGCCCTCGCCCGCCACCCCAACGCGGGGGGCGTTCTGGTGCTGTCCTTGGGGTGCGAAAACCTGACACATGAGCAATTTTTGACAGAGCTGGGGGATTTTGACCCTGACCGTGTGAAATTCCTGACCTGCCAGGACGTCCCTGACGAGCTCACCGCCGCCCGGCCCATTTTGGAGGAGCTGGCGGCCTACGCCGGGCAATTCAGGCGTGAGCCCATCCCGGCCAGCGAGCTTATCGTCGGCATGAAGTGCGGCGGCTCCGACGGCCTCTCCGGCATCACCGCCAACCCCGTGGTGGGGCGCTTTTCCGACATGCTTGGCGCCATGGGCGGCTCCACGGTGCTCACCGAGGTCCCGGAGATGTTCGGCGCCGAGGGCTTCCTGATGGACCGCTGCGTCAATGAGGAGGTCTTCCGCAAGGCCGTCAGCATGATCAACGGCTTCAAGGACTACTTCATCCGCCACAACGAGGTGGTCTATGACAACCCCAGCCCCGGCAACAAGGCCGGCGGCATCACCACCTTGGAGGACAAGTCCTGCGGCTGCGTCCAGAAGGGCGGCGCCGCCCCCATCATGGACGTCATCGGCTACGGCGAGCCCGTCACCACAAAGGGCCTCAACATGCTCTACGGCCCCGGGAACGACCTGGTGTCCGCCACGGCCCTCACCGCCGCGGGGACGCATCTCATCCTCTTCACCACGGGCCGCGGCACGCCCTTCGGCGCCCCCGCCCCCACCATGAAGCTGGCCACCAACACGCCCCTGGCCGCGAAGAAGTCCACCTGGATCGACTTCAACGCCGGCGTTGTGGCGGACGGCGCACGGACCATCGACGAGGCCGCCCACGACCTCATGGACCTGGTTTTGGAGGTCGCCTCCGGCAAGGAGACTTGGGCCGAGAAAAAGGGCTTCCGGGAGATCTCCATCTTCAAGGACGGCGTGGTGCTCTGACGCCCCGCGCCCGGTAAAAGCATAAAGAATTTCTTTCACATAAAAGAGGCATTTTTTCCATGGCATCATCCGTCGCGTCAAAAAAGGACGAGGCGTTCCGGGAATACGCCCTGAACGCCCCGCCCATGAGGCTCCTTTTGAGCGTGTGTACGCCGCTGGCGCTCTACCAGTCGCTGCAATCGGTGTTCAAGCTCATAGATTCCCTGATGGCCTCCCACATAAGCTCCAACGCCGCCTCCGCCATCGCGGCCATCGGCCAGATAACGGCCATGATCTCCGCCATCGGCACGGGGCTGGCCTCCGGCGGCAGCATCAAGATCTCCGAGGCCTACGGCAAGGGGGACTACGAGCTGGTGCGCCGGCGGGTGGCTTCGGTCTACACTCTCTCGGTGCTGGTGAGCATCACCGTGGTGCTGGTGTTCGTGCCCTTCGCCGGGCCCTTTCTCCGGCTCCTCAATACCCCGGAGGAGCTTATCGCCGAGGGCGCGGGCTACTTCCGGGTGGACCTTATGAGCATGGTGGTCAGCTTCCTGGGGAACGTCTACATCGCCATTGAGAAGAGCCGCGGCCACACCCGGCGGATCATGGTGATGAATCTGGCGGTCATCGCCATAAAGCTGGGCCTCTCGGCGTATTTCGTCTATGTTCTGAACGCCGACTCCGTGATGATCGCCGTGGCGACGCTCATCTCCCAATCCGCGGTGGTGGTCTTTGCCGCCGTGACCATGCCCCGGGACGAGGGGGCCTTCCGCTTCTCGGCAAAGAGCGTCTCTTTCCGAAAAAGGGTGATTCTCCCGGTGCTGGACGTGGCCTATCCCCTGTCGGCGGAGAAGATCTTCTTCAATTACGGCAAGGTGCAGGTAAACGCCATGTCCGGCGTCTACGGCAGCCACACCGTGGGGGCCCTGGGCATTTCCAACAACATCGGGGGCCTCACCACCTCCGCCCAGAACGGCCTTTCCGACGGCGCCACGGCCCTCATCAGCCAAAACCGGGGCGCCGGGAAGTACAGCCGCACGGTGAAGCTCTTCTACTGCCTCCTTTTGGTGAACGTCATCGTGGGCGCCGTGGGACTGGGCATCATCTGGCTGCTGCTGCCGTGGATGGCCGGCGTCTTCGCCTCCTCCCGGGACACCTTCGACGTCCAGTTCCGGGACATGATCATCGCCATACACCGCTACGAGATGCTGGGCTACATCGCCCTGGGGCTCAACTCCGCGGCCAATTCCCTGCTGCTGGGCTACGGACACACGAAAATCGCCTTCATCATCAACGTGGTCCGGGTGTTCGTCTACCGGATACCCATTTTGTGGCTCCTCCAGCGCTATACCGACATGGACTACACCGCCGTGGGCGTCACCATGTTCGCCTCCAACCTGCTCATCGGCATCACCAGCGTCCTCATGGTCATTCCGATCCTCCGTAAAATCCGCGGAATGCCCGACGAGGAGCCCCCCGCGTCCGTATAATTTAACACTTTTGACGGAAAGTCCATGGCTTTTGGCTTGACTTACCGTCAAAATAATCTATAATGGTAGACAGGTAAATTTCGGCCCGTCCGCGGGCCGGTACAACAAAAGCAAATAATTTTAGGAGGGAACCCACCATGAATGAGATTTTGAAAACCATTTCCAACATCGGTATCGTCCCCGTCGTGGCTATTGAGGACGCCAAAAAGGCCGTGCCTCTGGCAAAGGCCCTGGTGGCCGGCGGCCTCCCCACCGCCGAGATCACGTTCCGCACCGCCGCGGCGGAGGACGCCATGCGCGCCATCGCCGCCGAGGTCCCCGAGATGCTCATCGGCGCCGGCACCGTCCTCACTCCCGATCAGCTCGACCGGGCCCTGGACGCCGGCAGCAAATTCATCGTCTCCCCCGGCTTCAACCCGGATATGGTGAAATACGGCCTTTCCAAGGGCGCCCTGATGCTCCCCGGCACCGCCACCGGCGGCGAGATGGAGCAGGCCATGGCCCTTGGGCTCGACGTGGTGAAATTCTTCCCCGCCGAGCAGAACGGCGGCATCGCCAAGATCAAGGCCCTGGCGGGACCCTACAAGAAGCTCAAATGGATGCCCACCGGCGGCGTCACCACCAAGAATCTGATGGATTACCTCTCCTTCGACCAGATCGTGGCCTGCGGCGGCACCTGGATGGTGAAGTCCGACCTCATCGAGAACGAGAAGTGGGACGAGATCACCGCCATCTGCAAGGACGCCGTAAAGACCATGCTGGGCCTTCAGCTCATGCACGTGGGCGTCAACTGCGCCGACCCCGAGGAGGCCGCCAGCGTGGCCCGCTCCTTCGAGGCCCTCTTCGGCTTCGCCTACAAGCCGGGCAACAGCTCCGACTTCGCCGGGACCTACGTTGAGTGCATGAAGAAGCCCGGCCGCGGCAAGAACGGCCACATCGGCATCGGCACCAACAGCGTGGACCGCGCCATGTACCACCTGGGCCGCCAGGGCGTGAAATTCGATGAGAGCTCCATCTCCTACAACGACAAGGGCCAGGCCAAGAACGTCTACCTCCAGGGCGAGATCGGCGGATTTGCCATCCATGTAATGAAAAAATAATCTGGCTTTGAAGGGCTTCGCCCTTCAAATGCCAAAGGGGATCTGCCGGTCCCCTGCGCGCGCGGCCTCGTCGTCGCACGAGCCGCTTTACTTCGCCCTTCCTTCGGTCGGGCTCAGGCGCAGGCTCGGCTCCTCCTCTCCCCACGCAATCGCAGATTGCGCGGGGACCCCATGCCGCACACTCCGGGGACCTGAAAGGGATTTTTTGCGACGCGCATGTCGCCGCAAAAAATATAAATTTTATTCGCGTCTGCGGACGCGAAATCTGCGATGCTTAAAAAGGAGAAATTGAAATTTATGAAAGTCGTAACCTTCGGCGAGCTTATGATCCGGCTCCAGCCCTACAACTATGAGCGCTTTGTCCAGGCGGACCACCTGGAGTTCACTTTCGGCGGCGGCGAGGCCAACGTGGCCGTGTCCCTGGCCAACTACGGCGCCCACGCCGTCTATGTCACCAAGCTCCCCGCCCACGCCATCGGCCAGGCGGCCGTCAACTCCCTCCGGCGCTACGGCGTGGACACCACCAAGATCGTCCGCGGCGGCGACCGGGTGGGCATCTACTTCAACGAAAAGGGCGCCTCCCAGCGCCCCAGCGTCTGCATCTACGACCG
Organism: uncultured Oscillospiraceae bacterium; assembly: GCA_947632155.1. Classification (GTDB taxonomy): domain Bacteria; phylum Bacillota; class Clostridia; order Oscillospirales; family Oscillospiraceae; genus RUG626. Next base: position 25,676 of record CANROF010000009.1, read on the forward strand.
GGCCCACTCCGCCATCCAGGAGGCCGACCCCAGCGAGTTCGACTGGGACGACATCTTCGAGGGCGCCGACTGGTTCCACTTCACCGGCATCACCCCGGCCCTGGGCCCCAACATGGTGGCCGCGTGCCTGGAGGCCTGCAAGGCCGCCCGTGAGCGGGGCGTCAAGATCTCCTGCGACCTCAACTACCGCGGCAAGCTCTGGACCCGCGACCAGGCCCGGGCCGCCATGACGGAGCTTTGCCAGTACGTGGACGTGTGCATCTCCAACGAGGAGGACGCCAAGGACGTCTTTGGCATCGAGGCGGAGAACACCGACATCACCGCCGGGTCCCTCAATAAGGAGGGCTACAAGTCCGTGGCCCGTCAGCTCGCCGACAAGTTCGGCTTTGAGAAGGTAGCCATCACCCTCCGGGAGTCCAAGAGCGCCTTTGACAACGACTGGAGCGCCATGCTCTACGATGTGAAGACCGGCGAATACTGCTTCTCCAAGCTCTATCACCTCCACATCATCGACCGCATCGGCGGCGGCGACAGCTTCGGCGGCGGGCTCATCTACGCCCTGCTCACCGGCCACAACACCCAGAGCGCCGTGGAATTTGCCGTGGCGGCCTCGGCCCTCAAGCACTCCATCGAGGGCGACTACAACTTCGCCACCGTGGCCGAGGTGGAAAAGCTGGCCGGCGGCGACGCCTCCGGGCGCGTCCAGCGGTAAGGAGGGCACGGGATGGAGCATTTCAATCCTCTGACCCATGGAAACAAGGTCGGACAAAAGTTTATCACCTTTGGCGAGATCATGCTCCGCCTCACGCCCCCCAACTATGAAAAGATCCGCGCCGCCAACGAGTTTGAGGCAAGCTACGGCGGCTCCGAGGCCAACATCGCCCTGGCCCTTGCAAATCTGGGCGTGGACAGCACCTTCTTTTCCGTGGTGCCCAACAACTCCCTGGGCAAGAGCGCCGTCCGGATGCTCCGGTCCAACGACGTCCACTGCACCCCCGTCATCCTCTCCACCCCGGAGGAGACTCCCACCCACCGCCTGGGCACCTACTACCTGGAGACGGGCTACGGGATCCGTCCCAGCAAGGTGACCTACGACCGGAAGCACTCCGCCATCTCGGAGTTTGACTTCTCCAAGGTTGACGTGGACTACCTCCTGACCGGCTACGACTGGCTGCACCTCTCCGGCATCACCCCGGCGCTCAGCGCAAGCTGCGGGGAGTTCATCCTGCGGCTCATGGAGAAGGCCAAGGCCAAGGGCATGACCGTCAGCTTTGACGGCAACTTCCGCTCGCTCCTCTGGAGCTGGGAGGAGGCCCGGGACTACTGCACCAAGTGCCTGCCCTATGTGGACGTGCTCTTCGGCGTGGAGCCCTACCACCTCTACAAGGACCCCGCCGACCCCAAGAAGGGCGACGTGAAGGACGGCATCTCCCGCCAGCCCAGCTGGGAGGAGCAGGACGAGATCAACCAGGCGTTCGTGGCGGCGTACCCCAACATAAAGTGCATCGCCCGGCACGTACGCTACGCCCACTCCGGCTCCGAGAACAGCCTTATGGCCTACATGTGGTACCAGGGCCACACCTTTGAAAGTAAGCTCTTCACCTTCAACATCCTGGACCGCGTGGGCGGCGGCGACGCTTTCGCCAGCGGCCTCATCTACGCCATGATGATGAACTACAAGCCCATGGACATGATCAACTTCGCCGTGGCCAGCTCCGTCATCAAGCACACCATCCACGGCGACGGCAACATCACCGACGATGTGGAGAGCATCCGCAACCTCATGAACATGAATTACGACATCAAGCGATAACTGTCGCAAAAGGCCGCTTTGCGGCCTTTTGCCGACCCTGTAGGGGCCGATGACCACATCGGCCCACGTTACCCCCTCTGTAGGGGCCGGACACCGTGCCGGCCCACGTTACCCCCCTGTAGGGGCCGATGACCACATCGGCCCACATCTTACGTAAAGGAGACGATTCCCATGAAAGAATTTATGGATAAGGACTTCCTCCTGGAAACCGAAACCGCCAAGCACCTCTTCCACGACTACGCCGAGCACCAGCCCCTGGTGGACTACCACTGTCACATCTCCCCCAAGGAGATCTACGAAAACCGGCGCTTCAACGACATCGTGGAGGTCTGGCTGGGCGGGGAGAACCCGGACGGGACGTATTTCGGCGACCACTACAAGTGGCGCGTCATGCGCTCCAACGGCGTCCCCGAGGAGTACGTCACCGGCAATAAGCCCGGCTACGAGCGGTTTTTGAAGTTCGTGGAGTCCCTGGAGATGGCCATCGGCAACCCCATGTACCACTGGTGCAACTTAGAGCTCCGGCAGTTTTTCGGCTATGACAAGCCCCTGACCGTGGAAAACGCCAGGGAGTGTTGGGATTTTGTCAACGACAAGCTCCAGCACGACCCCTCCCTCACCGTCCGGGGCATCATCGAGCGGGCCAACGTGGCCTTCATCGGCACCACCGACGACCCGGTGGACAGCTTGGAGTGGCACGTAAAGCTGGCCGCCGACCCCACCCTCAAGGTGAAGGTGGCCCCCTCCTACCGCCCCGACAAGGCCATCAACATAAGTAAGCCCGGCTTTGCCGAGTACATCGGGAAGCTGGCCAAGTCCGTGGGCAAGGAGTCGCTGGACACCGTGGAGGACGTCTGCGCCGCCCTCACCGAGAGGCTCGAGTTCTTCGCCTCCCTGGGCTGCCGCGCCAGCGACCACGGCCTCGACTACATCCCCTACCGCCCCGGCTGCCCCAAGTGCGTAAACGAGGCCTTCAAGAAGGTCATGAACGGCGAGGAGATCAGCGTCGAGGACGCGGAGAAGTACCAGACCGCCATTCTCCTGCACTTGGGCCGCGAGTATCACCGCCTGGGCATCGCCATGCAGCTCCACTATAGCTGCAAGCGCAACGCCAACACCCGGCTCTACAAAAAGCTGGGCCCCGACACCGGCGTGGACATGATCGCCCAGAACACCTGCGGCGGCGCCATCGCGGACCTCCTGGCGGCTCTGGACGAGACGAACGAGTGCCCCAAGACCATCCTCTACAGCCTCAACCCCGCCGACAACGAGCAGATCGGCACCATCCTGGGCTGCTTCCAGTCCGACGAGGTCCCCGGCAAGATCCAGCACGGCTCCGCCTGGTGGTTCAACGACACCAAGTCCGGCATGGAGGACCAGATGCGCTCCCTTGCCAACTTAGGCCTCCTTGGCAACTTCGTGGGGATGCTCACCGACTCCCGGAGCTTTTTGAGCTACGCCCGCCACGACTACTTCCGCCGCATCTTCTGCAACCTCGTGGGCAACTGGGTGGAGAACGGCGAATACCCCAACATCGACTCAAGCCTGAAGAAGATCGTAGAGGGCGTCTGCTACCGCAACGCCGCCAGATACTTCGGACTGTAACCCGCCAACCCCCGCCCGCGGGCGTTCCGCTTCCGCTTATCTTGACTTGTACAATAGAAGGCGCCCTCCCGGGTGGGAGGGCGCCTTACTTGTATTTGGCTTTCTGCGCTCAGCCAAGGAGGCCCTTGGAGTCGGCGCTGTTGAGGATGATGGCGAGCTGGATGCGAGAGATGGGCTGGTCAAGGAGGAGGCTCGTGTTGTCGCCCTTGAGGCCCAGGGCCTCAACGGCCCAGGCCATAGCCAGGCGGTAGTCGCCCTCCAGCGTTCCGGCGTCGGCGTATTTATCCAGGGCGGAGAGATTCGCGGTCTGGGAGCCAGTGGCTTTCCAGAGCATATAGATGAGCTCGGGGCGGCTCATGACGGCGTTGAAATCGTCGTTGTCGGTGAGGCCCTTGGAAACGGCCCAATTGTACCCTTTTTGTTGCCAGTCATTGCCGGAGGTGTCCACGCCGTTCATCTTGGCGAGAATCGTCATGACCTGGCCGCGGGTAGTGGACTGATTTGGGGCAAACGTACTGGTGCTAGTCCCGCTCATGAGGCCCTTGTTGTAGACAAAATCGACAGCTTCAGTTTGATACTGGGGAGCGGTGGAGAGATCATTGAACTTGACAGAGGGATGCTCCTCGACAGGGGGCTGCTCGGGGGACTGGGTCCCGCCGGGCTCAGTGCCGGGCTCGGTTTCTCCGGGCTGGTCCTCGGGCTGGGTGCCGGGGGCTTTGCCCGTCTCCTCCTCGACCTTGGCCTTATAATCCTCAAGGGTCATGCCGCAGGTGAGGCAGTGGGTGGAGCCGTCGTCGGTGGTGACGATCACGTGCTCGGTGACGTCGGCCTTCTCGCCGCAGCCGGTGCAGACGTGCCAGTGGTTGTGGCTGTCGGCGCTCCAAGTCTCGGTGTAGGTGTGGACGTGCTCGACGTAGTTGGGATCGGCGGCGTCGCAGACGGAGCACTTGCCGTCCTTATAGTCGTGGACGGCGAAGCTGCCCTTCTCGCCGCAGGTGCAGACGTGCCAGTGGCCGGTGTCGTCGCTGACCCACTGGGCGCCGTAGGCATGGGAGTGGTCCTCCTTCAGGGCCTCGATGGTCTGACCGGAGGCGATCTTCTGGCCGCAGCCCACGCAGTAGGTGTCGCCGGTGTAGCCGGCCTTGCCAACGGTGGCGGGGACGGCATCCCTTATCTCCGTGCCGCCGGTGTGGTTGTTGGGGTTCTTGGCGCCGTAGAAGCCGCCGCATTCGACGCATTGCGCCGGGGAGGTGCAGGTGGCGGTGCCGCCGGAGTGGGCCGCGTTCTGAACGGCGGAGCAGCCGGGATGCAGACAGTGGCGGTTGTGGCCGCCCTCGCCCGCGCTGACGGGATGGCCCCAGACGTGGGTGTCGCTGCCTTCCACCACGATGGCGTTGCAGACGGAGCAACGCATATCGTTGGTGCAGTCATCGGTGCTGCCGGAGAGGACGTGCATGGCGCTCTCGGTGACGGTGCAGCCCGCGTTCTGGCACTTGCGGATGTGGGTGCCGCTGCCGCCGTCAAACCAGGCGCCCCAGTTGTGCGTCTTGGAGGCGGCTGAACCGGTGGTGTAGCCGCAGACGGTGCACTTGTCGGGCTTGGTGCAGTCATTGGATTTGCCGTTGAAGGTGTGGGCGGCGCTCTCGGTATACGCGCATCCCAGGACGCTTTCGCAATGACGCTCATGGCCCTCAGCGGTCATGATCCAGTCGCTCATATAGTGCTTGGAATTGCCGTCCTCGATCTTGTTGCCGCACACCGTGCAGTAAATGGGGTCGGTGCAGTAGGTGCGAGTTCCGGGATAATTGGAGCAGTTGGCAGATCTGGTTTCGCCGCACTTGGTGCAATACTCCCAGTGGCTGAAAGCGCCGTTCCTGCCGGTGCGGCTCGCATTCTTCGGATCGCGCTCCCGGTACTGCCAGTCATGAGCGCAAACGCCGGGCTTGGCGTCGGCCCTCATCTGGTAGCCGCAGACGGAGCAGAAGCCCGCGCCGTTGTCGGTATGGCTTTCCGTGTTCGTGCGGATTCTGCACGCCTCGCAGACCTGCCAGTGTCCGCTGGCGTCGCTCTTATAGCCTACATAAGTGTGCTGGCCGCCGGAAATGGTCTTATGGCAGCGCTGGCATTCTTTCGCAGAAGTGCAGTCCGTCTCCGTCTGCTTGTACTGATGTCCAAGCGCGGGCTTACCTGTTTCAGTAACAGTTGTGTGGCATCTGTTGCAGGTCTTTGTTATCTCGCCAGGCTCCTCACAGGTCGGCTGCTTCTCGCTGTCAATGCGCCAAGAGTGACCGATGGGATTGTGTTGACGGGTATCTTCTGCGGAGCAACTGCTACAAGTCCTGGTTTCGGTATAAGTATCGGAGCAAGGATTTACATTTTCAGGAGCAGACCAATCGCTCCAGGAATGGCGGCCTCCAGTAGGCATTGTCTTATAACCGCAGCTTGAGCATTCCTCATAAGTCATTGGATTGCCAGTACAACCACCGGTTACTGTGTGCTTCTGAAAGCTGTGTTCTTTCGCTGTCCAGCCATCTTCCTCATTAACAGGTCTGCATGCGGTGTTCCATGATGCGCCACAGTCGTTGCAGGTTTCTATGGCCCACCAGGCTTTGCCATATTGGCAGTCATTTTCTACAACCTTTGATGATGTTGTTGTAGACGTGTGCGGGCAGGTTGCCTGGTCGCGGCCAGCCATAGGCACATCCGGATCATCCAACACAACATCATCCAAATCTTCCGTATCGTGGTCGTGGCCGTCGTCGGGGCTTTCCGCGGGGGCGGCGCAGCCTCCTAACAGGGCCAGGACCATGACGATACACATGACCGCTGAAAGCAGTCTCATTATGTAGGTCTTCTTCATAGGGGTATACCTCCTTCATAGTCGTCCCGGATGCCTTTGCCCGGGCACCGGCTGCATGTATGAACGTCCTTTCGGTACCATCATTCTATTTCACGACCGCGAAAAAGTCAATACGCATTTCCTAACTGGTAGGTTTTCTTTCCTAACTGGTCAAAAATCTCCGATTTTTCCCCAATCTGGTTGTATGAAATATACCATTGCCGCAATTATACTTTATGCTGTGAAAGCACGCGCAATTTGCTCCGCGGTGACCGAAAACGTGTCGAAACGGCGCGATTATTTACCTTATGCCCCGGAGGAATCGCAAAAACGCCTCCCGGCCCTCCCGGGTGCGCTTATAGACCCCGGCGTGCTCTAAGACGCGGGCGAAGACCAGGCCCGTCTCGTACTTCACCGCCGTTAGGGCGTTTTCCGGGGTGAAATCGTACTTGTCCCGGAAGCCCTCCGCCCAGTCGGCGTGCTTTTCCGTCAGGGGATCGGCCCGCAGGTCCGCGCCGGTGACGAGAGCCTCGGCCACGGCGGCAAGCTCGGTCTTCAGCCGCGCCGGGAGCACCGCCAGGCCCATGACCTCGATAAGGCCGATGTTCTCCTTTTTGATGTGGTGCAGCTCCGCGTGGGGGTGGTAGACGCCCAGGGGGTGCTCCGGGGTGGTGATGTTGTTGCGCAGGACCAAATCGAGCTCATAGTCCTCCCCCCGGCGGCGGGCGATGGGCGTAATCGTGTTGTGGGGCTCGCCGCCCGTCTCGGCGTAGATGAAGGCGCTCTCGTCGGTCCAGCCCCGCCAGGCGGTCAAAATCTTGTCCGCCAGGTCGATGAGCCGCTCCGGCTTTGCCGCGCGTATCCGGATGACGGACATGGGCCACTTGACGATGCCGGCGGCCACGTCCTCAAATCCGGGGAAGGTGAAGGGCGTCTCCACCTCCGCCCGCTCCATGGCGAACTCGTACCGGCCGCCCTGGAAGTGGTCGTGGGCCAAAATGGAGCCCCCCACGATGGGCAGGTCCGCGTTGGACCCCACGAAATAGTGGGGGAACTGCCCCACGAAGTCTAAGAGTTTCCCGAAGCACGCCCGGTCGATTTTCATGGGCACGTGCTCCCGGTTGAAGCAGATACAGTGCTCATTATAATAGACATACGGGCTGTACTGGAGATACCAGGGGCTGCCGTTTATCGTGATGGGCACCGGCCGGAGATTCTGCCTCGCCGGGTGGTTGAGCCGCCCGGCGTAGCCCTCGTTCTCCGCGCAGAGCTGGCAGCGGGGGTAGGCCGAGGCGGGGAGGTTTTTCGCCGCGGCGATGGCCTTGGGGTCCTTCTCCGGCTTTGAGAGGTTCACCGTGATGTCAAGTAGCCCGTAATCCGTCTCGGCCGTCCACTTCATGTCGCGGGCGATGCGGTCGCGGCGGATGTAGTTGGTGTCCTGGCTGAATTTGTAGTACCAGTCCGTGGCCTCCCGGGGGTCCTCCAGGTAAAGCTCGTGGAACTTTTCAATGACCTGGGCGGGCCTCGGCGTCAGGCGGCCCATCAGGGCCGTGTCCAGCAAATCCCGGTAGTCCGTGCTGTCCCCGGGGATGACGCCGCGTGTGTGCGCGTCGTGGGTCAGCTCGTCCAGCGTGGCCGCCAGGTCGATGTCGCCCCAATTTGCCTCGGGTTCGGTGTAGGAGTCGATTTTCAGCGCCTCCAGCACCGCGTTTGTGGCCCAGATCTGCTCCGATTCCTCGATGAGCCCCGTCCGGAGGGCATAGGTGATGAGCTTGGATACCGCTTCGTCAACCATACCGCGTCACTCCCCGTACCCGTTGGGGTGATTTTTGTGCCAGGTCCAGGCGGTGGAGATGATGGTCGTGAGATCCGCGTACTTGGGGTCCCAGCCCAGCACCGATTTTGCCTTTTCGCTGGATGCCACGAGCCTGGCCGGGTCGCCGGGCCGCCGGGGGCCGATGACCGCCGGGATGGGGTGTCCGGTGACGCGGCGTGCCACTTCGACGACTTCTTTATTGGAGAAGCCCACGCCGTTGCCCAGGTTGAAGACGTTGTTCTCCCCGCCGTTCATGAGGTAATCGAGGGCCAGGATGTGGGCCTGGGCCAGGTCCGTGACGTGGATGTAGTCCCGCACGCATGTGCCGTCGGGGGTGGCGTAGTCGTCGCCATAGATGGTGAGCTTGTCGCGCTGGCCGTTGGGGACCTGCAAAATGATGGGAATGAGGTGCGTCTCCGGGCTGTGTGCCTCGCCGATTTTGCCGGAGGGATGCGCCCCGCAGGCGTTGAAGTACCGGAGGGCCACATAGCGAAGCCCGTGGGCCTTACTGACCCAGGACATCATGTGCTCCATACTGAGCTTCGTCTCGCCGTAGGTGTTGGTGGGCTGGGTGCGGTCGGACTCCAAAATCGGCACCCGCTCCGGCTCGCCGTAGGTGGCGGCGGTGGAGGAGAAGACGATTTTGTCCACGCCGTGGGCCACCATGGCCTGGAGCAGCACCATGGTCCCGTGGAGGTTGTTGTCGTAGTACTTCAGGGGGTCGGACATGGACTCGGCCACCAGGGAGTTGGCGGCGAAGTGAATGACGCCGTCAATTTTCTCCGCCTGGAACAGCACGTCCAGCGCCGCCCGGTCCCGGATGTCCAGCTTGTAAAACCGGGCCTTGGGGTGGACGGCGGCCAGATGGCCGGTCTGGAGATTGTCGGCCACCACCACGTCGCGGCCGGCGTCGATGAGCTCGTAAACGGTGTGGGAGCCGATATACCCGGCCCCGCCAAGAACAAGAATCGCCATAAAATTGCCTCCTTATGAGAATATCACAAACCCAAATTCAATATTTTTTCCGGCGACCTGCGCGTCGGAAAAAATACCTTTTGTTTTGCGGAGTGTGCGGCCCTGCGGGCCGTGCGCGCAGCAAAACAGCAGGAAAATAATTCTGAATTTCGCAAAATTCAGAATTATTTTTCGCACGTTCCCTTATGGCATCGAAAGCCCGTCAGGGCTTTCGAGCCAGCTATCGATTTTGCATCCGCCCACGGGGCGGATGTGGAGTATGTGGCACCGGCCGGGGCCGAAGACGGCCTCGATGCCGGATTTGAACGCGGGGACCAGCTCCTCGGGGACGAACGCCTGGACCGTCCCGGCAAAACCGCCGCCGTGGACCCGGACGGCACCCCGGCCCCGGAGCAGCCGCCGCGACAGGGCGATGGCCAAATTCACCGCCTGGGCCGCGGGGTGGGAGACGGACCAGATATTCTGCAAAAGGGACTCCGAGGACCGGCCGGAGGCGTTGACCAGGCGCAAAAACGCCTCAAAATCGCCCTTTTTCAGCGCCTCGGCCTCCTCAATGGCCCGCCGGTCGTCGTCGTAGAAGTGCATGGCGCGTAAGACCGCCCGGTCGCCGCATTTCTCCCGCAGGGCGGGGACGGCGGCCATAAAATCCGCCTCCGGCACGTCCCGGAGCCATTTCTGGCCGAAATGGGCCGCCACGGCGCCCATCTCGCCGGTTATCGCGGCGTAGTCGCCGGTGAGGTCCGCGTGGTCGGAGGCCGTGTCGATGATGCACAGCGCGTGGCCGGAGGCCGCGAAGTCGTAGTGGATGGCCTCCACCACGGGATTGGCCGGGTCGGCGAAATCTATGGCAACCGCGCCGCCCACGCTGGAGCCCATCTGGTCCATGAGGCCGCAGGGCTTGCCGAAGTGGACGTTTTCGGCGTACTGGCCGATTTTGGCGATGTCCACGGGGGTCAGCGCCCCGCCGCAGTAAAATTCGTTAAAGATATTCCCCATCAGCACCTCATAGGCCGCAGAGGAGGAAAGGCCGGAGCCGGACAGCACCGCGGACACGGCGCAGGCGTCAAAGCCCCGGAGGGCAAAGCCCCGCTTTTTAATCCCCTCCGCCACGCCGCGGATGAGGGCGGCGGAGGTGCCCCGCTGGGCCTCCTTCGGCGTCAGGTCCGAAAGGTCCAGCTCGATGGCCGGGTAGCCGGCGCTGAGCACCCGGACGGTATTCGTGCCGTTGGGGGCGGCGCAGGCCAAAATGTCCATGTCCACGCTGCCGCACAGCACGTGTCCGTGCTGGTGGTCGGTGTGGTTTCCCCCCAGCTCCGTCCTCCCGGGGCCGGAGAAGAGCCCCGCGCCGGAGGCGTCGCCGAAGGTATTTATAAAATCCCGCGCCAGCGCCGCCTCGCGGCCCCGGCCGGGGGTGGATTCCAATTTCAAAAGCAGCTCATTTGCCGTCATATGGTTCACCTTTCAAAAAACTCAAACTCAATATTTTTCCCGGCGGCATGCACGTCGGGAAAAATCCCTTTTGTTTTGCGGAGTGTGCGGCCCTGCGGGCCGTGCGCGCAGCAAAACGGCAGGGAAAATATTCTGAATTTCGCAAAATTCAGAATATTTTTCCGCACGCATCCTTTGGCATCGAAAGCCCTACGGGCTTTCGAGCCAGCGTAAGTAAAAGGGCTGCCCTGGGGCAGCCCCTTTATGTAGCGCGGGGAAAAACTTAGAACTTGTAGCTCTTGCAGACGGGGGCGCAGGCGTCCGCGGACTCCTTGTCGTACCACACTAAGTTGTTTCCAGTCTCCTTGTCGAAGAGCTGGATGAGCTTGGGGGCAGTTGTGAAGTTGACGGTGGCGCCCATGCTGACGTCCACGGTGAGGTCCACGGTGGGGATCACCATGACGACCTCGTCATGCTCGGAACGGGCGTGGAGGTTGACCTCGGAGCCCAGCATCTCGTTGACCTCGATGGTGGCCTTCAGGTCGCCGGAGCCGACGGTGATGTGCTGGGGACGGATGCCGCAGACGATGTCGCAGGGCTGCTGGCCGTTTGCTTTAAGGGCCTTCTGCTGGAACTCATCAAGCTCAAACTTGGCGTTGCGGATCTGAGCGTAGTACTTGCCGCCCTCCAAAAGGAGCTTGCAGTTGTCGAAGAAGTTCATAACAGGCATTCCGATGAAGCCAGCCACAAACAGGTTCACGGGCTTGTCGAACACTTCGACGGGGGTACCGATCTGGTTTACGAAGCCGTCCTTCATGATGACGATACGATCGCCCAGGGTCATAGCCTCGGTCTGGTCGTGGGTAACATACATGAAGGTGGTGTTGATGCGCTGACGGAGCTTGATGATCTCAGCGCGCATCTGGTTGCGGAGCTTTGCGTCGAGGTTGGAAAGGGGCTCGTCCATGAGGAAGACCTTGGGGTCACGGACCATCGCGCGGCCTATGGCCACACGCTGTCTCTGGCCGCCGGAGAGGGCCTTGGGCTTGCGCTCAAGATACTGGGTGATGTCCAGGATCTGCGCAACCTCGCGGACCTTCTTGTCGATCTCCGCCTTCGGCGTCTTCTTGAGCTTCAGCGCGAAGGCCATGTTGTCATAGACGGTCATGTGGGGGTAAAGTGCGTAGGACTGGAATACCATGGCGATGTCGCGATCCTTGGGCTCTACGTTGTTGCACAGCTTCCCGTCGATGTAGAGCTCGCCGCCGGAGATCTCCTCAAGCCCGGCCACCATACGAAGCGTGGTGGATTTTCCGCAGCCGGAGGGGCCGACCAGAACGATGAACTCCTTGTCCGCGATGTGAAGGTTCACATCGTGCACCGCCGTGACGCTGTTGTCGTAGACCTTTTTGAGATTTTTCAGGATGACCTCGGACATGTTTTGCTCGTTCAAGCGCAATGTTGAACATACAGTGCGCCTCGCCCCGGACCCGAGGGCCCGAGAGCATTACGACACGTCTCCACAGTGCCGCACCCGGAACGTGCGGGATTTTTTTACCTCCTTTTTGATGTACGGCCAAACATTTTTGTGGAGTGCCTGACCGCCATGAAAATAATGTATACCAACGCCGTTTTCCGGCGGTGATACCTATTGCAATTATAGCAAAGCCGCGCAAATAACTCAAGTATTAATTCAAAAAAATTGTGCAAAAATCATGTTTTCAGCATACCGACGACGCCGAGCGCCGGGTTTGCGCGGCCCGCGTAGTCGAAAAGCGCCTGATTGGCCCACTCGTTGCCCCCGGGTCCCTGCTCGCCGGTGAAGGCGAGGGCCGCGGGGCTTGCCCAGCCGGAGCCGGGGACGGGTATCCAGGCCGGCTCCCAGTAGATAAAGCCCAGCCCGCGGCCGCCCGGGACGCCTCTTACCGTGTCCCAGAGGTCCCGGAGGAAGGCGCTCTGGCCCTCGGCCGTCATGGGGTAGTCGATCCTGGCGGCCAGCCGCGGGGTTGCCGCCATGCCCTTGCGCTCCGCGGGGGCGAGGCATTCAAATTCGGCGTAGTCCCGGAGGGTGAAGCCCATGGAAGTCTCCGCCACCACAAGGTCCTTGCCGTAGCGCTCCGCCATATCCCGCATATTCTCCCCCAGTCCCTCCATGGGCCCGTGCCAGAAGGGGTAGTAGCTCAGGCCCATGAGGTCGAAGTCCTCCCCGCCGTTTTCAAAGTAGCTGTCGAACCACTCCCGGTAGAGGGCGTTGCTGCCGCCGTTGTCCAGGTGGAGCATGATCCTTATGTGTGGGTCCGCCTCCCGCGCCGCCCGGATGCCGGCATTGACGAGCCTTGCGATGGCCCGGTAGTCGGGCCGCCGCCCGATGGGCCAGAGAAGGCCGTTGGTGATCTCGTTGCCCACCTCCACGATGTCGGGCATGAGGCCCCGGCTCCCAAGCCCGGCAAGGCACTCCAGGGTGAAATCGTGTACCGCCCTTACAAGTCCGTCCTCGTCAAGGCCCCGCCACGCCTTGGGGGTTATCTGCTTTCCCGGGTCGGCCCAGAAGTCGGAGTAGTGGAAATCAAGAAGCCATTGAAACCCCAGGGTCCTCGCGCGTTTCGCCAGGACCGCCATGCGCTCCAGGTCGCATGTCCCCGCGCCGTAGGGCGTCCCGTCCTCGCCGTATGGGTCGTTCCAGAGCCGCAGACGGATAAGGCCGAAGCCGTGGCGCTTTAATATCTCCATGGCCTCCCCCGGCGTCCCGTCCAGATCAAAGAATTTCCCCCCGCGCTCCTCCACCTCCAAAAGGGTGGAGACGTCCGCGCCGCGTATGGTCTTGTCAGTCATCGTAATCCTCAACGGTGATGCGCTTTAGCATCACCTTATATTTTTTCTTGATCTGCTCGTTCATGGCGAGGACCTCCGCCTCGCTTCCCGTGAACTGGCAGCGCAGGCAGTAGTACTCGTCCCTGTCCTTATCATAGAACATGTCGATGTCCAGATCCCGCATGAAGCAGGCGGGACAGCGGTAATTCAGTCTGCCCTTTCTACCCTGAGCCATGTGACAAAGCCCTCCTTATCCTTTAATGTGCCGGTGTAGCCAAGTGTGAACATGGGGCTGAAGGCGTAGCCCTCCCGGACGAAGCCGGACTTCTCCGGGCCCCGGGCGGTGAGGGTGACCCTCGTCCTGATGGGCGGAAGGGTGCAGCTCACGCTGTCCGCCCCGGCGGAGGCCGCCTCGCGGCATTTATATTCGTAGGGGATGGCGGCGGGGGCCTCGCCGCCGTCGATTTTGAGCGTGAGGCTTGACATGTCCTCGGCGTACTCCGTGGTACCGTAACAGCCCACCATGTACTCCTGGATTTGGACCTGGGCCGCGGGGTCGGACATCTCCACGATCCTCCGCTCGATTTTGATCTCGCCGGAGCCCTCCGTAAAGGTGATGACGGACTGGAGCTTCACGGTCAGGTCCTCAAACTCGATGTCCACGGGGTCCAGGGTGAGTATCCTGTCGCGGCCGTCCTTACTGAAATGGGCCTTTGTGCGGCAGAGGCACAGGTCCACCTCCTCCCCGTTGTGGCTGATCTTCGCGCTGCGGACGGTGCCCTCCCCGGCGTAGTGGGTGAAGTACCCGGCCCGGTATTTCTCCTGGATGAGGAAGGGGTAGCTGGCGTCCTGGATGTGGGGCGTCCCGATGCCCACGGGCCACTCGAGCTTCGCAGCGTAAGGCCGCAGGTCCACGATGGCGCCGCCCTGGTCCATGTTGACGCAGGCCCGCATGTAGGGGTCGCAGTACCAGAAGAGCTCCTTTTCCGAGCCGTAGAGGATGTCCCGCCACAGGGCGCACTCGGGCTCGGTGTAGGTCTTTTTGGAGCGGTAGTAGTCGGCAAACTCGCTCATGGTCATATCCTCGAGCACGCCCTCGCGCTTGAGCTTGCCGTAGTAGGCGCAGCCCTCCTCATAGGACTTCAAAAGGAGCTCGTAGGGGGCCTCCCACCGGCCCATCTTGTTCATCCAGCCGGGGCCCACGAACATCATGTTGTAGGAATAGCCGTTGTTGTATTTCGCCAGGTGCCTGTACTGGTCGATGAGGTTGAATAAGTACGGAAATTCCCAGGTCCTGCTGTCATAGATCATCCCCCGCAGGACGTTCTGGGGGTGGGTGCCGAAGTTGGAGCCGTTGCCGTCGTAGCAGGCCAGGAGGTCCCGGCTCAGATGGGGGATGGCCACGATGCCGGAGTCCTCCGCCTCATTGGCGGCGGGGGCGTGGGTGTTGACCTTCGAGGGAATCCACGGCGCCCAGGGGCCGCCGTCCATAAAGGTGTACCAGGAGTTGTTGCAGGTGTGGTACGCCTTGGGGCCCTCCTCCCAGCAGGTGGCAACGGCGCACTTGACGCTGGGGTACTCCGCCTTTATGAAGTTTATGAGCTCCGCGTCCATGTAATAGGAGCCGGTGGACTCCGGGTAAAAGCCGAAGCGCTCGCGGAACTTTTCAAAGACGTCCCGGACGATGGCCCTTTTGTCCTCCATGGAGAACATCCAGATACAAAAATCCTTGGTTTTGTATTTCTCCCGGAATTCCTTGCAGGGCAGCCCCAAAAGCGTCAGGGCGATCTCGTCCCCGTACTTTTCGTGGTGCTCCTTCGCGAGCGCCACCGCCTCGTCGTTGAAGAGGCTGGCGTAGGTCATCTGGATGGTGGTCTTGAGGCCGTTTTCGTGGGCGCAGCGCTGCTGGGTCCTGAAGATGTCCAGGCTCTCGGTGAGAAGCGCCTTGCGGCCGATGTCCTCGGCCTTGCCGTGGCCCGTCACCTTCTCGGCGTACTCCGGCACCATCTCCGGCCGGTGGATGATGTTCACTACAAATTTGTCCATAGAAACCCCCTTCTATCCTGCCGCTCCCGCCTCCGGCGGGAGAAAAACTCCCTTTTTCCCGTTGAGCAACCGGTTGCTCAACGCTTTATCCACAATATATCACCGCTCCCGGCGTTTGTCAATTCAAAATGAAAATTTCCGCGTGCTCTCCCGGAGCTCCAGGGTGAAGTCCCCCAGGATACGGCTCTGCGCGCTCTCCCCGGCGATGAGCTTCAAAAGGGCCTCGCAGGCGGCGCTCCCCAGGGCTCGGGCGTCAAAGCGCACCGCCGTCACCGAGGGCGTCATGCGCCGCATGAGGACGCTGTCGTACATGCAGGCCGCCCGCACCTCCCCGGGCACCGCCGCGCCCGTCTCGGAAAGCCGCGCCATGACGGCGGCGCAGATGTCGTCGTCCATGCAGACAAGGCACCGGGCTCCGGCCCGGAGGGCCGCGTCCGCGGCCTCCTCCGCCCCGGCGCGGTCCCGTATGCGCAGATAGCGCCTCTCGGAGCTTACGTTCCCCCCGGCGCAGGCGTCCTCAAAGCCCCGGAGCCTTTCCCGGGTGACGTGGTGTCCCGGGTCCCCGCCCAGGACGGCAAGCTCCGTCTCCCCGGAGCGTATAAGGGCGCTGACCAGGGCCCGGGCGGCGCTGCGGTTGTCGTTATCCACAAAGGCCCCGTCCTCCCCGCGGCCGCCCACGGTGACAAAGGGCACGCCCCGGCCCGTGACGGCCGCCGGTATGCCGGACCCCTCCTCGCCCCGGGTGGCGATGATGCCGTCCACCTTCCGGTTCTCCAGGACCCGCCTGAGCTGGCCGGGGTCGGAGTCGATGATCATCAGCACGTCGCACCCGGCCCGGCCCGCGGCGTCGCAGATGCCGAAGATGCACTCCCGGAAAAAGGAAAATTCCCGGCTGCGCTCGTCGTCGGGGATGATGACGCCGATGTTGAAGGTCCGGCTGCTGGCAAGGCCCTGTGCCAAGGCGTTGGGGCGGAAGCCGTACCGGTCCACCAGCTCCAGTATCCGCTTTTTCGTCTCCTCGCTCTGCCGGCCCTTGCCGGCGATGACCCGGGAGACGGTGGATTTGCTGACGCCCACCTCCCGGGCTATGTCCTCGATGGTGTGGCCCCGGGCCATACGCTCACCCCCTTGATGATACATATATTTTATCAAATGCGCCGCCCCAAGTCAACCTCTTGCATTCGGGCCGCGGCTCTGGTAAAATGGGCGTATACATTATAATATATTGACACACCAAGGAGAAACGCCATGGACAAGCTTCTTTACGGCGCGGCCTACTACCCGGAATACGAGCCCTGCCAGCGCATGGAGGAGGACATGGACATGATGGTCCGGGCCGGCTTCAACCTCATCCGCGTGGCGGAGTCCGCCTGGTCCACATGGGAGCCCCGGGACGGGGAGTTTGACTTTACGCTCCTGCGCCGGACATTAGCGTGCGCGGAGCGCCACGGGCTTTCGGTCATCGTGGGCACGCCCACCTACGCCATCCCGCCCTGGCTTGCGAAAAAGTACCCGGACATCCTGGCGGACACCCACCGGGGGCGCGCGATCTACGGCCCGCGCCAGTGCTATGACCTCACCCACCCCGGCTACCGCTTCCACTGTGAGCGCGTGATTCGCCGGATGCTGGAGGTAACGCGGGAGTACGGCTGCGTCATCGGCTATCAGCTCGATAACGAGACGAAGCCCTACGACACCTGCTCGGAGCGCGCCCAGGGGATGTTCCGGGAGTACCTGCGGGAAAAATTCGGCGATGTGGAGGCCATGAATCGGGAGTTCGGCTTCGCCTACTGGTCCAACTCCGTGGCGGATTTCGACGAGCTCCCCGACGTGCGGGGGACGGTAAACGCCAGCTACGGCGGGGAGTACAGCGCCTTTCAGCGCCGGCTCGTCACGGATTTTCTTCTCTGGCAGCGCTCGATCGTCAACGACTACCTGCGCCCGGGACAGCTCGTCACCCACAACTTCGACTTCGAGTGGCGCGGCTGCTGCGCCGGCCTCCAGCCGGACGTGGACCAGCTTGAGGCCGCCCGGGCCGTCACCGTGGCCGGGTGCGACATCTACCACAAGGCCGCCGGGGAGCTCACCGGCGAGGAGATCACCTTCGGCGGAAGTGTGGCCCGGGGGCTTTTGGGGGGCAGCTACCTGGTGCTGGAGACGCAGGCCCAGGGGAATTTCTCCTGGCTGCCCTACCCCGGCCAGCTGCGGCTCCAGGCCTTCTCCCACGTGGCGAACGGCGCGGCCTGCGTGGAGTACTGGCACTGGCACTCCATCCACAACGCCTGCGAGTCCTACTGGAAGGGCGTCCTCAGCCACGATCTTGCCCCGAACGACACCTACCGGGAGTGCGCCGAGGTCGGCCGGGAATTCGCGGAGCTCTCCGATAAGCTCGCCGGCCTTAGCAAGGAAAACCGCGTGGCCGTCATGGTCAGCAGCCGTTCCCAGACGGGCCTGGGCTGGTTTCCCTCCTGCGCGCCGGGGAAGACGCCGGACAAAAACTACAGCGACTATCTCATGTGGCTGTGCGGGAGCCTCCACCGGCTCAACGTGGAGTACGACATCGTCTGGGACGCGCAGCGGGACTTTTCCCGGTACGAGCTTCTCATCCTGCCGTGCCTCTACGCCGCGCCGGAGCCGCTGATCGCCGCCATACGCGATTATGTGGGGGCCGGAGGGCATATTTTGGGCACCTTCCGCACGGCCTTTTCCAACGAGCACCTGAAAATTTACCACGACGCCCAGCCCCACGGCCTCACGGAGGTCTTTGGCCTCACCTACGACCGCTTCACCGCCCCGGAGGGGGCGGCGCTGAGGTCCGATGTCTTCGATCTGCCCCGCGGGTCCGCGGCCTCCGACTGGATGGAGCTCACAGAGCTCCGGGGCGCGGAGGCTCTGGCGACTCTGGAGCACCCCCGGTGGGGCGCTTACCCCGCCGTGACCCTCCACTCCTTTGGGCGGGGCGGCGCGGCGTATTTCGCCTCCTGCTTCTCCCCGGAGGCGCTGGACGCGGTCCTGGAGGGCCTGCTGCCCAGCCTGGGCGTCCCGGTGCCAAGGGAGCGCTATCCGCTCCTTGTCCGCCGCGCCCGGGCCCGGGACGGCGGGAAGCTCACGTTTTACCTCAATTACTCCGGAGAGACGCTGCCGCTGGACGTCCCGCCCGACGCCGCGCCGCTGCTGTGCCCGTACCCCGCCTGTCTCCCGCCCTGGGGCGTGGTCATAACGGAGGGATGAGGATGGACACCTTTGCCCTTTGGCCCGGCGGCCCCGTGATGGAGAACTCCCCGGACGCCCAGCCCGTGGGCACGGACAGCGTGCTGCTGGCGTCCTTCCCCTCCCTCTCCGGTGTGGACCGGGCGGCGGACTTCGGCGCCGGCTCCGGCCTTCTCGCCCTCATCCTGGCCTCCCGCCGGGAGAAGCTTTGCGTGGACTGCGTGGAGCTGGACCCGGCCGCGGCGGAGCTTTGCCGCCGGAACATCGCCCGGAACGGCCTTGGCGGGCGCCTTCGGGTGCTGGAGCGGGACCTGCGCTCTCTCCGGGAGGCGGAGGTAGGCAGATACCGGCTCATAATCTCCAATCCCCCCTACCGGCCCCTGGGCTCCGGCGCCTCTCCGTCGGAGGGGCGTCAGCCGGCCCGGGAGGAGAGGACCTGCTCCCTTTCGGAGCTGGCCCGCTCCGCGTCCCGGCTTTTGGGGGACGGCGGGCGGCTGTGCGTGGTGTATCCCGCCTCGCGGCTGGCGGAGGCCGTCACCGTCTTTTCCGAAAACGGCCTGGAGCCCAAGCGCCTGCGGCTGGTGGCGGCGCGGGCAGACAGCGCCCCGTCCCTCTTTCTGCTGGAATGCCGGCGGGGCGGAAGGCCGGGGCTCTCGGTGGAGCCGGCGCTTATTTTGAAAAATCCCGACGGCACGGACACCCGGGAGGTCCGGGAGATCTACCGTCTTGACTAAGGAGGCACCATGGCCGGAAAGCTCTATCTCGTGGGAACGCCCATCGGCAATCTGGACGACCTGTCCCCCAGGGCGCTGGAGGCGCTGAGGGACGCGGACTTCATCGCCGCGGAGGACACCCGCGTCACAATGAAGCTCCTGAATCATTTCGGGCTCAAAAAGCCCCTTTTAAGCTACTACGAGCACAACAAGGCCGAGAGCGGCAAAAAAATCGTGGAGCGCCTGCAGGGCGGCGAGAGCTGCGCCCTGGTGACGGACGCCGGGATGCCGGCCATCTCCGACCCCGGGGAGGACCTTGTGCGGCTGTGCGCCCAAGGCGGCCTCGAGGTGCTGGCGGTCCCCGGTCCCAGCGCCGTGGTGACGGCCCTGGCGCTGTCGGGCCTGCCCACGGGCCGGTTCACCTTTGAGGGGTTCCTGTCCGTCAGCAAGAGTGCCCGGTTCCAGCACCTGGACTCGCTGCGGGAGGAAAAACGCACCATGGTCTTTTACGAGGCCCCCCACAAGCTCCTTCAGACCCTCCGGGACATGCTGGAGGTCCTGGGTGACAGGCCCGTGGCCGTCTGCCGGGAGCTCACGAAGCTCCACGAGGAGACGCTGCGCACCACCCTCTCCCGGGCCCTTGCGCATTTCACCGAAAACGAGCCCCGGGGCGAATTCGTCCTGGTGGTGGAGGGCGCCCGGGGCGAGGCCGTGTCCGCCACCCTTGAGGACGCCGTCGCCCTGGCCCGCCAGCTCCGGGACGCCGGCATGAGCCTCAAAGACGCCTCCCGCCGCGCCTCCCAGCGCACGGGAATCCCCAAAAATCAAATCTACGACGCACTGATAGAGTGATTTTTGTGTCCCGCGCCGCCACAGGCGTTCCCATCGCTTCACCACCCGCTATCCGTCAAACGCGCAGCGTCTCCGTAGGGTCGGCCGCCCACGGCCGAACGTTCCCGCGATATGCGCACATCCCTATCCCCTGTAAGGGCCGGACACCGTGCCGGCCCGCCCTTCCGATTCGCACCCATCCCCATACATCGAGGCACAGCAAAAATCCAAGGAACGGGCCGGCACGGTGTCCGGCCCCTACTACTACGTGAGGCTTTTTCGTTGATTGATGCGGTGTGCGATTGGGGGATGGACGCCACTCACGGCAATTTGTCCTCCCTATATGCCCAAGAAAACACCTCGGGCGGCCTGGCGGCCGCCCGAATGGATATCTATCTATATCTCACATTTCCTCGTACCCAAGCTCGATCATCTCGTTTAAGGAAGTTATGGCGGCGCCCATGACCTTTTGGAGCTTTCCGGCGGCGAGCTGGCCTTTATCAAAATAGCGCTCCATATCCTGGTCGTCCTCGTCGCTGTCCTCAAACATGTCGATGATAGCCTCCACGGACGCGTGGTAGGTATTGATGGCGCGTCTTAAATAGACCGGTTTGTGGTCCTTGGTGTCCATCTCCAGAATGTCATTCAAAAGCTCCAGCGTCTCGGCGGTGGCGTCGAACGTCTCCTTCTCCTCTTCGGAGAGTTCCTCGCCCAACGCATTGACGAACATCTCCCTGTCGTTGGCGAGAATGGCCGCGGATCGGAAGAGCGTCCCGAAAAACGACTCACAGTCATCCGTGTCCATCTCCTGATAGTCATACTCCGCAAGCTGAGCCAGGACTGATCTGTACTCTTTCAAAAAGGACTTATACATCTTCAAGACCTCAATAAGATCCTCGTTCTCCTGCTGGTCAGCCAGGTCCTGGGCCTCCTGGAGCTGTCTGGCGGCCTCTTCAAGGATGCTCCCGGCCACCGCCGCCGCCCCGTCAACGAATTTCTCAAAGCGAGACTTTTTCGTAGCCGCCGCGTAAAGCTTTTGCAGCATACTGTTCATCGCGGAGAGGTTATATAGCCCGGAGAGGCTTTTGAAGGTTATCCCGTCGGCGTAGAGCTGCTTTGAGCCGCAACCGTTATAATAAAAGCCGTCCAGGGTGAAGAGAAATCCCCGCTTCGCGCTTCCGAACAGGGTTTCGTCCGTGAGCCCCACGCATTCGGAAAACACGGCGTCCGGGGCGTATTCCCGGCTGGCGTTGCGGAATTTGTCCGCCGGTATGCCGCCGTAGCGGTAGCACGTGGCGCCATTGCAGCACCCCGGCAGGGACGATTTGACAATATTCATGATTTCTGTCTGCTTGTTGTCCATCTGAAAGCACCTCAATTGAAAGATTTTTTGAGGAAATCTCTCTGGGTCTTTTCCACGTCCCGCCGCCGTTTCGCCTGGGCGGTGATATTTTTGACCAGGTCCGCCGCCGTGTCGGACATATCCGCCCCCTTGGAGCGGTTGCAGTGTTTGCAGATAAGCTGCAGATTGGCTTTTTCGTTGCCGCCGCCGCGGCTGCGGGGGGTGATGTGGTCGGCGTCCATATCTTTGGCGCGAAAGCTCTTCCCGCATTTGCTGCACTTGTACCAGCCATTGTTGGAGGACGCTTCGCGGAGGGCCTTCTCCCGATAGGAAAGCTCCGCGTCCATCCCGTTTACCATGTCCAGCAGTTCTTTGAACTTCACCATGTCGTGTCTCCCTTCCGTTTTTTCTATGTACTTATTATACCTTTTTAGACAGGAAATGCAAGGATAATTCATAAAGCGGCAGGGGTCTTACAAAAATAAAAAGCGCGTGCCGGTTTCCTCCGGCGTGCGCACATTGTCCTCCCCGTGGGGTCAGGGGCGGGCCCATTTATAACCTGCACATTATATGCAGGTGGGTCGCTCCCTGATGTCGTTACTGCTTCCAACTTCCGGCCGCAAACGGCGGCCGGGAGGCCTGCAAACAGAGATCAGAGGTGGGCATCCCTTATTAAAGATGTGGGTTTAAACAGACCCGCCCCTCACCCCACGGGTGAGAACACTATTAAATTTTTTTGCGCCCCGAAGGCCGTCACTCCTCCGGGCCGTCCTCCTCGGCGAAGAGCTCCTCCATGAATTTATCGTAGGCCCTGTCAGTCTCCTCGTCCGTGGGGGTCACGAGGTAATCGTCCCCGTCGTCGCCGTGCTCGCTTTTGAGGATGACCATGCCCAGGTCCTCGTCGCCCTTGCCGTCGTTCACCGGCAGGAAGGCCAGATAGTAGACGCCGTCCATCTCGATGGTGTCCAGGTGCTCCAGCTCGTAGCTTACGCCGTCCTCATCGGTTATGGTGATGATGTCGCCGCCGAACTCCCCGCTCATTTCCCGGCCCCCTCTCGTTCCTGCCCATATTATATACCACCCGCGCGCATAAATCAAGTGCCAATTGCTATGCGTCAAAATCCTGCAAGATCCGCATAAGCTCCTCCCAGGTCCCCACCTCCATGCCGGCCTCAATGAGCTCCCTGTCGCCCCGGCGCAGGCCCTGGAGCGGCACGTCGGTGCGCAAAATGAGCTCCCCGGCCCGGTAAACGCCGATGTTTCCCCCGGCGTCGGTGAGGATATAGCCCATGGCCTCCAGCTCCCGCGGCTCCCTCTCCGCGGGCTTTTCACAGGCCGCCGCTGCTATTCCCGCCGCCCCCGCCGCCGCGGCCAGGAGCATCGCCCCGATGAGGATGAATAATCTCGCTTTCGCTTTCATACGCGCCTCCAAAAATGCTTTTAAAAGAAATTATCCCCGCCCGGAGCCGCCGCTATACCCCGCGCGTAGGCGGCCCGGGCCAATATCTTTTTGTTTTCTTTAAATAAAAATTCATATAATAGCTACACATCCCGTTAAATCTGTGATACAATGGTAAAATCCAATAAAATGTCCGCCGCCCGCCTGTTCGGGCGCTTCCCGCAAGAAACGTGAGGTGTTACCTTGACCTATAAAGCAAAACGGGCCATAGCCAAGACGGCCGCCGCCGGCGCCAGGGGGGTCCTGGGCGTGCTGCGGGCTTTTCTCAAGGCCCTGGGGATATTCCTGCTCATCCTCATCACCACCGGCGCCATCTTCGCCTGCATCTTCGTGCTGTACATCAAGACCAATCTTGCAAGCTCGGACCTTGGCGTCACCTTTGAGGAATATCAGCTCAACGAGACGAGCATCATCTACTACTACGACAAGATCTCCGACTCCTGGGTGGAGTCCACCTCCATCCAGAGCTCCGAGGGCTACCGCTATTGGGTGCCCTACGACGAGATTCCCAAATACATGGAGCAGGCCCTGGTGGCCATCGAGGACAAGCGCTTTTACATCCACCACGGCGTGGACTGGGGGCGAACGGCCCAGGCCTTTGTCTACATGTTCCTGGGCATGAAGAACACCTTCGGCGGCTCCACCATCACCCAGCAGCTCCGCAAAAACATCACCGGTGAGAACGACGAGACGGTCCGACGAAAGCTGACGGAGATCTTCGCCGCCCTACAGCTCGAAAAGCAGTACGACAAGTGGCAGATCATCGAGTGGTACCTGAACGTGGTCAACTTCGGCCACGGCAAGTCCCAGGGCATCGGCGACGCCGCCCGGTACTACTTCGACAAGGAGGTCCGCGACCTGACCCTGGCGGAGTCGGCGTGCATCATCGGCATCACCAACAACCCCTCCATGTACAACCCCTACTACCACCCGGAGGCCAACAAGCGCCGGCAGGAGACGATCCTCTACCAGATGCTGGACCAGGGCTATATCGACGAGGCCACCTACGAGGCCGCCAAGGCCGAGCACCTCAACTTCGTCTACAACTCCACCTCCGCCCCGGACAACTCCATCTACTCCTGGTTTGACGAGGTGGTCCGGGAGGACGCCGCCAAATTCCTGGCCGAGCAGAGGGGCATCTCCGTGGACGTGGCCTACACGCTTTTGGAGACAGGCGGCTTTAAGATCTACTCCACCATGGACCCGGAGATCCAGTCCGTCGTGGACAGCGTCTACGGCAACACCGACGTCATCAACAGCATCGGCATCAGCGGCTCCAGCCAGCAGATCCAGTCCTCCATCGTGGTGATGGACCCCTACAACGGCGACATTGTGGCCCTGGCCGGCGCCGTGGGCAAAAAAGAGGGGAATCTTCTCTACAACATGGCCACCGACGCCCAGCGCTCGCCGGGGTCGTCCTTCAAGCCCATCTCCGCCTACGCCCCGGCCATGGACTTCGGGTATCTGACGCCCCAGACGCTGTATGAGGACTCCCCCTCCGTCAAGCTCCAGCACACCGACTGGCTGCCCGTCAACAGCGACTACTACCACGGCATCGTCAGCGTCCGCTACGCCATCCAGGAATCCATAAACGTGGTGGCGGCCCAGGTCGTGGACCAGCTCACCGTGGACGTGTCCTACGACTTTTTGACCAACAAGCTCCACATGAATCTTGTTCCGGAGGACAAGGGCTACGCCGCCCTGGCCCTGGGGCAGTTAAACTACGGCATCACCGTCCGGGAAATGGCCAACGCCTTCTCCATCTTCCCCAACAGCGGCATCTTCGTCCCCTCCCGGACCTTCAGCCAGATCTACGATTCCGACTGGAATCTCCTTTATGAGAACACCCCCGCCGCGGAGGCGGTGATCTCCGACACCACGGCCTACTGGATGACGGATATGCTCCACAACGCCGCCGTCAACGGCACGGGGTACGAGGCGAACCTGGGCAGTCTCATGCCCACCGCCGGCAAGACCGGCACCACCACCTCCTACCGCGACCGGTGGTTCGTGGGCTTCACGCCCTACTACCTGGCCGCCGTCTGGACCGGCTACCCCTACCCCGCCACCATCTACGCCGACGGGCAGAATCCCTCCAGCGTCATGTGGAAAAAGGTCATGAGCCAGGTACACCAGGACCTTCCCTACAAGGAGTTCAGCGTTCCGGCCAACACGTATCAGGAGCCCGTGAAGGGCGTGGAGCAGGTGAGCTACACCGCCCGGTGCGTCACCACCGACGTCTCCGGGGGCCTGGGCTTCCTCTACGAGGAGACGGGCACCGGCGTGGTGGGCAAATCCGTAACGGTGAAGGCCCCCACGGTGGAGGGCTACGAGCTGGTGGGCGACCCCACCCAGACCATCACCCTCACCGCGGAGCCCGAGGACAACGTGGCCCTCTTTAACTACACCCCCATCCCCCAGGAGCCCCCCGCCCCGCCGGACGAGCCCACTCCCCCGGAGGGCGGAGACGACACGCCCCCGCCGGAGGACGGCGGTGACACAACTCCCCCCGAAGGCGGCAACACGCCCCCGCCCGAGGACGGCGGAGACACCGACACCCCCACCATCGAGGGATAACAAAAAAGCATCGCGCCCCGGCTTTGCCGGGGCGCGAATTCTTTATTCCACTCTCTCCCACACCTGGAAGCGGTATTTCAGTCCCTCGTGCTCCCGGACCTCGCCGGGGTCGGTAAGGCGCCAGGCGGGGTCGGCCTCCAGATTTGGGAAAAAGGCGTCGGCGTCGGGGACGGCGTCTATCCTGGTGACGTAGGCCCTTTGGCAGTACGGGAAAAGCGCCCGGTAGACGCTCTCCCCGCCGATGACAAAGACCTCCGGGTCGTTTTTCGCAAGCTCCAGGGCCTCCTCTACGCTGTGGGCCACCTCAGCGCCCTCCACGGCGAGGTCCGGGTCCCGGGTGAGCACGATATTCCGGCGGTTTTTCAAAGGCCGCCCGCCGGGGAAGTCCAGCAGCGTCCTGTGCCCCACGATCACCGTTCCGTGTCCCGTGACGGCGCGAAAATGCTTTCTGTCCTCCGGCACCACCAGGTTTTGCGTGCCCTCAAAGCCGATTCCCCAGTTTTTATCCGCGGCAACTACAAGCTCCATTTCGCCGCCTCAGATCGCCACGGGGATCTTGTCGGAAAACTCGTTATACGCGTAGCCCTCCAGCTTGAAGCTGTCCCGGGTGAACGCGTAGAAGTCCGTGACGGACTTGTCGATGACGAATTTCGGCGCGGGCTTGGGCTCCTGCGTCAGGAGCTTTTTCACGGTGGCCACATGCCGGTCGTAGATGTGGGCGTCGGCGATGACATGCACCAGCTCCCCGGCCTCCAGCCCGGAGACTTGGGCGATCATGTGCACCAGCACCGCGTACTGCACCACGTTCCAGTTGGAGGCGGTGAGCATGTCCTGGCTGCGCTGGTTGAGGATGGCGTTGAGCTTCCGGCCCGAGACGTTGAAGGTCATGGAGTAGGCGCAGGGATAGAGGCCCATCTCGTGCAGGTCCGCGTGGTTATAGATATTCGTCATGATGCGCCGGCTGGCCGGGTCGTGCTTTAAGTCGTAGAGGACCTTGTCCACCTGGTCGAACTCCCCCTCGGGGTAGATGTGCTTGACGCCGAGCTGGTAGCCGTAGGCCTTGCCGATGGAGCCCGTCTCGTCGGCCCAGCTATCCCAGATGTGCCCCCGCAGGTCCTTGATGTTGTTGGACTTTTTTTGCCAGATCCACAAAAGCTCGTCCACAGCGCTCTTCCAGTAGGTCCGCCGGAGCGTCATTATCGGGAATTCCTTTGAAAGGTCGTAGCGGTTGACGATGCCGAATTTTTTGATGGTGTGCGCCGGCGAGCCGTCGGCCCAACGCGGCCGAACGTTGAGATTCGTGTCCCAAACGCCGGTGCTGAGGATGTCCCGGCAGTTGGAAATAAAAATGCTGTCAGCCCTGCTCATTTTCTCTATCTCCCCACAAATTGATTGACAAATCAATTATAATCGTGTATCTTAATAATTGCAACAAAAATATGGAGATGTATCGAAGTGGTCGTAACGAGGCTGACTCGAAATGCGGTAGCCCAATTTCCGGGCCTGCCTGATTTCCCTTGCCGCCGTAAGATTTTCGGTTTGGGGTTCGAATTTCTACGCCCGTTTTCTACGCTTTTTCTAACGCTTTTCTAACACTTTTCGCAGCTTCCTCAGCAGGTATCCGCAGCTTTTCTGAATATGGAGATGTACCCAAGAGGCTGAAGGGTTCGGATTCGAAATCCGATAGGTCGGGCAACCGGCGCGGGGGTTCAAATCCCTCCATCTCCGCCACGTCGTCGCGGAAGCGGCGATAGTTCCTCAAAGGGCAGTCGCTCAGGGCGTCTGCCCTTTGACTCACTCGCGCGCTTCGCTCCGACTCCCAAAACGCGACCCGCTTTGCTGGGCTCGCGTTTTGTTTTTTCGCGGGTCAATGACCTGCGGCGGCTTTTTTGTCCGCCGACCTGTCTTTCTTGAACAGGCTCCCCATAGTCGCCGCTGACTCCTCCTGAGCCGTGTAGTCCAGGTGTGCGTAGATATCTGCGGTGGTGGAGAAGGTGCTGTGGCCGAGCCAGATCTGGATCTGCTTCATGGAGATACCATTCTGGAGCAGGAGACTGGCACAGCTGTGGCGAAGGTCATGGAAGCGTATCTTCCGAAGCCCGTACTTCTCCAAGAGCCATCCGAAGTGTTCAGTCACATAGTTGGGCCGAAGGAGTCTGCCCAGTTGGTCCACGCAAATATAGTCAAGATAATCCGTACAGTAGCTTTTTTTGAAGAGCTTCCGATACATCTCCTGCTTTTCTTTCTCCTGCAAGAGCAGTTGTTCAATTGCCGGGATCAGCGGAAGGGTGCGGAAGCTGGACTTTGTCTTTAGCATATCCGCCCCTACCGGTACGAATTTACCGTCCACCTCCAGCTCAACGACCTTGTGGCGTATGGAGACGGTCTTCTTGTCGAAGTTTATGGCATCCCATTTGAGTCCAAGTACCTCACTGCGGCGGAGCCCATAATAGGCCGCAATCCTGATTGGCACCTCAAGAGGGTCGCCCTCGGACACATCAAAGAGTGTCATCATCTCCTCCTCACTGTAGAAGGAGCCGAGGAACACGTTTTTCTTGGGCTTGTTGGCCTGATCTGCCGGATTCTTGGGAATGACGTCCCGCCGCACAGCGTTTTGCAGGGCTTTTCGAATAATAGCGTGGTAATGGATGACCGTGTTGGGAGTGCAATTGTCGGCCAAAATGCTGTCGTAGAAGCTGTTGATATCCTCTGCCGTCAATTCCCTGACCAGAACCGGGTGGGCAGCGAACCAAGTGGTGATTCGTGTCTTGACCATGTCGTCATAGCTTATGTATGTTGTAGCCGCAATGGTGGAGCGTGTTGATTTCAGCCACTTGACCATATAGTCCTGGAACATGAGTTCCGCATCTGGGTTGAGCCTTCGCTGTGCCTCCAGCGCCGCGCGTGCAAGCTGTTCCTCCTCGATCTTTTCGTAGGATAACCTGATCTGGTCAAACGCCTTTTGAGCTTTCCTGATACTTGTGCCCTCCACAGGCAGGCCGGTGGCTATCCATTTAACCTTTCTTTTCCCATCGACCTTTAGGTTTAATGCCACGTAATAATGTCCGTTTTTCTTTTGCAGGCTGCCAGTGATCATTATTTTTACCTCCTTGATTTGGCCGCTTTCCTGCCGTTGACAGTACAAACATACCACAACTTTTGAGGAATAGCTATCACAACAATCGGAAAACATGAATTATTAACTTTCATTCGTCTGTGAGATAGTCAATTACCGCCGACTTTGGAATCCTGTAAATTCGCCCCACCCTGACGCTTCTGATATCCTGGCTGTCAAGGATCCGGTAGGCCAGCTTTTTGCTGATTCCCAGCATTTCACAAAGCTCATTGACGGTAACTACATCCGGATAGCTTTCAAACATACGCTTCTTCATGTCCTGTCACTTCCATAAAGATTTTGCTTTGCATTCGCAGTTCCCTGTCTTCTTCTGCTGTCATCCGTGAAGGTATTTGTAACCGTTGTGGCCTGAGATTTCTCTAAGAGGTTGTACTTCTCAGGTTCCGTGTACCTGTCGCTGTCCTTGCCCTCGGTCAGCAGACAGAAAGCAAAAAAGCCGACGATACCGCCGACCATCGTTCCTATGATAAATGTAAGCATTTTCTCCTCCTGTTAGATGTCAATCGCCGCCGACGCTGATGGTGAGGGCGGCATCCACTTTGTCCATGATCTCCGGGGTAGCTGTGCAGACCCACTCCAGCAGGCGGCGCTTGTCTATGGTTCTGATCTGCTCCAACAGCACTGTTGAATCGCATCTCAACTGAGGCAGACTGTCCAACGGCACATGGGTAGGCAAGTTTGTCTTCGTCCGGCTGGTAGTGATAGCCGCCGCTATGACCGTGGGGCTGTGTTTGTTGCCCGTGTTGTTTTGAAGGATCAGCACGGGGCGGATGCCGCCCTGCTCACAGCCCCGGACGGGGCGCAGGTCGGCATAGAAAATGTCTCCTCGCCGGATGGACCATATTTCATTTCTTCTCATCGTTTGAGTTCAAACGCAGCGGGACCGAGCCTGGCAATGATGAGAGCGTTGACGATAAACGCCAGATCCGTGTCGTTTGTAACATGCTTGATCGCTCGTTCCGCCAAGACCTGCCTTTCCCCGTGATAGATGTTCCACGCGGCCAGGTATATTGCGTAGTCCCGGTACCAGATATGACAAAGACGGGCGCGGTCCAGATGGAGACCATCGTGCTGAAAGCAATCGATGGCCCTGGCAAACAGGTTGTAGCTGGAGGTCAGAAGGTAGAGCGCGGCGTTGTACGGAGGGTCATCGATCTCAGCGGAGGTAGATGTCATTTCTCTTGCGGTCTTCATTCTGAGTGAGTGTGCTTCGTCTTTCCACATTCCGGTGAAGCTGCTGACCAGCTTTTCAAGACGCGGGTCAAGTTTTCTTCCGAGATTCAGCGTTTCTTGGATGGCTTTCCTGTAGTTTATCCTATCTTCCTCGATTCGTTCCTTCGCCCAAGGGCAGATGTCTTTGCTGTCCTTGCGGCAGGCTCGGTAATCCGTACACAATCTGCAATCCGTACTGATTTTATGCTTCATATAAATCTCTCTTTTCCTATTTTTCAGCACAAAAGAGGACGGATGGCTCCGCCCTCTTTCCTATAGATTCTTTTTTCTTATATGACCTGCACGACGTTCTTGTACAGGACTGTGAATTTGCTGTTGATCTCCTTGTTCATATGGTAATGCCCGCAGTACCAATGGCGGAACGTAACCGTATGATAGACCTCCTCCAAGAAGTCCGTCAGGCGGTCATGTATGTATGTGGATTTGCCGATGATGTCTTCGATACTCGACGGAGCGCAGTGGGTGATGATGAAGTCCACCTGATGATTGACCTTCGCTAAGTTTTCTCTTGCCTCGGCGTACTCCTCATCGCTGGGAAGCTCCTCCTTCCACCAGCTTTCATGGTTTATGCGGAAGCGGGCGTGTTCACGGCGAAGGTAATAATACTTGAGGTCGAATTCGGGGTCGTCCCTGTCCAATATCCCGTCCTGCACGTCGTGGCTGCTGGCGCCGCCCATGGTGAAGAAGGGGTGGCCGTCAATATTGAAGACCTGTCCGCGCATGAGGTGGAGCACATGGGGCCGGAGCCGATGGACCTTGCCTCCGTTCCAATGCTCCACAGGGAGCTTATAGAGGAGGTCATAATTGTCGGCTAAGTCAGTGGGATTACTCCCGCTTTCTCGCCTGAGAACCGTACATGACAGTTTCCCATCATACGGC
>CANROF010000010.1 GCA_947632155.1 uncultured Oscillospiraceae bacterium
CTGACCGGCACCGCCGCGACGGGCTTCACATTCACCAACACCCGCAATGAGCCCGGCACTACCGGACTTAGCGTGACCAAGAGATTCGTTGAGCACGACGGCGTTACTCCCGCCACGGAGGACCTGCCCGCGTCCGTCACCGTTCGGCTTTATGAGAACGGCAAGCCCACCGAGACTACTGTCACCCTCAGCGCCGAGAACAACTGGAGCGACAGCTTCACCGATCTGCCCGAGAAGGATGTCAACGGCAATCCCATCAACTACACCCTGGCCGAGGAAAACGTGTCCGGCTGGACCGCCGCCTACTCCAACGACGGCACCAACTGGAACATCACCAACACCCGCAACACCATCTCCCTCACCGTCAACAAGACTTGGCTCAACCTGGACGGTACTGCCACCGCCCCCGCGGGCGCGGCTGTCACCGTGACGCTGGTCCGGGACGGCGCGGCTACCGATACGACCGCTTCGCTGAGCGCCGCCAACGGCTGGACTTACACCTTCACGGGCCTTGAAGCGGACCACGAGTACACCGTCGTTGAGACTGCGATTGAGGGCTACACCGCCGCTTACTCCGAGGACATCAACGGCGTCATTACCGTCACCAACACCCAGACGCCTCCGCCTCCTCCCGGCGTCAGCTATACCTCCGTCTCCGTACGGAAGGTCTGGAACGACGCAGGATTTGAGGCCCAGCGGCCCGAGAGCGTTGAGGTCCAGCTTTACCGGGACGGCGCGGCCTACGGCGCCGCCGTGACCCTCAGCGAGGCCAACGGCTGGAGCTACGCCTGGCAGCTCCTCGATGACGAGTACACATGGACGGTGGGCGAGGTCAACGCCCCCGCGGGCTACGCCTCCGCGGTCACCGGAAACGGCGCGGACTTCGTCATCACCAACACCTACACCGTTCCCGAGCCGGAGTTCGGGTCCCTGACGGTCGCCAAGGCCGTGGAGGGCCTGGACGAGG
Organism: uncultured Oscillospiraceae bacterium; assembly: GCA_947632155.1. GTDB lineage: Bacteria > Bacillota > Clostridia > Oscillospirales > Oscillospiraceae > RUG626. The sequence continues at coordinate 968 of CANROF010000010.1, forward strand.
CCGACAGGAGCTACACCTTCACCGTCACCGGCCCCGAGGGCTACAGCACCACCGTGACGGTCCCGGCCAACGGCAGCGTGACGCTGACCGGCCTTGTGCCGGGCGTCTACACCGTCACCGAGGACGTCAACGACGCCGGGGTGGAGGGCTACATGCTGGTGGACGTCACCGGCGAGGGCAGCGTTGAGGTCGCCGCCAACGCCACGGCGAATATCCAGGTGACCAACGTCTACGAGCCGGAGACGGAGATTCCCGACGAGCCGCCTCCGCTGACGGACCTGCCGGATGTGCCGCCTCCGCTGACGGAGATCCCGGACGACGACGTGCCTCTGGACGACCTGCCGGAGACGGGCGACAAGTCCCGCTTCGGAGCGTGGCTGGCCCTGATGGCCTCCTCCCTCACCGGCGCCATCGCATTTCTGCACATGGCCACGAAAACGCGAAACGAAAAAGAGCCTTTCGCACAGGCCGCCGCAGAGAAATCCGTCCATGTCACGCAAAAGAATGTCCCCCGAGGCGATGGCCGTCCCGGCGGCGTAGATGAGAATTCCCAAAAAAGCATGGGGACCGCCGCCCGGCTCGATGGTCAGGGCCGGCAACTCGTTTCTCCAGACAGAGCGCTCATAGACCGCAAAGTCGAAGCGGCCGGTGTATCTGTTCCCGGAGGGGAGAATGCTGCCAAAGCAGGGGCCGCCGTCCTCGGCGGCCCGCCCCTCCGTTTCGCTGCATTTGCCGCGCAATGTTTCAATACAATGTGTCTGAACGGACAATATTTGTTGAAATCATAAGGCGCATGGGATATAATATCCGCAGAAAGGTCAACGCGAACTGCGACGCCCATCCCGGCAAGAATTTTGATGAAGATAGACAATCCGGCGGCGGGGTGAGTGAAAAAGGAGGCCCATATGAGTACAGAGAAAAAGTCCGGCGTTATCTACATACTCACAAACCCGTCTTTCCCGGATTATGTGAAGATCGGCTACGCGACGAATATTGAAAAGCGCCTTGCCCAGCTCAACAGGAGCGAGTGCATCCCCTTTGCTTTTCGCGTCTACGCCACCTACGAGGTGGGAAAGCCGCTCCAGGACAAGGAGCTGCACAGCCTCATTGACCGGCTCAATCCGGAGCTTCGGGCCATCGACACCTTTGACGGCAAGACACGGACGAAGGAGTTTTACGCCATGACGCCGGAGGACGCCTACGCCCTCTTGGAGAGCATCGCAAGGCTCAGCGGCACCGAGGACAAGCTCCGGCGCCTGACGCCGGAGGGCCACGAGATACTGGACGAGCAGGTGGCGGCCTCCGTGCAGGAGGAGGCCAAGGAGCGCAAGTCGCCCTTCTCCTTTTTCAAATGCGGCATCCCCGTTGGAGCGGAGGTGGTCCTTGAGGCGAAGCCCGACGTGGTGGCGACCGTCAAGGACGAGCGGCAGATCGAGTATAACGGCAAGCCCTACTCTCTCTCCGCCCTGGCGCAGGAGGTCCTCCAGACCCCGTATCCCCTCCAGGGCCCGGTTTTCTGGACATATCAGGGCAAAAAGCTGCGGGACATCCGCCTGGAGCGGGAAAAGCAGGGACTTTATCAGTGATTTTATTCCGCCCTCCCCACCGCCGCCTCTCCGGTGAGGGCGGCCAATACGATCGCCGTGAAAACGGTGCGAAAGTGTCTGGCGGACAACCTGGATAAATGAATACTATTTTTTGGAAAAGGGTTGAATGGGTATGAGAAAAAGAGGATTTTTTCTTCTGGCGGCGCTGGTTTTGCTGACGGCGTTGACGGGATGCGGGCGGGGAGAGGAGAAGAATACCGCCCAGAGCGTGTTTGCCCCGGTGGAAGCGGACACAGCGGGCAGCGCGCCGGACCGGTATGTCATTTCGGCCCTCACCTATGAGGAGGGGGCCCTCGCCGTGACGCTGAGCGCCGACGGGCCCTGCGGGCTCAAGGTGTCGGTGCTCCAGGAGGACGGCGTGACCTTTGTCCACGGCGTGGAGACGGCCCTCGAGGGGGCGGAGGAGGAGACGACCCACACCTTCCCGCTGGAGGGCGGCCTTCCGGAGACGTTCCTGCTCACGGCGGTCCTGACGGGGGAGGACGGCGCGCCGCTCAGCGACGTCTTCGTCAACCGCATGTACACCGCCGCCTACCGGGCGTTTTTCGCGGTGAAGCCCACCGACCCGCGTTTCGCGGACAAGGTGGTGCTGGATTTTGACGGGGATACGACCAACGACGTCACTCAGACCGAAAACTTCGGCGTCCTGGCTGACGGCGTCCGGGAGGACGCCTCCGGCCAGGTGGAGGTGTCCGAGGACCGGACGAGCTACACGTACACCTCCGAAACGGCGCCCAAGGTGGGGGAGGTGCTGTACCTCTCCGGCGGGGACGTGCCGGACCTGGTGAAGGTGGGCTCCGTAACGGACAACGGCGGAGGGAGCTACACGGTGACCCGGGACCCGGACGCCTCCCTTGACGATTATTATTCCTTCATCAAGCTCAGCATCGGCGGCGAGACTGACGGCGAGATTGCCGACACGGTGGCCGCCGGGCCCGCCGGGGGCCTGCGGCCCGCGCTCCTGTCCGCCAACACAGGGCGGGTGGAGGACAGCATACCCGGGCTCACCTTCCCCTTAGGGTCGAGCCTCACCGTCAAGCCCTTTGAGGCTTCCATCTCCGGTGCAATCACCGTGCGGGCGGAGCTCAACTGGGACCCGGATACCCTGGGGCCTGACTACATATATTGGTCCCTCAGCGTAGAGGGGGATATCAAGCTCTCCTGCGTCATTAAGGGGGAGCTTTCCAATGACGACCTCGCCCCGGAATACAAGGACGAGAAGGATAAGGATAAGAATAAGGACGACAAGGACGGCGGCAAAACGGAGCTTCCCAGGGAGGAGGACCCCCTCTACGGCGGCGGCGACGGCAGCAATCCGTCCCAAAACAAGGAGCCCCAGATCAAGGACCTCAACAGGTACCAGCAAAAAGTGGACGGGGAGCATCTCGTAAAGCTTTTGGATGTGGGCGGCCCCATCCCCCAGGTCCCGGGGCTCTTCTACGAGGTGAGCGCGGGCGTCAACCTCACCTGCAAGATAGAGGGCAGCGCGGGGGTGGAGGCCACCATCACCTGGAAAAAGACCTTCGTCCACGAAACAGGCTGCCCCGACAAAAAGGGGAGCACCCAGGATGTAAAATGCGAGCCGAAGTTAGAGGGCAGCGGCAGCATCTCCATAGGTCCCGTGGCTTCCGTGAAGCTGGGACTGTTGGATAGAGCCGTCTACGGCGATCTGACGGCCAATGCGGCGCTGGTGGTGAAGGGGGAGCTGGACGGGATGCTCAGAAACCTGGACATTGAGGCAGACGCGGACAGCAAGCACGCCTGCCAGCTCTGCGTGGACGGGGACATCCACTTTGAGATCACCGCCAACGCGACCCTGGGCTTCAAGCTTTCGGAGAGAGTGTCCGGCAAGTTCTTTGACGTAAAGCTGGTCGATAAAGAATTCACGATAGCGGAATTTTACCTATCGCTCCTGTGCGACTGGGCCCAGACCACGCCGGAGCATCCCGCCTTCGGCTGGGGAGATTGCCCCTACCGGAGTTACCGGGTGAAGTTCGTCTCCACCCTGAACGGCCGGAACGTGAACGGCGCCGAGGCGTCGGTTTCCGGCGGGGGCGGGGAAAATCTTCTGGCGCCCAGCAAAGGCACCACCCCCTTTGAGATCATGCTGTACCCCGGCACCTATCACGTGGACGCCGTGCTGGAAGGCCGGGAGTTCCACACGGACATCACCGTGGGGGACGCGCCCCAGACGGAGACGCTGCTCTTTAAGATCGCCACACTCCGTGTGGCGGTGGTGCGGGCGGACAACGGCCAGCCCATCTCCGGCGCGGCCGTGGAGATCACCGGCGAAAAGGGCGGGACCCTGTCCGACTCCACCGACGGCGAGGGCGCGGCGGAATTTAAGCCCCCGCTGGGCAAGTATAAGGTCCGCGCCGCCATGACGGGCTTTAAGACCGCGCAGGCGGAGGTCACCGTCGGCGGGGAGGACCAGACCCTCCGCCTGGTCCTTCAGAAGGACGAGGGCACCGGGACGCTGGAGGGCTACGTCTCCACCACCGCCGCCTGGGAGCCGCTGCCCGACGTGACCGTCACCGCCCGCTGCGTAAGCGAGGAGCGGGACGACGTCACCCTCCTCACCGCCGAGGACGGCACGTACAGCGTGGTCCTGCCGGTGGGGCGGTATGAGCTCACCTACACGAAGCGCGGCTATGCCACCTGCCACGCCGAGTGCGATATCGAAAAGGACGCGACGGTGGTCCAGGACATCCGTATGCCGGACAATCCGGGATTTTTGCACCTCACGGTCACCATGCCGGACGGCAGCAGCTCCGAGGACATAGAGTTTGAGGTGGTGGACGCCAGAACGTATGAGAACGCCTCCCAGGGGAGGCTCCGGGACGGCCTTACCTACATCGGGGACAACACCTATCAGGCCCTTCGCGGCGGAGATTACATCCTCCGGCTCTATCCCCACGGCTGGGCCTACAGCGCCGTACCCTTCACCATCGACGGCGACGTGGATATGACGGTGGAGGTAAAGCCCATCACGGAGCGCAATGACGGCCTGTGCGGGGACGACGCCTACTGGCGGCAGGAGGGCTCCACCCTCTACATCTTCGGCCACGGCAAGCTGGACGACGAGGAGGTCGAACACGTTCTCGAGGAATACGGCGCCACCAGCGTCGTCGTGGAGGAGGGCATCACCAAATTCTACACCGCGTTCATGCGCAACACGGCGCTTGCCAGTGTGCGGCTTCCCAGCACCGTAAAGCGCGTTTACGGCTCCTCCTTTATCGCCTGCACCAACCTCCGGGAGGTCATTTTGCCCGACGGAATTATGAAGATCAAGGACTACGCCTTTGCCGAGTGCGAGGCCCTGACCCACATCACGCTGCCCTCCACGCTTGAGGAGCTGGGCTACGGCGTCTTCCAGGACTGCTCGTCCCTCATGTCCATCCGTATCCCGGACCATGTGGAGTGTCTCGAGAAGTACGCCTTCAAGGGTTGTACGTCCCTTGCGCGCATCTACATCCCCCTGGAAACCACCGTCGGCTGGCACGCCTTTGAGGAGTGCACGATGCTGGAGGCCACCCAGGGCATCTACTACCAGGGCACGGAGCGCGACTGGGAGGACGTCATCAACCCCGGCGGCCTGGGCGGCATCGAAATAACCGTCGATCACGGCGACGGCAAGGGCGAGGTCAAGGAGCGACGCGAGTTCACCTTCACCCCCCATTTCAACGCCTCGCCCGATGATTTTGCGTGACATAAAAGCTTTTCGGGAGGGAACAAGCCATGTTTTCCATCGGCTCCTGCACATTTTTGGCCATTGTCCGGGCTCCGCGCAAGGTACGGGGATACTGCGTGGAGCGATAAAGCCCTGAGACGATCCCCGGGCCTTGCGATTTGATTGATTTGATCAAAGGAGCAAGGTCAACATGAAAAAAATAATCAAAGAGCTCAAGCCTTTTCTGATTCTCTGGTCAACGCAGTCTTTTTCGCAGCTTGGAAGCTCCATGACGGGCTTCGCCCTGACGCTTTGGCTCTACGAAACCACGGGCTCGGCGCTGAGGATGGCGCTGTCGTCCGTGTGCGCCTATGGGCCCTACGTCCTCATGAGCGTATTTGCTGGTGCGCTGTCGGATAAGTGGGACAAGCGAAAGACCATGCTTGTCACCGACGCCCTGGCGGCCCTGTGTACCGCGGCGGTGCTTATCCTGTTCAGTTCCGGCGCGCTGCGGCCCTGGCATCTGTACGTTCTAAACGCCCTGAACGGCCTTATGAACACGGTCCAGAGCCCCGCCGGGGACGTGGCCATGACGCTGCTGACGCCAAAGGAGCACTACCAGCGCATAAGCGGACTTCGTTCCTTCTCCCACTCGCTGAATACCATCCTGCACCCGATCTTCGCCACGGCACTATATTCCGCCGCGGGGCTCTCGTGGGTCCTGTACGTGGACCTGGGCACGTTTTTCGCGGCGTTCGCGTCGCTTCTCCTGCTCGTGCGTATACCGCCCCTTGAATCCGGGCGCCGTAACGGCGGGCGCGAGGGGCTTGTCAGGAGCGTGAGAGCGGGGCTTGCCTGGCTCCGGGGAAACGGCCTTATCCTGCGGCTCATCCTGTTCCTGGCCGGGGTCAACCTCATCGCCTCGGCCTTTGACGCGGTGCTGCCGCCCTATGTCCTGTCCTTCGAAAACGGCGGAGAGGGGGCCCTGGGGGCGGTGACGGCCTGCGCGGGCTTCGCCACGTTGGGCGGGAGCGTGCTGGCGACGCTCCTGCCGCCGCCGAAAAACCGGGTCCGGGTCATATTGGCCTCGGTCATGTTCTCGCTGGGCGCGGAAAACCTCATCCTGGCCTTTGCCAGGACGCCCGCCTGGTGGTGCGCGGCGCAGATAGCCGGATGGGCGGTGATCCCCGTCATGAATGCCAATATGGACGTCCTTTTGCGCTCCGCCATACCGCCGGAGATGCAGGGGAGGGTGTTTTCCTGCCGGAACTCCCTGCAGTTTTTCACCATTCCCATCGGCACGCTTTTGGGCGGATTTTTGGTGGAAAGCGTCTGCGAGCCGCTGATGGCCGGCGCCTCCGGGCTTCCCGCGGCGCTGCTCGGCACCGGAAAGGGCTCCGGCGCGGCGCTGGTGACGCTCCTGCTGGCCGTCTCCGGCGTCGCCCTCTGCCTCGTATTCCGGCGGGTGCTGAGAGAGTATATTTGATCCAAAAAACCGGCGGCTGCCCAAAATTCTGGCAGCCGCCGGTCAGTTTTTCCAATTTATCGCGGGATTCTCGGACAGATCAGTCTGGCTGCTGGCCGTTGTGGGCCGGCCATTGGCAGTCGGTGAGGGCCAAATTTGTGAACGTGGCCTTAAAGGACGAGTCCTCCGGACTACAGGCGTAGATTCCGAAGCGCACCTGGCCCGCGGCGCGGAACATGTGGGCGATGCGCATCTGGGAAAAGCTCACGCCGTCCGGGGAGCACTCCACGCAAAAGTCGTCCTCCCGGCGGCTGAGGCGGTACCACATGGACTTTACGGAGGCGTCGATGGCCGTGGTGGCCCAGTCGGACCAGCCGTTGTTGGTGACGACGCTCCCCAGGTGCTGGAAGCGCTGGTTTTCGTACTCAACGGAGGCCTTCAGCCAGTTTTCGCTGTCCAGATACATCACCACCCCGCACTGGTCGAAGCGCCGCTTGCTCTGAAATTCGGTCTTCACCACAAACGAGAAGTACTTCTCATCGGTTATCATCTGGAACACCGGGGCGTTGTCGTTGCGGAAGTGGTAATATGTCCTCTGCCACAGGTCCGTGTGGGGCAGGGTCGTGATCTCCACCGCGCCGTCCCGCACTTCAAATCCCGCGGGGCGGCGGGTCCACTCAAATTTTTCCAAATCAAGCATGGCGTTTTCCTCCTGAAAGTGCTAAAGACACTATACACCTCCCGCGCGTTTTTTTCAATAGGCGTGTCTATTGAATACCCGCGGGAGATGTGCTATTATAGGGAAAAATCGCGCGGGAGGGGAAATCATGGCGCTTGAGCTTGGAAAGATCTGTTCCGCTGAGGACATGGCCGGACTTGCCGGGAGGCTCGGCTTCCTGCCGTTTTTTAAAAACCGCATCCCCGGCTTCTCGGTGGAGGAGTGCTGTCCACGGGAGCTTTGGTTTTCCGAAAGCGCGGACGGCCCCTGGGAGTGGAAGGGCCCCGCCGTGCGGACGGGCCTGTGCCTCTACGGCAAGTTTTTCGGCGGAAAGGCGGGCTTTGTGAGCCGGGAGTGGTTCCCGGACTTCGCAAACCTCCGGCGCGACGGCTACGATTTTGACGCGCGCTTTGACGACGGACTGGCGGCCCTGAAGGACAAGAGCGTCTATGACGCGGTAGCGCGGCACGGCGCGGTGCTCTCCAGGGAGCTGAAGGACGAGCTCAATTACCGCAAGGGCGGCGCCGTCGGCTTCGACACGGTGATCACCCGGCTCCAGATGCAGACCTACATCGTCATTTCGGACTTTGTCTACATGCGGGATAGGCACGGCCAGACCTACGGCTGGGGCGTGGCGAAATACGCGACCCCCGAGGCACAGCTCGGCGCGGAGCTTCCCCGGAGCGCCTACAGCCGGGACCCGGTCCAGTCCCGGGAGAGGATCATCGACCATTTGCGATCCGTGCTCCCGGACGCCGGGGAGGGCGGGCTTCGAAGGCTCATCGGATAGGGGACGGCGGCGTTTTCGCGGCCGCGGAGCCCGAAAAATCACTTTTTCCCGCCGCGGGAGAGAGTTTTTGTTGTTTTATTTTGCCGAATGTGGTAAGATGACATGAGATAACCGATGAAAGCGGGTGTTTTTGCCGTGAGAGGCGAGAAAGGGAACTTCAAGGGCCGGGTCTTTGGCGGCTTCAACAGGCATGACGTCATTGATTATATCGAGACGCTGGCCGCCGAGCGCAACACCCTCGCCAGGGAAAACGAACGCCTCCGGGGGAAGATAGAGGCGCTGGAGGAGCGGCTTGAGACTCCCTCCGACCGGCCGGAGCCGGAGGCTCCCGCCAGCGCCGCCGCGGAGGCGCTGGAGGAGGAGCGCCGGGAGCTTCGCCGCGCCGCCCAGGAGGCCCTGCGGGCTCTCCGGGAGGTCAAAAGCCAGTACGACACCGTCTGCGCCGATATTAAGGTGAACGCCTCCCAGGCCGACCACGAGCTGAAGCTCCTATCCGTCAAGCTCACGGGACTTCAGAGCTCCCTTGGCGCCGCCGGGGAGAGGCTGGAGGCCATCGGCGCGGACCTGGAGGAAAAGCTGAGCGCGGCGATGGAAGAGGACGAAGAGGACGCAAAGACCGGGGAGGAGGACGTAGAGTAAGCCGTGCAAAATGAATTTGACATAAAAACCGGTGAGCTGCGCCGCTTCGCGCCCCGGATGCGCGCCGGCGACAGGGTGCTCCTGACGGGTACCGTCTACACCTCCCGGGACCAGGCCCATATGGCCATATTCCGGCTCCTGGATGCCGGGGAGCCCACGCCCTTTGAAATAAAAGACGCCGTCATCTATTACGCCGGGCCGACGCCGGGCCGCGACGGGATGCCCACCGGGGCCTGCGGTCCCACCACGTCCAGCCGCATGGACGCTTTCACCCCCAGGCTCCTGGACCTGGGGCTGGCGGGGATGATCGGCAAGGGGCTGCGGAGCGAGGCCGTGCGGCAGTCCATCGTCAAAAACGGCGCCGTGTATCTGTGCGCCGTGGGCGGCGCCGGGGCGCTGATCGCCAAATCCATCAGGGAGATGGAGGAGATCGCTTTTCCGGAGCTGGGCTGCGAGTCGGTGAAGCGCCTGTACGTTGAAAAAATGCCCCTCATCGTGGGCATCGGCCCCGACGGCGGCGATATTTTCACCGAGGGTATAGAGAAGTATAGAATTCATTGACAAGAGGCGCCCCAAAATGCTTTCAGGGCGCCTTTTGTTGACATAGCAGATTTACATAACAACAAAAGTTGACGTAAAAACTTAACATAACATTGTAAGTTTACATAACTTAAGTCCAATCAACTCGGAAATGTTATGTAAACAAACGGGTTTACATAATATTATTTTGCCGCTCCGCCGCCTGGACGGTGTGGGAGGCCAGCACCGCCGTTGTGACGCTGCCCACGCCGCCGGGGACTGGGGTGATGGCGGCGACAATGGGCTCCACCGCGGCAAAATCGGCGTCGCCTGTCATTTTTCCGTTTTCGTCCGTGTTGATGCCCACGTCGATCACGATCTGTCCGGGGGAGACATGCTCCCGTGTGAGGGCTTTGGCGTGTCCCACGGCGGCGATCAGGATATCCGCCCGCCGCGTCTCCTCCTCAAGAGCCCGGGTTTTTGTGTGGCAGACTGTGACGGTGGCGTTGCGGGCCAGGAGAAGCTGGGAGACTGGCTTTCCGATGACCAGGCTCCGGCCCAGGACCGTGGCCCGCTTTCCGGCGCAGTCCACCCCGTAGTAGTCCAGTATCTCCGCGCAGCTCTGGGCGGTGCAGGGGCAAAAGCCCCGGCCGCTGCCGGTAAAGACCCCGGCCAGGGACCCGTCCGTTATGCCGTCCACGTCCTTTTCCGGGTCCAGGGCGCCGCGGACGGCGCTGTCGGAGATGTGCCCGGGCAAGGGACGGAAAATCAGCACGCCGTGTACGCTTTTGTCGGAATTGAGCCTATGGATCAGGGCCAAAAGCTCTTTTTCGGTGACGTTTTCAGGCAAAACCACACGCTTGGCCTCCACGCCGAGGCCGGCGCAGCGCTTTATGGCGCCCCGCTCGTAGTAGATGTCGGCGTCATTTTCGCCCACGCGCACCAGCGCAAGCGTGGGGACGATGCCCTGCGCCCGCAGGGCCTGGGCTTTCACGCGGGTCTTCTCGTTCAGCGCCGCGGCGGCGGGCGCACCCTTCAGAAGCTCAGCCATTCTCTTGACCTCCGTTTTTTAGAAAGTGAATAAGTGAATATAAGTATAGTTTTTTTCCGCGCCTGTGTCAACATCGCAAAATAAAACCGGCCCCGCAAATGCGGGGCCGCAGTTTGTCAAAAAAAACTCAAATTCAATATTTTTTCCAAGGACATGTGCCTTGGAAAAAATTCCTTTTGTCGCACAAGCGTGCGCCCTTTGGGCGTGCGCGCAGGGCGACAGCAGGGAAGTTTTCGCTGAATTTCGCAAAATTCAGCGAAAACTTTCCGCACGTTCCCCTTGTCGGAAAAGCCCGTCAGGGCTTTTTCGACAGGCTGTGGCCCCGCAAATGCGGGGCCGCGCCGATTTTACCGGATGAGGTCGTTTGCCGGCGCGCTGTTGACGTTGGCGCCGGTGCCGTAGGGCCGGGAGCCCGTGGCGCTGCCAGTGCCGCTGCCATTGGCGCCGGTGCCGTAGGGCCGGGAGCTGGTGGAGCCGTTGGCGCCGGTCCCGCCGTTGCCGTTTGTGCCGGTGGAGCTCCTGTTGCCGTCCGTTGAGCCGTTCTGGGTCCCAGAGCCAACGTTTCCGCCGCCCAGGATGTCGTCGCCGGCGTCGCGGATGTCGTCGCCCAGGTCCTTCATGTCCTCGCCGAGGCCGTCGCCGATGATGCCGTCCTTGGTGTTGTCGTTCCTGTCGGCGTCGGAATTGCCGCAGCCGGCAAGGGAGAGGGCAATAATAAGTGACAGCACGATATAGTATGCTTTTTTCATAGTTCCTCCTCAAATTCTCAGGTCAATGACCGCGAAATTCGTATGCGGAACTATTATTTGCGACGCCGCGCCGTTTGATACGTCCGAAAGTATATACCGAAAATTGGATTTTTCAGAAAAAACACCGAAAAGACCGGCGCGAATGTTTTTTTATTGCATATTCGTCTTATATCGTGGCCTCGGAGTGGATGACGGCGGTGAGCATCAGGGTGTCGCCGCAGCGCTCGAATACAAGGCGCAGTATGGACCAGTCGGCGTAATCCGCCTCCGCCGTGCCGGGGTAACAGAGGTCCACGAAGTCCGCCCCGGGGAAGACGTCGGTGACGTTCTCCCGGGAGTTTCCCACCCGGACGGCGTAATTCACGGCGATTATGGGCGCGGCGGTGTAGTCCCGGTCGAAAACGTAGCTTTTTGTGTAGTCGCCGACGGTGAGGGTGATGGGCTTTCCGCTGTCCGGCAGGACGCCCCAGGTGAGCTTTTCGCGGCTGTCGGCGAAGTCCTTCACCTGGCGGGGCGAGAAGCTGAGATTCGTGGACAGATTCACCGTGGCGAACGGGGAGAAGATGAGCCCGAAATCCGGGTGGACCATTTTCGAAAGAGCCTCATAGTCGGAATCCTTAATGTACTCCGCCGCCCGGAGCGCCAAAAACGTCAGCATGTCGTTGGTGACGCCCTCCTCGCCGATGAGGCACTCGCCGGGCGCGCCGGCGGAGGCGCCGCGGATGCCGGCGAAGGCGGCGCTGATGAGTATGCCCACAAGGCACCCCAGCACAGCCGCCAGAATCATAGATCTATGCCGTTTCACGGGACGCCTCCTTCACACAGTTTTTTATTCATTCATTTTAGTATATCAAAGCGCCGGATACAACCAAGAAAAGGTTACAACTGACAACAATTTGATTAAGGTGACGGAAGTCGAACCCGCGCCGCTCCACGTGGGTTCGACTTCCGTCACCTTAAAATTTACGCCGGCCGGTGGGAGAAATGAGAAATCCTTCCGGGGAATGGTGTTAAAATGCACAAATCATGAAAGTTGAGCCGCGTGAATAATTCATATTCATATGAAAATCGCATGGAGCACTTGCCAAAATGCAGGATAGCGCATATAATGGCTGTAAAATCAATTGAAGATAGGGGATATTCCGTCATGAAAAGCTTATCCGATGTCGCCTCCGCCATCAAGCCCTCCGCCACCCTCGCCATCAATGCCCTCAGTCAGGAGCTGAAGGCCCAGGGAGTGGACGTGGTCAGCTTCGGCGCCGGCGAGACTGATTTCTTCACCCCCGACCCCATCAAGGCCGCGGGCATCGCCGCCATTGAGGGGAACAAGTCCTATTATACCGCGTCCTCCGGCATCGCGCCCTTGAAAAAGGCCATCTGCGGCTACATGGAGAAGACCTTCGGCGTAAAGTACGAGCCCAAAAACATCTGCGTGTCCTCCGGCGCCAAGCATGTTCTGTACATAGCCATGCGCGTCATGCTGAACCCCGGAGACGAGGTGATTCTCCCCGCGCCCTACTGGGTGACGTATGAGGAGGCCATCCGGATGTGCGGCGCCACGCCCGTGATTTTAAAGACCGACGAGTCCACCAGCTTTAAGATAAGCCCGGAGCAGCTTTCCGCCGCCGTCACGGAGAAGACAAAGTGCATCATCCTCACAAATCCCTCCAACCCCACCGGGATGCTCTACTCCGAGGAGGAGATGCGGGCCCTGGGGCGGGTCATCGTGGACAACGACCTCTACCTCATCGACGACGAGATCTACGCCACTCTGGTCTACGAGGGCAAATTCGTCTCCGCCGCCGCCATCGACCCGGAGCTTTACGCCCGGACCGTGGTGGTCAACGGCGTATCCAAGACCTACGCCATGACCGGCTGGCGCATCGGCTTTGCCGCCGGCCCCCAGCCCATCATCAAGCTCATGGACACCTACCTCAGCCACTCCACCGGCAACGCCTGCAACATCGCCCAGTACGCCGCCGTGGAGGCGTACAGCGGCGACCAGACCTGCGTTGAGGACATGCGCCGCGAGTTTGCGAAGCGCCGCGCCTATTTTGTGGAGCGCGTCAACGCCATGGACAAGGTGAGCTGCTTACCCCCGGACGGGGCTTTCTACATCTTCATGGACGTGTCAAAGACCTTCGGCACCACGCTGTGCGGGGAGGAGATACATGACTCCTCCGATTTCGCCCAGGCCCTTTTGAAGCACGGCCTTGTGGCCACCGTCCCCGGCGCGGCTTTCGGATCCGTGAGCCACATCCGCTGGAGCTACGCCACCAGCATGGAGAACATCAAAAAGGGCCTGGACCGGCTGGAAAAATTCCTCAATAACCAGCCCACCGCCTGATACTAATCCCTGATTAAAAACGCCAACCGAGCGGCGAGGATTTTTTGCGTCAGGCGAGGAAGACGGCGCAGAGAATACTGTATGTATTGTCAAGCCGTCTGACGCATCGGGGCCCCCACACGGCCCGCCGTGTGGGGAGAGGAGGAGCCGAGCCTGCGCCTGAGGGCGACCAAAGGGAGCCCGAGGTTAAGCGGCTCGAGCGACGACGAGGCAAAAAAGACCGTCGCGAATTGGAGTTTTTGATTAGGGATTAGTATGAAGTACCGTTTTCCTCCCGGATACCTCCGGGAGGAAAATTTTTTGCTTCCGGCCATAATACAAGGGCTTCCGGATACGTCTTAATGAGTGAAAGGCCTTTCAAAATGAATTAAAGGAGGCGGCGGCGTGGAGGACGAACAAATCATCGAGCTTTTCTGGGCGAGAGACGAGGCGGCTATCCTCAAGGCCCGGGAGAAGTACGGCGGCTTCTGCCGCGCCCTGGCCCAGCGCCTTTTGGGCAGCGTCCGGGACGCGGAGGAGTGCGTCGCGGACATGCTCCTGCGGCTCTGGAACTCCATTCCGCCCCAGAGGCCGGCGTCCCTGCGGGCGTATATGGCGAAGATCACGCGAAACCTCGCCATTGACCGCTGGAGAAACGGCTCGGGCGGCCCGGAGCTTGCGGAGCTTACCCGGGAGCTGGAGGACGCTCTGCCGGGATCTCCCGGCGCGGAGAGCGAATTTGACGCCAGGGCCGCGGGCGAGGCCGTGGACAGGTGGCTCCGGGGGCTGTCCAAGGAGGACCGGACGCTTTTCGTCCGGCGGTACTACTACGGCGAGACGGTCCGGTCCATCGCCCGCGGCCGGGGCGTGCCGGAGGGGCGGCTTGCCCAGAAGCTCCTGAGGCTGCGGGCCTCCCTGCGCCGCGCCCTGGAGAAGGAGGGAATACAAATATGAACGAGAGAAGTCTGCGCCTTTTGACGTCCATCGGCGAGATAGGCCCCGACCTTGCGGAAGAGGCCGCCGGGGAGATGGGGCGGAAAGCTAAGAAAAAGCGCGGGAGACGGGCGCTTATCGCGTCCCTGTCGGCCGCGGCCGCGGCGGCGGTGGCGCTCGCGGTGGGATTTTACCTCATTCCCACGGGCGGCCGCTCCGGCGGCTCCAATGTGAAAGGCCGGGGCGGGCCGGGGAGCTACATTTTCTACGAGGGGCCGGTCCTGCCGCTGACTTTGCGGGAGGCGGACGGGAGCGTCAGCGCCCAGCGTTCCGTGACCCTGGACTTTTCCGCCTGGGACGAGGACAAAACGCAGATGCGCGTTTTAGACAGCTATGTTCTGACCAACGCCTCCGGGGAGGACCGGACGGTGGATATCCTCTATCCGTTCATTGAGCGGTTTTACGATGTGGCGGAGAAGCGGCCGAAGCTCTCGCTTGACGGAGCGGAGCCGGAAACCGCCCTCATCGCCGGCTACTACGCCGGGGGCTACGAGGGGGCCTGGAAGGGGAGCATCGGCGGGGACGAGAACGACGGCAGCGTCAACATGGACTACCCCGACTCCTGGGAGGACTACCGGGATCTGCTGGCAGGAAGCGGTTATTTTGACGCCGCGGTGAGCCCGTACCCCAATCTTACCGGCGTGACCGCGTATGTCTACGATTTGACGGACCCCTGGTACACCTTGGCGGAGGGGCAGGAGGCGGCGAGCCCTGTGCTGAGGCTCAGCTTTGACCTTGATTTTTCCAAAACGCGGCTTCTCTACGCCGGGGACATCTCCGGCTGGACGGTGGACCGGGAGGCGGGGTACATGGAGTACCTCTACCACATCCCCCGCAAGACCAATGGCTCTTATCAGGACGACGGGCACAGGACCTTCATCGCCGTGGGGGAGGACCCGGGGGAGCCCAAGATTCAGGGCTATACCTCCGCCCAGGACAACGCCCGGCCCGTGGAGGCCGGAGCCGCGGTGACAAGGCGGGAGATGGACCTGGAGGCGTACATGCGCGCCCTGGCCCTGGAGGAATACGCGGGGTTTGACGGCCGGGACGGGCGGCCGGACTTTGAGACGGTCTTCGGGCAGTTCAAGCTGTGGCTCGTCACCGACGGGCCCCTGGCCCCGGAGCCGAAGGAGCGGTACATGGACGGCGGCCTTTGGTTTTCCGAGGTGGCAAGCGTGGACCGGGTGATGTGGCTGGAGGCGCAGATCACCGTCCCCGCGGGCGCCTCCGTCAACCTGACGGCGGAGCTTGTAAAGGAGGGCAGCTCAGACCCCTTTGCGTCTAAGCAAAGCGTCGGGGGCGCTTCGGAGTATGAGCTTGCCACCCGCGTGGGGTCCTGCCTCGCCTTCGCCTCCCAGTCCGCCACATTGGAGGACGGGGGAAAGGTGGAGATCGTCCGCCAAAACTTCGGCTTTGACCCGGAAAACGGCGTGAGGACCGTGGAGCTCACGGACGACATCTACTTTTTAGCGGTCAGAGACAGAGCCAACAGCAGCAATTCAGCCTGTCGGAAAAGCCCTGACGGGCTTTTCCGACAAGGGGAACGTGCGGGAAATTTACGCTGAATTTTGCGAAATTCAGCGTAAACTTCCCTGCTGTCGCCCTGCGCGCCGCCGTAGGCGGCACTTGTGCGACAAAAGGGATTTTTTCCAAGGCACATGTCCTTGGAAAAAATATTGAATTTGAGTTTTTTGACAACCTGAAACCGCCTTCTCGCGTGGGAGGGCGGTTTTTTGTCAGAAAAATTCCAATTTTGTGTTGGTTTGTTTACATTCGCGTGGTATAATATCCACAGAGCGGATATTATCCTTGATTTAACGCCGTTTTTCTCCCCGGCTTCGCCGGGAACCGAAAAACATGGCGAATATACCATCCCCGCTTTGCGGGTATGGTATAATATCCGTGTTATAAACCTTAAAAAGGCCGGAGGAGGGCGGGAAAATGGGCGCGAAGAAAAATATTTGCCTTGCGCTGGCGCTTTTGCTGCTTTTTTGCGCCTCCGGCTGCGGGGCCGGGGATGGGCCGGATACGCCGGGGGACGTGACGCCGGCGGAGCCTGCGCCTTCCGGGCCCGAAAAGCCTGTCCCGGAGGCGCCGGAGGGCGGCGGGAGCGAGGAGCCGCCGCCGGAGCCGGAGCCAGAGAAGTCCGGGGATGAGAGGATCGCCGAAAAGCTGGCCTCCATGACCCTCCGGGAGAAGGTGGGACAGCTCTTCATCGTCCGCCCCAACGCCATTTATGCGGCCGCCTCCGGCGCTGAGGCCGGCGATGTCCCGGTGACGGAGCTCACGGAGGAGATGGCCCAGGCGCTGAAGCTCTACCCCGTAGGCGGATTTGCCATGTTCTGGCAAAATATAACGGGGCCGGAGCAAATTACCGCCTTTATCGCCGACCTCCAGGCCGCCAGCGGCCTGCCGCTTTTCATCGCCGCGGACGAGGAGGGCGGCCAAATCGCGAGGCTCGCCAACACCCCGGCCTTCGACCTTCCCAAATTCGAGAGCCCCGCCGCGGTGGGGGCGTCCGGCGATACGGAAAAGGCATACGCTATGGGCCGGACCATCGGCGAATACATGCGCGGGTACGGCTTCAACATGGATTTTGCCCCGGTGGCGGACGTGAACACCAACCCCGATAACCCGGTGATCGGCGACCGGGCCTTCTCGGACCTGCCCATCGCCGCCGCCGAGATGGCCGAGGCCATGGCGGAGGGACTGCGCGGGGAGGGGGTGATCCCCGTGTTCAAGCACTTCCCCGGCCACGGCGACACCGGGGAGGACAGCCACACCGGAATGGCCGTCAGCGCAAAGAGCCGCGAGGCCATGGAGGCGTGCGAGTTTATCCCGTTTTTGCGCGCGCGGGACGACGAGTGCGTAATGGTGGGCCACATTACGGCGCCCGGACTTTCCGACGACGGCCTCCCGGCCTCGCTGTCCAGGCAGATCGTCACCGGGATACTCCGGCGGGAGCTTGATTTTCAGGGCCTTATCATAACGGACGCGCTGGAGATGGGCGCCGTCTCCGGAACATACGGCGGGGGAGAGGCCGCGTTGGCGGCGTTCCTCGCCGGGTGCGATATACTGCTCATGCCGGAGGACCTGCCCGCGGCCTTTGAGGCGCTGCTGTCCGCCGCGGAGTCCGGGGAGATAAGCCCGGAGCGCCTTGACGAGAGCGTGGCGCGGATCCTTGCTTTCAAGGAAGCTTACCTGAACTGGCCGGAGCCGGAAAGCTGAATCTTTTCCGATTTTGATACTTGAATTGATGCGGGAGTATGGTATAATAAACCCATCAAGTCCCCGGCACAATTTTTGAGATACAGGAGATGGATAATTATGCCTTTAGTAACAACCACCGAGATGTTCAAAAAAGCCTATGACGGCGGCTACGCCGTGGGCGCCTTTAACGTCAACAATATGGAGATCGTCCAGGGCATCACCGAGGCCGCCCGGGAGCAGCACGCGCCGCTGATTCTCCAAGTCTCCAAGGGCGCCCGGGCCTACGCCAACCACACCTACCTTGTGAAGCTGGTGGAGGCCGCCGTTATCGAGTGCCCCGACATCCCCATCGCCCTCCATCTGGACCACGGCCCGGACTTTGAGACTTGCAAGTCCTGCATCGACGGCGGCTTCACCTCCGTGATGATCGACGCCAGCTCCAAGCCCTTTGCCGAGAATATCGAGATCACCCGTAAGGTCGTGGAGTACGCCCACGACCACGGCGTCGTCGTGGAGGCGGAGCTCGGGTCCCTGGCCGGCGTGGAGGACGAGGTCAACGTCTCCGCCGAGGACTCCAGCTACACCCGCCCCGAGGAGGTGGAGGAGTTCGTCTCCAAGACCGGCTGCGACTCCCTGGCCATCGCCATTGGCACCAGCCACGGCGCGTACAAGTTCACCGCCGCCCAGTGCACCCGCAACGAGCAGGGCGTTCTGGTGCCGCCTCCGCTGCGGTTCGACATTCTTGAGGAAGTATCCCGCCGTCTGCCCGGATTCCCCATCGTCCTCCACGGCTCCTCCAGCGTGCCCCAGGAATTCGTGAAGATGATCAATGAAAACGGCGGCAAGATGCCGGACGCCGTGGGCATCCCCGAGGAGCAGCTTAGAAAGGCCGCCACCCTGTCGGTGTGCAAGATCAACATCGACTCCGATCTGCGCCTCGCCATGACCGGCTCCATCCGCAGGTATTTCGCGGAGCACCCGGACCACTTCGACCCCCGCCAGTACCTGACCCCCGCCCGCGCCAACATCAAGGCCATCGTCACCCACAAGCTCATCGACGTCCTGGGCTGCGCCGGGAAAGCGTAAAGAACATAAGATACTTTATGAAAGCGGCGTAAAAGCCGCTTTCGTTTTCAGGCAGGTGAGCCCATGGAAGAGAAAGATAAGGATATTTCGAATCTGGACCTTGACGGTGCGGAGGACTACGCCCCGGAGGGCGGCTTTGACCTGGAGGACATCCTGAACGAGGATTTTTCCGCCTCCGGGGACGCCGGTCCCGCGCCGGATGCCGGGAGCGGCGCCCCGGAGCCCGGCAGGCCCCGGAGTACCCGGGGCGCCCACCGCGCCGGGGGCTCCGGCGCCAAAAAGTCCCCGCCGCCCAGGCGCCGGCGCAGACCGTCCCCGCCGGCGGAGAGAGAATCCCGCCCCGCGCCGGAGCCGGAAACGCCCGTGGGGGAGCCGGAGGAGGAGTCCCCGGCCCAGCCGCTGCGAATACCCAACATCCCCGGCAAGGCCCTGGCGCTTCTGGCCGACGTCGCTCTGGCGGCGGTGCTGGTGTGCGTGGCGCTGAGGGTGAAGCTCCCCGGGAACGCCCGTATGGCCCTCACCGCCGGCGGCATCGCCCTTTCGTGCCTTCCCATGGTCTTTATGAGCCTGGAGACGCTTCGGGAGCGCAGCCGCGTCCCGGCGCCGCTGATCATGCTCCTGGCGGTGGCCGTCATGGCCGCGTCCGGCGGGGTCATCGAGGCCACGGTCACCGCGGTATTCTTCAATCTGGCCGCCGCGGCGATGGAGCTCTTTTTCCGGCGGGAGCTGTCGCTGTCCGCCGGGCGGCTGGAGGAAAAGGGCAAGGACCTGGACCCGGCGCTCCGGGAGCGCCTTGACGCGCTTTTGCGGGAGGCCTCCTACCGGCGGGTCAGGCCCATCGTGAAGCAGCGGGAGATCGAGCGCTTCGTCGTGCTGGGCGTGGTACTGCTGGCGGTGCTTTTCGGCGGGATCGTCCCGCTGATCGACGACCTCCTCTTCACCAAATGGCTGGCGCGGGCCGCGGCGCTTTTGGCGGTGTGCGTGTACACCGGGGAGTCCCAGATACTGATGACGCTCCTGAACGCCGCCGAGTCCGCGGCGGGGGAGGGCATCTACTTCACCGGCTCCGCCGCCATGTCCGCCGCCACCGAGGTCACCAGCGTCATCTTCAACAAATCCGGGACCCTCACCGACGGGCGCTACAGGGTCACGAACGTGGACCCCGTGCGCCTGACGCCGGAGCAGGTGCTGTTCTTAGCGGCCTACGCCGTGGCGTGGTCGGACCACCCGCTGGCTGTGGCCATCCGGGAGGCCGCGGGGGAGGAGCCGGACAAATCCCGCATCCCGCGCCACACCGAGCGTGAGGGCCTGGGGACCGTGGTCTTTTTGGACGACCAGATCATGCTCTCCGCCGGGAATATCGAGCTCATGGAGGGGCTGGGCGTCAAGGGCGACATGTACATCCCCGGCGACACCTGCGTCTTCGTGGCGGTGGACAACATCTGCGTTGGGCGCATCGACCTGAGGGACGAGCTCAAGGAGGACGCCGCCACGGTGGTCCATGAGCTTCGCAGGCTCCGCGTGGCCAACGTGGCCCTGATGACCGGCGACAACGCCCTCAACGCCACCAACACCGGCCGGAGGCTGGGCATCGCGGAGATCTACTCCGACTGCCGCCCCGCCGACAAGGTGGAGAGGCTTCAGTACATCCTGGACAGCCAGGAGCGCGACGACCGCCTGATGGCGGTGAGCTCCGCCGGCCGGGACAGAGAGCTTTTGGAGATGGCCAACGTCAGCGCGAGCCTTGGCATGGGCCCGGAGGTCACCGGCGCGTTTCCGGATATTGTTATAACCTCCGGGAAGCTTGCGGACCTCACCCGGTCCATACGCATCTCCAAGCGCGCCCGCTCCGACGTCTCGGTGAGCTTCCTGGCCGCCACGGCCGCCAGGGTCCTGTGCGCGCTTTTTGCGGTGATGGGCGTCCTGGGCCTCTGGAGCGTCACGGCCCTTATGCTGGCCGCGGACCTTGCGGTGTTCCTCATCTCCTTCGTCAGCGACAGGTGACTATATAAGCTTAACTAATATATTAATATGTATAAATGCGGAAGGCCTTCGGGTCTTCCGCGTTTTTTTGCTTTATTAGTATAAAGCATAATGTTTCCATGCTCCCGAAAACGGACGCGGGAAAAGATAGGGGAAGGGAGGGATTTAAGATAGATATATTGGGTTATGTCCGTGTCAGCACACGGGAACAGAACGAGGACCGGCAACTCATCGCCATGCGCGAGGCCAACGTCCCGGAGAAAAATATCTATATAGACAAGCAGTCGGGCAAGGACTTCGAGCGGCCCCAATACAAGCGCCTCACCCGGAGGATGCGGCGGGACGACCTCTTGTTTATCAAGAGCATCGACCGCCTGGGCCGGGATTACGGCGAGATATTGGAGCAATGGCGGATACTGACCAAAGAAAAGGGCGTGGACATCGTGGTGCTGGACATACCGCTTTTGGATACCCGCCGGGGAAAGGACCTGATGGGGACGTTCCTTTCGGACATTGTATTGCAGGTGCTGAGCTTCGTGGCGGAGAACGAGCGGACCAACATCCGCCAGCGCCAGGCGGAGGGCATCGCGGCGGCAAAGGTCCGGGGCGTGCGCTTCGGACGTCCGGCCGTACCGCTTCCGGAGAACTTTTACGAGGTCCACCGGGCCTGGCGTGACAAAAAAATAACCCTCCCCGCCGCCGCCCAAATGTGCGCCATGCCGGAGGGCACCTTCTACTCCAAAGCCAGAAAATTTGAAAAAGGGGAATAATCAAAGCGAAACAAAATTTGTAAAGGTGTACTTTTGCAAATTTGGGCATAATTTCCGCTTCTCCCTTATTATACACCCTCTCTGCTGATTTTGCAATAAAAAATCTACATAACGAATTGCTTTTTATGCCGTTTGCAAAAGTACACTTTTTAAAAATCATTATTTTAATGAGAGCAAACTGTGGAGCTAATTGAGATGTATGTGGCATTACTTTGTATAACGTTATGTACTATATTGCTTCAGGGTGGCTTTTTCCCTACGGTGTATTTGATTGCCGCTTTAATTATGTCCGTGATTGGTTTCTTTTCAAAGAAACACGCATTAAACACCAGTGAGGTCTTACTCATTGCTATATTTACAATGTATTGTATTTCCTCGTTGGTGAACGGGTATGATTCTACATCAATGGCTCAAGCATGCCTTCCGGGTGCGTGTTTTGTATTTCTTTATTTGTACAAATCTCTTAGCCCTCAAGAAAAAGGGAAATTCATAGACGGTCTTATCGTGTCGTCCGGGGTTATCGCTTTGCTGTCTGTTCTGGCGTTTTGCGGAGTACTCCATTTAACCGGCGCGGTTACGGCGCGAAGGCTCCAATCCACGTTTCAATACGCCAATGCCGCGGGGTCTTGGTTTGCGGCGGTCATTCTTCTTGGACAGGAGCGCAAATCTAAAGCAGTCAAAATGGCGGTCATACCCTGTATATCGGCACTTCTATTGACTCGTTCTGTCGGGGCTTTCGGAGTTTATACTATCGCCCAATTGGTCCGGCTTTTCGTTAGGCGAAAGGAAAAACGACTGTGGCACGAGCTATTCACAACGCACGGCATAGCGGCAGCTTTTTCTGTAATGTTTTTCATCTTTAACACATGGGCTGCCGTTGCGCTGTTGCTCGTACTGGTTTTGCTTTGCTTCTACATAGACAACGTTTTAGCGCTTGCGGAGAAATGTTACTTTCATTGGATATGTATGGCGCTTGGAACGGTTGGAATAATATTCTTTTTGTTAAGTCAACGTGTTTCCACGTCCTTGCTGACATTTGTAGAGAGACTTAGCCAAATACGCGACGGCAGTATGCTGCTGTTTAAACATCCGGTGTTTGGCGTAGGACCCGGCAATTGGGAAAATATATATCCGTATTATCAATCAGAGCAATATACAAGTACAGTCATTCATAGCAGTATCATTCAAATCGGTGTTGACGCCGGTTTCCCTGCGGTTGTTATGACGATTTGCTTTGTGGCCTTGGCTTTTCAAAAGAAAGGGCGTCCGTTTGAATCCAGTCTTGCGGCCGCATTGCTGATTGGACACAGCCTTTTTGATTTTACGATGAAATTTTTCCCCTTATGTGTCCTCACTATTGCCACGCTGTTTGAAACACCAGAGGAATCCTCTTTTGTTCAGCCGTCAAAACAAAAGTCTATCGCTGCATGTTCTATCGCTTTGTGCGTTTTGTTTTCCTTTTCAATATTTACAGAACTGCAAGCAAAGCGGCTCATTAGATATTCGCAGGTCGGGGATTGGAAGGCCGTAATCAATCAGTATGAGCAACAGCAGTTGCTGCTCGGAAAAAGTCCCGCTGTTTCGAGCTTATATTACAGTGCGCTCTATTATACCGGAAAACGGGAACAGATCGTTGAGGATACCGAGTCGAGTACTTACGGAAATACTTCGATTCTCCTGTTGCGAGCAGATGCTCTGAAATCATTAGGCCGCCAGGATGAGGCGTGTGAACTGTTGCTTCATGAGCTGAAACTGCAAAAATACCGAATACTTCTTTTTGAGCAAGTGTCCAACCGTTTGACAGAATGGCATGTGGAGAGCAGATATTTGGATGAATATGACAAAATTGTAGATGTTGCAAACGCAAGTCAAACCGTCTTGGGCCGTCTTCAGGGGGACCAAGTCGATATAAAACATATTAACCGAGGAGGAGTATCATGAACAAAATTAAAAAAGCGATTTCCATTTTGATGACGGTGGCTTTGCTGGTCGCAGCTATACCTACCGCTGCCTTCGCCGCTGGGTCTGAAGTACTTTACGATGTGCTGCTTCAGCCGGCGGTAGGAGGCTATCTAAATTACAATACTTACGGCGACGTGGCAATTGTCCGGGAAAATGTCTATTATGTACCATCAACGGGGAGAACGTATACACAAAATCCGGGCGGGGAAGAATGGATATGGACGCCGGCGAGACTTGTTAAGTATACCAGTTCCGGCGTAAAATACATATCCGATTATTATGTTTCGATTAGTGATTTCTCGGATGACGGATACGCAGTAGCAACAACATTAAACTCAAGTGGTATTATCGACAGTTCCGGAAAAACTATTGTTCAATTTGGAACATATGAATATATTTACAACATTTCCGAGGACGGAAACGTCGTGGTGAGAAAGAAAGACAATACGATGGCTCTGCTGAACGTTAAGACGAATACGGAAACCGCCATTGCGCAAGCATTTGCGACATACTTCAGCTCAGGGTACACGCTGGTCGGCAAACAATCTGAAACAGTGCAGTCTTACGCGTATGAATATGAATTTGAATTCCAGAATCCATCCGGAGAAAATGTCTTCAACAAGCAGTTCCAGTACGCGCAAGCCTTTTCAAACGGATATGCCATTGTTAAAACCGTTGGCTCCTACGTGTATGAGATCATAGATGCCAAGGGGCAGACTGTGTTAACCGTCCCCTCTGATTACAGACCGCTGAGCATCGGCGATGACGGTATTGTTACGCTGTTTGACAATAATGGGAAGACCGGTTATATGGATGTGACCGGAAAGTGGATAGCTCAGTGTCAGTATGATGGGGGAAGAGCGTTCAAAAACGGATTTGCGGTCGTTTACAGCACTGATGGGTGGGGCCTGATCGGCAAAAACGGGAAAATCATTATTCCGTTCGGTGAATTTTCGGGGCTATCAGACGTTTCTAACACAAATCTGGTGTGGGCTAACAGTTCTGGCGGAACAGTGCTGCGTGTACGGCAAGCAGATGGACCGGAAACGCCGTCGGCAAAACAAATTACACAGGATATGTTTACGGTCAACGTTGATCCGGTGACTTATGACGGGAACGCCAAGACCAAGACCATAATCAGCAACCTTACCTTAGATAGAGACTACACTGTTGCCTATGCCGATAACGTAAATGCCGGTACAGCCACCATCACTATCACCGGCAAGGGCTTATATACCGGGACCCTCACATACACCTTTACCATCAACCGTGCCCCCGCCATGCACCTCACCGCCACGGTTTACATGAATCTCAACGAGGGCTATACCAAGACGCTGGATCTTGCCAAGCTTACAGGATGGCATTCCGACATGGGCGGAAGCCCTGTCATTGCGCTCCAGCAGCAGGAGCTCACGGGGCTTGAAAGCGCCGACCTCCAGGGCACCGTCCTCACCCTCACCTCCGACGGCGAGGCCCAGGACGAGGATACGCTGACCGTCACCGTCAACGTCACCGGCATGACCAACTATGAGGACAGCACCGTTGCCGTCACCGTGAAATTCCTGGACGAGCTGCTGGTAGAGATCACGGACGTCGCCGTGGAGGACAAGGTCTACGACGGGAATCCCGCCGCCTATGAGGGCGAGGCCGTCGTCATTGAGGAGGCCTCCGGCGAGACTGTGGAGCTGCCCGAGGGCGGGCTTATCTACCAGTGGCAGATCGCCCCCACCGACGACGCCTATGTCATGGACCCCGACGCCGTGTCCATCGGAATCGTGGATTACGACCCCGCCACCGTGAACAGCGCCTACGCCGTCAACCTGGACACCGCCCCCACGAAAGTGGGCAATTATAGGCTTGTGATCTCCGTGGCCGACAACCTCCAGTACACCGGCAGCAAGGTCTTCCTGTTTGCCATCAGCAAGGCGCCGCTCACCGTCGCCCCGGCTGACGTCACCATTTACGCGGGCGACGCGCTCCCCGACACGTTCGAGCTGGTCTACAGCGGATTTGTCAGCGGCGAGGGCCCGGATGTCCTGACCTGGACCGTCGAGCCGGCCTTCGTCCTGATGGACGGCGGCCAGGCGCTGGAGAACAGCGGCAGGACCGGCACCTATCAGATCGTCTGGGCCGGCGGCGCTGTGGAGAGCGAAAACTATGACATCACCCTGCTCCCCGGTACGCTGAGGGTCATCAACCGGCCCGCTCCGCCTCCTCCCCCCACGCCCACCGTGTCCGGCGGCAGGGCCGAGAACGGGTCGGTGAAGCTGTCCTCCAGCACCGCTTCCGTGGGGACCAAGGTCACGGTCACTGTGACGCCTGACGCCGGGTACAAGGTCGAGTCCGTGGTCGTCACCGACAGGAACGGCGATGAGGTCGAGGTCACGAAGAACGAGGACGGCACCTACACCTTCACCGTGCCCGCCGCCACTCCCGTCACCGTGACTGCCAAGTTCTCCCACATCTGCGCCCACGACACCCTGTCCGACGTGGATGTCAACCAGTTCTACCATGAGGCCGTGGACTACATGGTGCTGAACGGCTTCATCGACGGCTACCCCGAGGGCGTCTTCAAGCCCAACGCCGTGGCCACCCGCGGTCAGATGCTGACCATCATGGCCGCCGCCAACGGCGTTGAGACGGAGAGCGATCCCTGGTACAAGGCCTCCGTTGACTGGGCCGTGGCCGCCGGCTACTCCGACGGGACCCGTCCCACCGCGCCCATCCAGCGGGAGGAGATCGTGACCATCCTGTGGCAGATCGCCAAAAAGCCCGCCTCCGAGCAGACCCTGGAGGGCTACGAGGACGCCGGGAGCGTCAATGAGTGGGCCAAGGCCGCAATGGCCTGGGCCGTGGAAAACGGCATCATCAAGGGCCGCGCCGAGGACAGGCTCGTGCCTCAGGGCACCGCCACCCGCGCGGAGCTGGCCCAGATGCTCTACAATTACTTCAATCTCGCGAAATAAGCCAATACTAATATCCAATTAAAATAAGCCATTCGCGACGGTCTTTTTCGCGTCGTCGTCGCTCAAGCCGCTTTACCTCGCCCTCCCTTTGGTCGGGCTCAGGCGCAGGCTTGGCTCCTCCTCTCCCCAGCGGGCTTTGCCCGCCGGGGACCCCGGTCGCGTCAGCCGCCTTGGAAATACCAATGGGTATTCCCTGCGGCGTCTTCCTTGCCTGACACGAAAAATCCTCGCCGCTCGGTGTCTCATTTTAAATGAATATTAGTTAAAGCTCGATCCGGGGCCGGCGGCGCCACAAAACCGCCCGCCCCGGGAGAGAAAACACGCGGACAGGCCCTTACGCCCTGTCCGCGCTTTTTTGCAGATTTTACATTTTCCTATTGACAATCTCGAATATCGAGATTATAATGCGGACATAACCTCGAATATCGAGAATAGGAGGTGACGGTATGCCCAGGGCAAAGCTCCGGACGCTGACGGAGCAGATGTTCTATACGCTCCTGTGCCTCCGGGAGGAGTGCTGCGGGATCGACATCCTGGACCGGGTCCCGGCCATGACCGGGGGCGAGGTAACGGTGGGCTCCGGGACGCTCTACACGCTCCTGGACCAGTTCCTGGCGGAGGGCTGCATCCGGGAGACACGGGTGGAGGGGCGGCGGAGAAGCTACATCCTCACGCCCGCCGGCCGGGAGCTTTTAGAGCGCGAGTACCGGCGAATCCGGCGCCAGGCGGAGGACTACAGGCGAGTTTTCGGAGAGGAGGAAGCAAAATGAAGGACAAAAAACGCATGTTTTTGGCCTATTCGTTTCTGGATTACGACGGCATCGCCGCCCACATGGAGAAAATGTCGGAAAAGGGCTGGCTTTTTGAGGGCGTGGGGCCCTTCTGCTGGGTCTACAGGCGGGTGGAGCCGAGGCGCCGGAGCTTTTATGTGTCCTATTTCCCCAAGGCGTCGGAATATGACCCGGGCCTCGGCGAGGAGCAGCAGGAGTTCGCGGATTTTTGCGCGCGCACCGGCTGGCGTCTTGCCGGGACGGCGGCGCAGATGCAGATCTTCTACAACGAGAGCGCCGATCCCGTGCCCATCGAGACGGACCCGGGCCTGGAGGTGGAAACCATCAACCGCGCCGCGCGGAAAAACTACCTGCCCGCGCACTTCCTCCTGCTGGCGCTGGCGATTTTTGAGATGTTCACTCAGGGCTGGCGGCTCTTCACAGACCCCCTGGATTTCCTTTCCAAATCAAGCTATTTTGTCAATACCGCGATCTGGCTCATCGCGCTTGTGGGGAGCGTGGTGGAGATCACCTCCTACTTTCTCTGGCTGCGCCGGGCGAGAAAGGCCGCCGAGGTGGGGGAGTGGACCCGCTCGCTGAGCCACCGGCGGTTCCAGATTGGGTGCCTCACCGTTGTCGGTGTGGGCGTTGCGGCCTACATTTTTTACACGGCGGCGCGGGGCGACCGGCTTTTGCTGGTGGCTTTCATGCTCATGGCGATTCTCCTGACGGTGGGAATCCTCGTCACCTGGGGCGTGAAGTCGCTCATGAAGCGCTTCTGGGTGCCGACCAGCGTCAACAGGACCGTGACCATCCTGACGGCGGTGGCGCTCAGCGTGGCCATCGTGAGCTTCGCCGTCTTCGCCCTGGTGGGCTTCGGCGACAGGCTTCCCTGGATTCGCGGCGCCGGCCGCTCGCCGCTGACGGCCGCGGAGCTCTACGGCGACGACCGGGAGATGTACGAGGTGACGCGGGAGGAGGGGACCTTCCTCATCTCCCGGCTGGAGAGCACCCAGCGCCCGGATGCCTTCGGCATCCACGGGGCCGAGACGCTGGAGTACACCGTGTACACCGCGTGTGCCCCGGCGCTCAGGGACTTCACGCTCCGGGAGCTGCTGGAGAAGAACATGAAGGACGCCTTCCAGTACGATTATCTGTACCTCGACCACTACGACCCCGTGGACCCGGCGCCCTGGCAAGCCGACCAGGTCTACCGGCGGCTCATAAGCTGGGGCGACGAGGGCGAGGTCGTGTACATGAACTGCTGGTTTCTCATTTACGGCAACACGGTGGTGGAATTAAAGCTGGGCTCCGAGCCCACCCAGGCGCAGATGAATCTCATCGCCGAGAGGCTCGGAAACGTGAAGGAGGGGTAAAAGTGATAAGAAGCGATTTCTTTTACATCTACGACTATGACGCCATCGCCGCGCACCTGGAGAAAATGGCGGCAAGAGGGTGGCTCATTGAGAAAATCGGGCCGTTTTTCTGGAAATACAGGAAAATCGAGCCGCAAAAGTTAAAATTCCACGTCTCCTACTACGCCGTGACCTCCGGCTTTGACCCGGAGCCCACGTCAAAGGAGGGGGAGCTTGCGGCCCTCTGCGGCCGCTCCGGCTGGCGGCTCGCCGCCCGGACGCCCCGGATACAGATACTCTGCACCTCCGACCCCAATCCCGCGCCCGTAGTCACGGACCCGGAGCCGGAGCTTGCGGTGATACATCGGGGGGCCATGCGGGGCGAGGTGCCCTTCGCCGCCGCGGCGCTCATGATGTCGGTATACATGCTGGCGGGGCTCATTTTCGGCGGCGCGGCGTTCTGCGGGCTGCCGGCGCTGTCGCGGGGCTTTATGACGGGGCTCCAGGCCCTGGTGGCGGCGTATTACGCCCTGGAGCTGGCGGCGTATCCGATTTGGTATCTCCGGGCCAGGAGAGCGGCCCTCAGCGGGGAGTGGGCGCCCTCGGTGAGGATAAGTCCGGCGGTCCGGACGCTCCAGTGGCTGGCGTTCTTCGGGCTTTTGGCCTGGGGCGTCTCCGCGGCGGCGCTGGCGGCGGGGGCGGAGCGGCTTGCGGGGCTCGCGGCGCCCGTCCTGGCGGCGGCGCTGTTCTCCGGCGTTGACGCGCTCCGGCAGCGGCTGCGAGCCCGCGGCCTTTCAGCGCGGCGCAACAGAACGCTGACGGCCCTAACCGGCGCCGCGGCGTTCTCCCTGGCGGCGGCGCTGTTCGGAATCGTCCAATAAAGGCGCGAGCAATTCCATATTTTTTAGACCCGGACGGTTTTTGTCCGGGTCTGAATTTTTATAAAAACTAATCCAGTAGTATTGACAAAGTATCGACTACTGTGGTAGTATATCCTTGGGCTCAAAAACAACATTTTGATACAAAGGAAAGGAGCTTGACTATGGACATAAAGCTGTTTGACTCGGAGCTCAAGGTCATGAACGTCCTCTGGCGGGAGGGGGAGGCCACCGCCAAGCACATCTCAGAGATTCTGAAGGAGGAGGTGGGCTGGAACGTGAACACCACCTACACCCTCATCAAGCGCTGTATCCAGAAAGGGGCCATCCGACGCAGCGAGCCCAACTTCATGTGCCGCGCGATCATCCCCAAGGAGCAGGTGCAGGAGGCAGAAACAAAAGAGCTCATCAACAAGATCTACGACGGCTCCGTCACAAACCTCTTTGCCGCCATGCTGGGAAAGAAGAAAATGACCCCGGAGCAGATAGAGCGCCTTCGCGACATCGTGAAGGAGTGGGAATGAGGGGGAATCTCAGTGAGCCTGCTTCAAATGAGCCTGGCGGGGGCGGCGCTGGTGCTTCTTGTAGTGCCTGTCCGTGCCATTGCGGTGAACGCGCTGCCGAAGAGGACGTTCCTCATCCTCTGGTGGGTCGTGCTTTTGCGGCTGCTGGTCCCCGTGGCCCTGCCGGGCCTTAGAGCGAGGGCCCCGGCGGAGGATGTGGAGCCCCCGGCGCTGGGCGGCATCGGGGGCGTTATCCGGGAGACGAAGGACTTTTTTGCCGGTGTGGAAAACGCCGTCACGGGGACGGCGCGGCCCTCCGATACGGCTCCCGCTCCTGCGGAGGGCGAGCCGCGGCGAAACGGGGCGGGTGGACCATCCGTATTCGCGCTTCTCTGGGCCGCCGGGGCGCTCACCGTGGCGGGAGCGTTCGTGTTCCTCTATCTTCGCTGTGTTCGGGAGTTTCGAACGTCTGTGCCGGTGGAAAACGCGTTCCCGGACGGCTGGCTCCGGAAACATCGGCTCCGCAGGAGGGTGGAGATCCGCGTACTTCCCGGGCTCTCGACGCCTCTGACCTATGGGCTTATGAGGCCCGTGATTCTCGTCCCGGCGGACATGGATTGGAAGGACACCCGGACGGCGGAGTATGTCCTCTATCACGAGTTCGTCCACATCCGCAGGCTGGACACGCTGACAAAGCTTTTGGCGGCACTGGCGCTGTGCCTCCACTGGTTTAACCCCCTAACTTGGGTGTTCTACGCCCTTTTCAATCGGGATCTGGAGCTCGCCTGTGACGAGTGTGTCCTGCGGCATTTCGGGCGCGACAGGAGGGCGAGCTACGCCATGACCCTGATCTCTTTGGAGGAACGGCGCGTAAGCCCCGCGCCTCTCCGCAGCTATTTTGCGAAAAACGCCATGGAAGAAAGGATAAAAGCGATCATGAAAACAAAACGGACGACAGTCTTCACCGCGGTAATGGCGGCGCTGGTCGTGACTCTGGCCGTCACCGCCGCGGCTGTATTCTCTCCGGAAAAGGACAATGACGGCGCGATAGAGGCGGGGAAGAGCGAAGGTCCTGCGTTCTCTGGCGGTGCGGACCTCGAGACGCCGGAGGACCCGGTCAATCTCGATGCCTATATTCTCAAGGAGATCGTCAAAGCTTACCCCGCGGAGTACGATAGCGTGGAGAGGTTTGTAAAGCTCCGAATAGAGGTGGGAGAGCTCGTCTATAAAAGCGGGGAGACGGCGGCCTTCATAGTCCCCGAGATGCCCGTCAAGGTCCGCGTGAGCTCCGACGGCGGCGGGACCTGGCGCGAGAGCGTCCTGGAGGGCAGCGATAGGCAACCGGAGGGGTATCCTCCCATCGCGTTCTACCCCGGCGGGTATATCGGCTTTAACGGAGCGTTCGGCTGGGCCGTTCTGACCTCCGGCGTCGCGGGGGGACACCAGTGGATACGCGCTTTTCTGACAGACGACGGAGGGGAGACGTGGCACGAGGCCGGCGTCCCCCGGGACCACGATGAGGTCACCACCGGGGCCGGTTATGCCTCCGATAAGGTGGGCTTTATAAGCTACCGGTACGCCAGTGACCATGGCCCGGATGTCTGGCGGACCACAGACGGCGGCGAAACCTGGAGCCGCCTGGAGTTGGACTTACCGGAGGGGAGCGACCGCTTCTATACGCCCCTGTCCCCGGTCTTTGACGGGCAGGAGGGCGTCTACCCCGTGCTGGCGCAGACCCACGACCCGGATACCGGCGAGGTGACGGCAAGCGACAGCGTCCTATACCTCCGTTCCCACGACGGCGGCCTTACCTGGGCGCTTGAGGACGCGGAACCTACAGCAAAAAAAGTTGGAACATTTCCGATAGCCGCGAAATCTTCCGTGTAGGGTCCGATGACCACATCGGCCCGCGCTTTTGTTGCGCTCCCGCCCTCCGTTCAACGGAGCGCGGCAATAAACCGGGATGGGCCGCCGTGGGCGTGCCCAAGGGCATTCCCTGCGGTCACGGCCCGTACAGCGGAGATGGGAGGAGAATCCCGTTTGCGGAAAGTGTATTCGAAATGGGGGGCGGGCCGATGTGGTCCGCCCAGGGGCACTTCCTTCGGTCGTCGGCCCCTACAGGGGCGTGTTGCGATTAACGGAAAATGGGTGATAAATCGCCGGACCCCAACGCGGAGGAATGCGTAAACGACGCGCTTTTACATCGTCACGACAAACGGAAAGTGTCAAAGTTACGGCTTCATCACCTTAATAAAGTGAAACATTTCGTCAGGACCTTCATCAAAATCGTCTTTCTCGACATCGTTCATATTGAGTTCTGATTGGAAATACGCACACCAGAATTGATCAATTTGAAATCCGCATTTGTTTACATAGAAATGGATATTACGTTTCTCAAAATACGGTGTACAAGTCTCCCAAATCAAAGTCTCGGGATGCAGAGCTTCGACCGCCTGCCAAGCGCCATAGCCGATGCCTTTGCTGTGCGCTTCGGGTAAAACAAACAGAATATCCAAGTGG
The DNA here is from genome assembly GCA_947632155.1 of uncultured Oscillospiraceae bacterium. Taxonomy (GTDB): domain Bacteria; phylum Bacillota; class Clostridia; order Oscillospirales; family Oscillospiraceae; genus RUG626. The sequence goes on from CANROF010000010.1 coordinate 33,498, forward strand.
TTGTGACGTGTTTCCTTATCTATTGTGAGTATGATGCCGCCGACCTTTTCGCCGTCAAGTACAATGCGGTAGGCTTCACTTTTCGGATCGTCAAGAGAACTCTCAATGGTCGCGCGAGAGATGATCTCTCCGTTATCGTCCATGTGCTCATCTCGCTCTCCGAATTCCGTCATTGCGCCGTACTTGAATGCCCATTGATTGTCAAGGATAAATCGTTCACGGTCATCTGCCGCGAGCGGGACAAGGGTAACCTTCGTATTTTTCATAAATACCTCCAAAAAAATAGAGCCTCGGCTCAAGAGATAACTCCTAAAAAAGCATTCCTGAACGGCTGTTTGCCGGACAGGGATGCTTTTCTATATCCGCTCCATGAGAAATCGGAAGGCGGAGGGGAGGGCGTGGGATTTGCGGAGCTCCTGGGGGGTGCGCCAGGCGTAGGGGGCGGCCTCACGGGCGCAGGGGACGCGGTAGCCCAAGAGCCGCCACTCCACGTGAGTGAAGAGGTGCTTTGCCTGCCCGCAGGGCTCTACGGCCATGGGCTCCAGGCCACGGGCGGTAAGGAGCTTTATGACCTCGTCGGGCTCCAAAAAGCCGTCGAAATTGGGAAACTCCCAGAGCCCGGAGAGAAGTCCGGCGTCGGGGCGCTTCTGGACGGCGTATTTGTCCCCGCAGGATAGGAGCAGCGCGGTCCGCTCCTCCACCCGCCGGGGCTTTTTGGGGGAGCGCAGGGGGAGGCCCGCCGCCTCGCCGCGCTCCCGGGCAAGGCACAGCGCCGACAGGGGGCAGGCCTCGCACCGGACGGCCTGCCGTGGCAGGCACACCGTCTCGCCCAACTCCATGAGCCCCTCGGTGAGCGTCGCCGCGTCCTCCCCCGTGGGGTAGAGCCCCCGCAGAAGCTGCGTGACGCGCGAGCGCGTCCGGGGGTCCAGCGCGTCCTCCCGGCAGCAGGTCAGCCGGAGCGCCACCCGCAGGACGTTCCCGTCCACCGCCGGCTCCGGCTGACCGTAGGCGATGGAACTGACGGCCCCGGCGGTGTAGTCCCCGATGCCGGGGAGCGCCCGGAGCTCCGCGGCGCTTTTGGGGAGCGCCCCGCCGTATTTCTCCACCGCCGCCCGGGCGGCCTTTTGGAGATTCCGGGCGCGGCTGTAGTACCCCAGGCCCTCCCAGAGCTTCATGAGCTCCTCCTCATCGGCCTCCGCCAGGGCCTCCACGGTGGGCAGGCGCTCCATAAACGCGAGATACTTTGGAATGACCGCCTCGATCCTTGTCTGCTGGAGCATGACCTCCGAGATCCAGACGGCGTAGGGCGTGGAGGAGGCCCGCCAGGGCAGGGGACGGCGGTTTTCCCGATACCACGAAAGCAAAATCGGAATCGCCTTCGATACGCGCTCTATATCCGTCATGCCCGTCGCCTCCTTTGGTAATCTAAAATCAACAATCGCTTGAAAAATCGCTCCCCGGAGGTTTTACCGGGGAGCGGATGCTTTATTTGAGGTTGTTCTCCAAGGTTTCAAGGCAATCGGCCAGCTCCTTCGGGAGCTTGCCCTCGCCCACCTCATCGAAGAACTTGCGGATGTCGGCGGCCTCGCCGCGCCAGACCTCCTTGTCGATGGTCAGGAGCTCGCGCAAAGTCTCGGGGCTGACCTCGTCCTCGATGCCCTCGAGGTTGATGTCCTCGGGGCGGGGCATATAGCCGATGGGAGTCTCCACGGCGTCCACCTCGCCGGCGCAGCGCTTCAGGATCCACTCGAGAACGCGCATGTTGTCGCCGAAGCCCGGCCAGAGGAAGTGGCCTTCGTCGTCGGTGCGGAACCAGTTGACGTGGAAGATCTTGGGGAGCTTGGTGACGCGGGGATCGTGGCCCATGTCGATCCAGTGCTGCCAGTAGTCGGCCACGTGGTAGCCGATGAAGGGCCGCATGGACATGGGGTCGCGGCGGACGACGCCCACGGCGCCGGTGGCGGCGGCAGTCGTCTCGGAGGCCACGGTGGCGCCCAGGAACACGCCGTGATTCCAGTCCCGGGACTGATAGACCAGGGGAGCGGTCTTGGCCCGGCGTCCGCCGAAGAGCATGGCGTCCAGAGGCACGCCCTGGGGGTTGTCATACTCCTTGGAGAGGCAGGGGCAGTTGCGCGCCGGGGCGGTGAAGCGGGAGTTGGGGTGCGCGCCCTTGGAGCCGTCGGCGGGGTCCCAGGGCTCGCCCTTCCAGTTGAGGGCGCCCTCGGGGGGATTCTTGTCCATGCCCTCCCACCAGACCGTTCCGTCGGGCTTGAGGACGACGTTTGTGAAGATGGTGTTCTTCTTGGTGGACATCATGGCGTTGGGATTGGACTTCATGGAGGTGCCGGGAGCCACGCCGAAGAAGCCGTTCTCCGGGTTCACGGCCCAAAGGCGCCCGTCGGGGCCGGGGCGGATCCACGCGATGTCGTCGCCCACGGTCCAGACCTTGTAGCCCTTCTTCTGATAGCCCTCGGGGGGGATGAGCATGGCAAGGTTGGTCTTGCCGCAGGCGGAGGGGAAGGCGGCGGAGATGTAGTGGACCTCGCCGTTGGGGAACTCCACGCCCAAAATGAGCATATGCTCGGCCATCCAGCCCTCGTCACGGCCCAGGCAGGAGGCGATGCGCAGGGCGAAGCACTTCTTGCCAAGGAGCACGTTTCCGCCGTAGCCGGAGTTTACGGACATGATGGTGTTCTCCTGGGGGAAGTGGACGATGTAGCGCTTCTCGGGGTCCAGGTCCGCCTTGGAGTGGAGGCCCTTGATGAAGTCGGGGCTGTCGCCCAGCGCGTCATAGACATCCAGGCCCACTCTGGTCATGATGGCCATGGAGACGACCACGTAGATGGAGTCGGTGAGCTCGATGCCGTACTTGGCGAAGGGGGAGCCCACGATGGACATGGAGTAGGGGATGACGTACATGGTGCGGCCCTTCATGGAGCCGTCGTAGATCCCGTAGAGCATGGTCTTCATCTCCTTGGGGTCCATCCAGTTGTTGGTGGGGCCGGCGTCCTCCTTGCGCTCGCAGCAGATGAAGGTGCGGTCCTCCACACGGGCCACGTCGTTGACGGCGGAGCGGTGGTAGACGCAGCCGGGAAGCTCCTGATCGTTGAGCTTGATGAGCTCGCCGGTCTTATAGGCCTCCTTGCGCAGGGACTCAAGCTGCTCCTCACTGCCGTCGATCCAGACGATCTTTTCGGGCTTTGTGAGGGCGGCCATCTCGTCAATCCAGGAGAGAACAGCCTGATTTTTGGTGTACATGATATATCCTCCTTATCAGAGTACAAATTTCTCTGTATATCATTTTAAACTATCGGAGCAAAAAATTTCAATGTCAAGACTGACAAATTATAAGGAGATAGGAATGATTTTTTTGATTATAGCGGATGATACTAATCCCTGATCAAAATCTCAAATTCGCGGCGGACTTTTTCGCGCCATACTTCGTCAGCCTGCTTGGAAATACGAAAGTATTCCCTGCGCAGTCTTCCTCGTCTGACGCGTAAAATCCTCGCCGCTCGGTTTGAGCTTTTAATCAGGGATTAGTATGGGAGGCAAAAAAACCGGGGGCCGTAAACGCGGTCCCCGATATAAGTCTTAATTTCCGTATTTCGGCGGCCCGGCTGAGGCTTGGGGCGAAAGACCGGGACGCGCTGTGATTTTGTTATTTTGTGAAAAACCGGAAAAGTCAAGTTGCTTGTCAGTCCCTGTGTCCGCAGTTGGGGCAGGGGCCCTGGCTCTTGTCGTAGCGGGCGCCGCACTGGCCGCAGTAGACTATCTGGGGCTGAGCCGGGGCGGGGCCGGGCTGAGGAGCCCGGGGAGCTGCCGGCGCGGGCTGGGGCGCCCGGGGCGCGGCGGGGGCGGGCTGGGGAGCCCGGGCATAGGCCGGAGCCTGGGGCGCGGCGGGAGCCGTGAGGGAGCCGCCCATCTTGTTGTTGATGGCGATGACGTTCTTGACGATGAGGACGAACATCATGAGGCTTTCAAAGAGGAACCGGAACCCGATGGGCCCCAGGAAAATGAGGGCGAGGCCGCCTCCGAAGCTCTCGAAGAGCAAGACGAAGCCCAGGAATATGCACATGATGGTGGAGAAGACATAGAGGAACTTCAGAATCTTCTCAACAAGGAGCCACCTGAAGTTGAAAAGGTCGTGCAGGAACTTGAAAAACGGGTTAAGACCCTCCCTTTTCTTGTCGGGAGTGATGAAGATGAGAGAAAGGATGGTGCAGACAAGCGTCAGGATAAGCGCAATAACGATGGCAGCAGTCATATGTAGACCTCCCAAAATTAGTTTCACAGCGCGGTTCCTTAAGACTATATTAAGAAAATACTTCATTATTCACAATTTGTCAATATTTTTTGGAGTAAATCACTGATAAAAAATCCGCAAAAAACCCGGGACCGCCAAGCTGTCCCGGGCCAGTTTGTCAAAAAACTCAAATCCAATATTTTTCCCGGCGGCATTTACGTCGGAAAAAATTCCCGCACGTTTTCCCTTGCCGGAAAAGCCCGTCAGGGCTTTTCCGGCAGGCCGCCCCGGCGGGGAGGGGTTGAGACAAATCTGTTCCCCGGGACCGTGAAGCGCCAGGGCCAATTCCGGGCCTCCCCGGCGTAGTCGATGCCTATCCGCGGCGTGGCCAGCGGCTCCGGGACGGGGTATCCGGCCTCCACCGTCAGCGGGGAGGCCGGGTCAAAGAGCCGCGCTCCGTAAAGCGCCCTGTCGATGCCCAGCGCCATGCAGAGCTTTCCCGGGCCGGAGCACAGGGCCTCCGGCTTGACGGCGCGGCGGCGGCGGGCCATCTCGTCCAGGCCGCCGACGGGCTCCAGGGCCCTTATCAGCACGCAGTCGGGCCGGTCCTCCGGGCCCGCGGAGAAGTTGAGGCACCAGTACATGCCGTAGATGAGGTAAATATACGCAAGCCCCTTGCCGTCATAGAGCGCCCGGACGCGGTCCGTCCTCCCGCGGTAGGAGTGTGCGGCGGGGTCGATGGAACCGCAGTAGGCCTCCGTCTCCACGATGACGCCCCGGACCTCCGCGCCGCCGGCGCGGCTGACGACGACCGAGCCCAGGAGCTCCTTCGCCACGGTGAGGGTGTCCCGGCGGTAAAACTCCGGCGGCAGGATCATGTAAGCGCCCTCCCGATGCTCTCCGTCAGGGCCACAAACTCCGCGATTCCCAGCGCCTCGCCCCGGACGGCCCCGGAAAGGCCGGCGCCGGCGATGGCATCGGAGAGCGCGGACTTGTCAAGCTGACCGGAAAATCCGGCGGACAGGGCGTTCAGGAGCGTCTTGCGGCGCATATTGAAGGCCGCCCGGACGGTTTTGAAAAACAGGGCCTCGTCCACCTTCGCGGCGGGCTCCGGGCGTTTTTCGAGGCGCAAAACGGAGCTCGTCACCTTGGGGCGCGGCTCAAAGCAGCTCGGGGGGACGTCAAAAAGGAGCTCCGGCACGGTGTAAAAATTCACGAATATCCCGAAAGCCCCGTACTCCGCGGTCCCCGGGCCGGCGCAGACGCGCCGGGCCACCTCCCGCTGGACCATCACGGTGATACGGCCGAAAAGGCGGCTTTCGATGAGCTTTGTGAGTATCGGCGAGGTGATGTTGTAGGGCAGATTGGCGCACACGGCGGGGGAGAGGCCGCCAAAGTGCTCCGACACCAGCGCCGGGAGATCCGCCGTCATGGCGTCGGCGTTTAAAACGGTGACGTTGGAAAGCCCGCCCACAGTCTCGGAGAGTACCGGCATGAGCCGGGCGTCCACCTCCAGCGCCAGCACGCGGCCGGCGCGGCGGGCCAGCTCCGCCGTCAGGCACCCCACGCCGGGACCGATCTCTAAAACGCCGGCGCGGCGGTCCGCGCCGGACTCCGCCGCGATTCGCTCCGGCACCCAGGAGGCGATGAGAAAGTTCTGCCCCTTGGATCTGGAAAAGCGAAACCCGTGCCTCTCCAAAAGCGGCGCTACGGTTTTCAAGTCGGTAAGATTCATAGGGACCTCATAAGCTCAGTCAGCCACGCGGGACGGTAATCTCCGATGGGACAGACTTCGCCGTTTACATATTCCGCCACCTTCACAAAGCCGTTATAGTTGTCGTAAAACTCCGCCTCGTCGCAGTAGGGGAGGATCCTGGCCACGGCATCCCAGCGGCCGGAGAAGCGCCGCCGGACGTCGTCCTCGCTTATATTGTGTCCGCCGCGGCGGACGCGGTTGGCGATTCTCTCAAGGCAGTCATCAGGCGAGTCCAGGGCGATATAAAAAAGACGCACATAGTAGCCCTGATCCCGGGCGCGGTTGGCGGTCTGCTCGGTTTTCCGACCGGAGAGGGTAGTCTCCTGCGTGAAGCTGACGCCCTTATTAAGGCAGTTCTCTATTTTTGCAAGCGCCGCCTTGTCTCCGGCCAGTTTATCCCCACCAAGCCGAGCGGTCAGCTTGTCCACGTCAATAATGACGCCCAGATCTGAGCGCCTCCCGCGGATAGAGCCAGTAAAGCTGGACTTCCCGACCCCATTCACCCCGCCGATGACGGTATATATCTTCATGTGTACCCACCTTATATGGAAACTTTCACAGCAGCTTCTGACAGGCGGCTTTAAGAGAGGGGATGTCGCCTGTAAGCGTTTCCCACACCGAGTTTAAATCGACAGAGCCATAGGCATGGACATAGAAATTTCTTGTGTCCTTGATGGCGCGCCAGGGGACAGCGGGGCTTTGCGCTTTGACGGATTCAGAGAGCTGATTTACAAGCTCACCGATTTGCACGATACACATACAGCAGGCGTCCTGAAAAAGCGTGTCGTTCTCAAAAGCGCCGTAGCTTCTATCGTACCGTTGAAGATTATCCTCTATCCTGTCACAGTAGGCGACGATTTTTTCAAGGATGCGTCTGTCACGAGTTTCGATAGAGCAGCACCTCCTCACGGGAAATCATTTCAAGGAAACGTTTATCGGAGGACGAGGTGGTCACCAGGTCCACAGGGAGCCGCAGGGCGTCCTCCACATCCAGACGGAAAGCGGAGAGCTGGAACAGGGAGTTGAGCCGCCCCTTTTCGATGAGAAGGTCCACGTCGCTGAACTCATCGGCGGAGCCTTTCGAGTATGAGCCAAAAAGCCGGACGCTTTCGACTCCGTGCCTTTTGGCGATGGGCGCGATTATACGCTCAAGCTCCTTTATTGAATACGGTGCCAACGCGCATCCTCCTCTCTTAAAATAACATTATCATTTTACCATCTTACCCGCCGGTGTCAAGTCCGGCGAGGCCGCGGCGCTCGTATACCGCGTAGACGGCCACGGACAGGATGACCGTCAGCACGTCCGCGGCGAGCTGCGACCAGACGATGCCGTACATTCCGAAAAAGTGGTTGAGGATGTAGAGCATGGGAATGTTGAATACCGCCCAGCGGGTGACGCCAAGAAAGAGCGCGTAGCCGCCCTTGCCGAAGCCGTTGAAGAGATAGACGTGGAAAAAGCACAGGAACATCATCACCGTCGCCAGGACCCGGGCCCGCAGGAACCTGGTGCCCAGGGCCGCGGTGGCGGCGTCGTCGATGAAAAACCGCATGATGTACCCGGCGAAGACCTCGTAAAGCGCGATGCTGACGGCGGCGCAGGCCAGGCCCAGCGTCAGCGAAAAGCGCTTGGTGTCCCGAAGCCGCTTTATATTCTTTGCCGAGAAGTTGTAGGCGATAATGGGCATCATGCCCTGGCATATGCCGATGCCCACGTTGAGGGGCAGCCGCTCCACCTTCAGGACGATCCCGATGGCCGCCAGAGCCACGTCGTTGTAGTCGCTCATGAGCTTGTCGATGACCATGTAATCCAGGTCAAAAAGGAGCGTCGCGATGGAGGAGGGGACGCCCACGGAGAAGATGCCCGCGACGCTCCTTTTCTCCGGCAGGTCCCGGGGCCGCGTCAGGCGCAGCACCCCGCCGGAGGAGCGCATCTTCAACAGCGTCGCGATAAAATACCCGCAGGCGATGCAGTTGGAGATGCAGGTCGCCGCGCCGGCGCCCACCACCTCCATGCCGTCGGGCAGCAGCACGAACATGAAAACCGGGTCCAGGACGATGTTGATGACGCCGCCCATGGTGATGCCGAAGCCCGCCTTTTTCGACTCGCCCACGCTGCGGATGAGGTTTGCCAGGGTGTTGGACAGCACCGTGGGGATGCCGCCGCAGACGATGACGAAGAAGGCGTAGGAGCTGGCGTAGCCGTAATTTTCGGCGTTGGCGCCCAGGGCCTCCATCAGCGGGCGCATGAAAAGCAGCACCCCCACGGAGAAGGCCGCCGCGGTCAGCGCCCCCAGGTACACGCAGAAGCTGTAGACCCGCCGTGCCTCCTCCGGGCGTTTCTCGCCCAGAAGCCGGGAGATCAGCGCCCCGCCGCCTATGCCGGCAAGGCCCGAGATGGACAGGGAAATGTTGAATATGGGGAGTATGAGCGACACCCCGCCCACCATCAGGGGATTCCCCGTGCGGCCCAGGAAAAAGGTGTCGGCCATGTTGTATATGAGGACGATCAGTTGGCTTATCACCGTGGGCACCGCCATGGTCAGAACGGCCTTGGGCACAGGAAGCTTTTCAAATACCGCCGTGTTGTCTCTAACTGCTGACATTTTCTCACCTGTCGCTGTTTTAAAATTGCGGAAAAGGCATCTTTCCTATTGTAATACAAATGCGCCGTCCAAATCAAGAAGAAATTATCATTTCCGGTTGACGCCGGGGGCCAAATGGAGTATAAAATTATATGGAAAGCAATCACCCGGACGGGGACTAAGATCGGGTATATTATTTCTTATTTCGGTGAAAAGAGGTATGGATATTACATGAGCACAGAAAACCGGGCGCGGCGCCTTGAGGCCGTGCGCGTCCACGCGGACGCCGTTATCAAGAGCTCCCTGGAGCTCAAAAGGGAGCGGCCCTCGCCGCTGCTGGCGGACAAAATAGATATTGCCTCCGGGAAGCCGGCGGCAGACCCGGAGGACTCCTCCGTGGCGTCAAATTTCGCCCACCAGCAGGATTTCATGCGGGTGCTTACGGGCCTGACGGCGCTGACCGGGGACGGAAAATATGAGGCTCTGGCCCGGGAGAACTACAAATTTCATTTTGACGAGCTCCTTTTGGAGAACGGCCTTCTGCGCTGGGGCGGCCACAGGTATGTGGACCTCGTGACGCTCCGGGACATGGGGAACAAGGGCCTTGTCCACGAGCTGAAGAACGATTTTCCCTTCTATGAGCTGATGTACAGCGTGGACCCGAAGAAAACGGATACATATATAAAGGCTTTCTGGAACGCCCATGTTTACGAGTGGCGGGAGCTGGAGATCGGCCGCCACGGCCGGGAAAATGACCGCGGGATCCAGGGCATCTGGGACAGGGAATTCGGCGACCCGGAGCCCTTCGCCCCCAGGTCGGGCCTTTCGTTTTTGAACACGGGGAACGACCTTATCTATTCCGCCGCGAAGCTCTTTCGGTGCGACGGCGACACCGGCGCCGTCAAATGGGGCGAAAACCTGTATCACATGTACGTAAAAAGCCGCGCCCCCGGGACGGGCCTGGGGGTTTACCAGTTTACGCAGCCCATCAAAAAGTACGACACGGACGACTGCGAGAATACCTTCTCCACCTACGGCGACAGGGCGAAGCGCCAGCTTGGCCCGGAGCTGGGGGAGGGGTGCCTGGAGGGCAACGTGCTCCTGGAGGGGCAGGCCGGCACCATCTATGTCATCGGCCCCCAGGTCATATGCGAGTACGTGGACGCCGGCACATATAACGCCGGGAGAATGCTGGAGTGGGCCAGGGCGGGCCTTGCCGCCTTTGTGCGGTACGGATACGTGGAGGAGACGAATATGTTCCGCCCGATGCTGGCCGACGGCCGGGACCTGACGGGCTTTGAGCTCCGCCGCGGCGGCTATTACGGCCCGGCGGGAAGAGTCCTGCGCCGCTACCCCGCGTCCCCCAGGCACCTTGTCTCCCTTATCCCCATAGCCGCCAGGACCGGGGACGGGGAGATATGGAGCGCCGCCAGGAAAATTGCGCGGGCCCTGGGCCTTGGCGACATAGGCGAAAGACCGGGGGAGGGCGCGGCGCCGGAGCTGGGGACCGACTGCGCTTCCGGGAGCGCCCTTATGGCCTTTGTGCGGCTCTATGGGCTTTGCGGAGACGAAGTTTACCTCAGATTGGCGGAGAGGATAGGCGACAATATCGCCAACACCATGTTTGCTTCCGGCTTTTGCGCCATGCCGGGACAGGGGATATGCGACATAAACACAAACGTCCCCCTGGCGCTTTTGGAGCTGGAGGCCGCCCTGAGAGGCGTCCCCTCCGACGTCCCCACGACCGTCTACGGCAGACGCTGACCAAAAAAAGAGCTTTCGCGAGACAACCGTCACCGCAAAAGCTCTTTATTTTTTATCCGCCTCCGCGCAGGAAATGAGAAAGGATACAAGAAAAAAGGATTGACAAAGCGAATACTTCGCGATATGATGTATATCGTGATAGGAGGTATGGCGTGGATATTCAGTTGAAACGCGGCTTGCTGGATGTGTGTGTTTTAGCGGCGATCAAAAGCAAAGATTCATACGGTTACCAGATCATGAAAGATATGAAGCCATATCTTGAGCTCTCCGAATCGACCTTATATACCATTCTGAAACGCCTGGAAACAGCGAATTTACTGACCGTTCGCACTGTAGAACACGGCGGCCGCCTCAGAAAATATTATCATATTACCGGCGCGGGGCTAAAGCGCATCGAAGACTTCAAGGACGAGTGGAGAGAAATACTGTCTATATACCGGTTCGTGACGAAGGGGGATGATGGAAATGAATAAGCAGGAATTTCTTGCCCGGCTTCGCGATGGCTTGTCCGGCATGCCGCGGGATGATGTAGAAGAACGAATTATTTTTTACAGTGAAATGATCGATGACCGCATGGAGGAGGGGCTCTCGGAGGCGGAGGCGGTGGGCTCGATCGGAACAGTGGACGATGTTGTTTCACAAATATTGACGGATATGCCGCTCACAAGGCCGGTCAAAGAGAAAATCAAGCCGGAAAGAGCCATGAGATCGTGGGAGATCGTGCTTCTTATATTAGGGTTTCCGGTATGGCTTCCTCTTTTGATCGCCGCCTTTGCCGTAATTTTAGCGGTCTATATTGTCGCGTGGTCGGCGGTCATTTCGCTGTGGGCGGTAGAAGCGTCCTTTTGGGGAGTCGTCCTTGGCGGCGCGATCTCGGCTGCGGCCTTTGCCATTCAGGGCGGCGGGCTTAGGGGAATCGTGATGCTCTCCGCCGGCCTTTGCTGCGCCGGCCTGTCAATCTTTCTCTTCTTCGGGTGCAAGGCCGTGACAAAAGGAATTTTACATCTGACAAAAAGAGCGGCCTTGTGGTTTAAATCTTTGTTCGTCGGGAAGGAGGCGGCATGATGAGAAGAGCAGTAAAAATATGGCTGACAGTCGCGGCGGCTTTAGTCGCGCTTGGCGTAATTCTTTTTGTGGGCGCGATGATCGAATCCGGCTGGGATTTTAACAAGCTCGGTACGGTTGCATATACGACCAGCACGTATGAGGCAGACGGTGATTTTAAAAGCATATCCATCGACGTCGAAACGACCAGGATCGAGTTTGCTTCCGCCGACAACGGACGGTGCAAAATCGTTTTCTTTGAAGAGGAAAAGGTAAGACATTCCGCTTCCGTGCAGAACGGTACGCTGGCGATCCATACGGTCGATACCCGCAAATGGTATGACCATTTTTCCCTTTCCTTTAGCCAACCGAAGATGACCGTCTATCTGCCGCGCAGCGAGTACGATTCCCTGTTCATAAAGACGGATACGGGCGATATTGCGATTCCAAAGGATTTTTCCTTTGATACGCTTAAAATTGACGGCGATACCTCCGATGTGGACTGTTTCGCGTCCGCCTCACATGGCATTGAGATTCAACTGAGCACCGGTGATATCCGATTGGAAGAGATCGCGGCGGAACAGTTGAAGCTGACAACGGACACAGGTAGAATTCGGATAAACACAGCGGATGTCGGCGCAAATATCGCAATCGAAACGGATACGGGAAAGGTGGAGCTTACGGATACCTCCTGTGATGGCCTTTACGTGGAAAGCGATACCGGGCCCATAACATTAAAAAATGTGATCGGGGCAGGACGCTTTACGATTGAAAGCGATACCGGCGACATAACCCTCGACCACAGCGACGCCGCTGAAATTTCCGTCAAAACGGATACAGGAGACGTTACAGGCACCTTACTTTCCGATAAAGTTTTCCTGACCGAAACCTCCACCGGCAAAATTTCCGTGCCGAAAACAATAACAGGCGGTAAATGTGAGCTCAAAACATCCACCGGAGATATTAAAATTGAGATAATAGCTTAGAACTGCCCTTGCCGGAACAACAAGAAAGCCTTAGAGTCATTGCAACTCTAAGGCTTTTTCTTGGTCCGAGTGACTGGATTCGAACCAGCGGCCTCTTGAACCCCATTCAAGCGCGATACCAAACTTCGCCACACCCGGTTATTTTTTTGTGCCCACGTATAATAGCATATATCTTCAAACTTTGCAAGTATAAATTTAAAGTTTTTTTCTTTTTTCTTTTCAGCCCCGAAAATCCCCCAAAGCCGCCCCCGCCGTCGGGCGGGGGCCTGGGGGCTGGCGGTCAGTGGAGATCGGCGGCGTCATCTACACATTTGTCAACACCACCGCGGTAGTTTTTTATAAGGCCCCGCCTCATTCCGGCGTCAGACGGACAAAATCAGGCGATTTTTTGCTGATTTTGCCGGTTTTCGCGAAAAATGGGGCCATGTTCCGGATTGACAAAGACCTGGGCAGGTGGTATAATTCGTTTGTAACGGAATTGTAACCTTTTGTAACCTCCGGCGAAACGCCGGACTCTTTATCGGAAGGGGGAGATCACATGACGAGAAAAAACAGGGCCGCCGGGCGCGCTTTGGCGCTGGGGATGTCCGCCGCCGCCATACTGGCGCTGGCCCTTGTTGTCTCCGCTCCCGCAAGGACGGCTGAGGACGGGCAAAACTACGTTGTCTCCAGCGGTACCGAGATCTTTGTGATGACGCTGCCCGAGACGGACGCCCGGGATCTGGCCCTGATGTGCGGCTACGACCCGGAGGAGTACATGATCAACGTAACCGAGCATCAGGCGTACACCGCCGTGACGCTTGTCCCGGCGCTGGATGTCTCGGTGACCTCCGACGGCGAGACGCGGGACGTGCGCGCCACCGGCGGGACGGTGGGGGAGCTTTTGGAGGAGCTGGACATCGGCCTTGGCGAGGACGACCTGCTGAGCACCCCCGCCGGGACGCCCCTCACCGACGGGCTGGAGATTAACGTCTCCCGCGTCACCTACGGCGAGGCGTTTGAGGAGAGGGCCGTACCCCACGGCACGGTCTACGAGAGCTCCGCGAGCCTCTATGTGGGCACGGAGGAGACTGTCACGGAGGGCGCCGACGGCCTGGAGAAGCTCACATACCGGGTGAAGTACGTGGACGGCGTGGAGACGGGGCGGGAACTCACGGGGAGCGTGACCGTCACCGAGCCGGTGGACACGGTCATCGTCCGGGGCACTAAGGAGAAGGAGGTCCCCAAGCCGGAGCCAAAGCCGGAACCCGAACCAGAGCCCGAGCCCGAGCCTGAGCCCGAGAGGCGGGCGCCGTCCTCCACCGGCACTTCCCTGGGCGATTCCGTCACCGACGACGGAGCCGGGACGCTGACCACGTCCTCGGGAGAGGTATATGCCTACTCCGACTGTGTCACCATGCGGGCCACGGCGTATTCCTACGGCGCCGGAAGTATCACCTCCAGCGGCGCGCCGGTGCAGGTGGGCATCGTGGCGGCCCTGCCCAGCGTCCTGCCGCCGGGGACCAGGGTCTACATAGTCACCGTGGACGGCAGATACACCTACGGCCCCGCCGTGGTGGGGGACACCCCGGGGAGCAACATCATCGACCTATTCTACGAAACCGAGCAGGAGTGCCTTCAGTTCGGCGTCCGGGACGCCTATGTTTACATACTCGGCTGACTTACCTGTTTGCCGCCGGATTTCCAGTCCGGCGGCATTTTTTGCGCAAAACGTACTTGAAATTTTTTCCGGCGGTGGTATACTTTTACCGGACCGGAGGCCGAAGAGCCCGGGGCCTTTTAAATGTTACAAAATATTATGTTGACAATCCCTCATTGAGGCGATATATTGATGTAGTTCACAAAGTGAACATTTTGGAGGCGGCGTATGAACAGATCCGAGGAGCTGCTGTCGGCCTGGCTCAGGCTCACGGCCAATGTCCGGGGGAACAGAATGCTGAAGGAGCTCTCCCTCAACGAGATCATGATCCTTCGGCTCGTCCACCTGGAGGGCGGGGAGGAGGGCCTTACGGCCACGGCCATAAACGAGCGTCTGAAGCTGCTGAAATCCCTCACCCACCGGGTCCTTGTGGGGCTGGAGGGCAAGGGCATGGTCTGCCGCCGCCCGGACGCCCGGGACGGCCGGACCGTCCGCGTCGTCATAACCGCCGCCGGCATAGCGGCGTATACCCGCGAGCACCGGCGTGTGATGCGGCTGGTGGACGGCGTGGCGGAGAACCTTGGCGACGAGGACTGCCGGAGGCTTTCGGACCTTGTGGAACGGGCCCTGGACGCCGCGGAAAAGACAAAGGAGGAAATGCAATGGTTCGAATAATGGTGGATTCCGGCTGCGACCTTACGCAGCGGGAGGCGCGGGAGTTGAAGATAGAGCTCCTGCCTATCACGGTGACATTTGGCGAAACGGAGTATCAGGACGGCGTGAGCCTCCCGCCCCGGGAGTTTTACGAAAAGCTCATCGAGTCCGACGAGCTTCCGCACACCAGCCAGATTTCGCCCTATGTTTACGGGGAATACTTTAAAAAATTCACCGGGGCCGGGGATACGGTGGTCTGCCTGACGCTCTCGTCAAAGCTGTCCGGCTCCTATCAGAGCGCCCTGATGGCCGCGGAGGACTATGAGGGCGTTTTTGTGGTGGATACCCTCAACGTCTGTGTGGGCGAGCAGATTCTGGCGCGCCTGGCGGCGCGGCTCCGGGACGCCGGGACGGACGCCGCCGGCATTGCCGCGGAGTTAGAGAAGGCCCGCGGGAGAGTGCAGATACTGGGCCTTTTGGACACCCTTGAATACTTAAAACGCGGCGGGCGCATCTCTTCCGCCGTGGCCTTCGCCGGGGAGGCCCTGGGGATAAAGCCCGTCGTCAGCGTGGTGGACGGGGAGGTCGCCATGGTGGGGAAGGCCCGGGGTTCCAGGAACGGGAGCAATCTTCTCCGAAAGCTCATTGAAAAGACCGGCGGGATCAACTTCGACATGCCCTACGCCATATCCTACACGGGCCTTTCCGACGACATACTGAAAAAATACCTCCAGGACAGCGCGGACCTCTACGAGGGCCACATCAGGGAGCTTCCCATCTCCGCCATCGGCGCCACCATCGGCACACACGTGGGTCCCAACTGCATCTGCGTGGCGTTTTTCAGCCGGGACACGAATACATAAACTCAACCGGCAGGGGAGAGGCTGTCTCCCGAGGGGTTATTGCAAATCCCCGCGGTTCGGCTATAATGGTATCACGGGCCCGAAATCAAGGAAAAGGTGATACCATGGAAAACAACATCGGAAAAAACATCAAAAAGCTCCGGGAGCTCCGGGGCCTCACCCAGGAACAGTTAGCCCGCGAGCTCAATTTGTCCTATCAGGCCGTGAGCAAGTGGGAGACGGGCGCCACGGTGCCGGATACGCTGACGCTCCCGTCGGTGGCCTCCGCCCTGGACGTGACCATCGACGACCTCTTCAAGCCCCAGGTGGACGCTTACGACAACAACGCCCAGCGGCTCTTGGCGGTGTACGAGGCCAGTCACGACAGGAACGACTTCATCCGCGCCGACGCGGAGTTCAGAAAGCTCTTTGACAGCGGAAAATATACCCGGGACGATGTTCGCTCCTACGGGGTCCTGAACGAGTACCAGATGTACGACTGCCGGGATCTGGCCCTGAAGCAATATGAGAGCCTCCTGTCCGGGTCCGAGCGGGACATGGCATACAAAAGCGCGCGCCAGCAGCGCCTTTATATGCTCTCCCGCATCGGACGGGGAGAGGAGGCCGTGAAGGAGGAGCGGGCGCGTGTCCAGGCCGAGCCCGACGACCCGGACTGCCGCCTGACGCTGATGGCGGCGCTCCACTATGCGGGGCGCTATGAGGAGGCTCTGGCGGTGTTTGAGGAGGCGCGGGAGCGCTTTGGCGAGCTGGATGGCGTGTTCACCATTTACGCCGGGGACGCCTGCCGGGCGCTGGGCCGTTTCGACGAGGCATTTGCCCACTGGGAGCGGGCCACAGAGCTTTGCCCGGAGGCGGCGGACCCACTCTTTTCCATGGCCTTTTGCCTCGATGAGCAGGGAAAGTACGCCGAGGCCGCCGAGGCCTGGCAGCGGGTCATCGACTGGCTCACCGCCCGGGGATACGTCCACGAGCTGTCTCTCCCCAAAAATCAGCTACGGCGGGCCAGAGAGCATTCAACTACAGGTTGATTGCGCTTTCCCCTCCGGCGCGGTAAAATACCCCTATTCGTAAGACCGGAGGGAACAAAAATGGAACACATAGGCACAAAAACGCTGACCACCGCCCGCCTCATCCTCCGTCCCTGGAGGGAGGCGGACGCGGAGGACGCCTTTCAAAACTGGACGAACGACCCGGAGGTGACGCGCTATCTCACCTGGACCCCTCACGGGGACATATCCGTCACCCGCGCGCTTTTGAGGGCCTGGGAGGAGGAGAGCCGCAGGCCGGACGTCTACCACTGGGCCATCGTCCTTCGGGAGGGCGGCGTCCTCATCGGGGACATCAGCATCGCGCACGCGGACGCCTACCAGGAGACAGGCTCCGTGGGCTACTGCATGGGGAAGGCGTGGTGGGGCCGGGGCCTTATGACCGAGGCTTTCCGGGAGGTCCTGCGCTATTGCTTTGAGGACGTGGGCTTTTACCGGATAAACGGCAGCCACGCCGCCGCGAATTTAGGCTCCGGCCGCGTCATGGAAAAGTGCGGCCTTCGTGCGGAGGGCCTGCGCCGTGGCGCCTTTCGCCTCCTGCTCACCGGAGAGCGTGTGGACATCGTGGAGAGAGGCATCCTAAAGTCGGAGTTTATGAAAGCTCTGTACGCTTCGGACAAGGGATAGGCCGCGGAGGGTGCGGGACAGACAGGAACGCCGGAAATAATGAGGTTTGTCAACAATATGGGGGGCTGTGAAAAAAAGAGCATCTACACGCTCGGCTTTTCACAGCCCCGGTTTATGTGTGGAAAAATAACCGCATTTTTTCAAAAAAGGGCACACTGCCCCTACCCCACAGGCTGCCGTTTTTCTCAAGTCAGGCGGCAGCCTGGAGGCGCTTGCGTTTGTTGTGGAATTTGTAAAGGTTATGCCCTATCGCCACCAGCAGAAGTTCAAGTTTTAC
>CANROF010000011.1 GCA_947632155.1 uncultured Oscillospiraceae bacterium
GCCCCCCAAACGCCCCAGAAAACCTGTCGGAAAAGCCCTGACGGGCTTTTCCGACAAGGGGAACGTGCGGGAAATTTACGCTGAATTTTGCGAAATTCAGCGTAAACTTCCCTGCTGTTTTGCTCCGCGCACGGCCCGTAGGGCCGCACACTCCGCAAAACAAAAGGGATTTTTTCCAAGGCACATGTCCTTGGAAAAAATATAGAATTTGAGTTTTTTGACAACCTGCCCCGCCGAAAGGCGGGGGGAGACGGGGCGCTTATTCCGGGATTTGAATCTCGATGATCTCGAGCCCCAAGCTTCTGGCGTAGTTCACCGTCTGCATGGTGCCGCCGGGCTTGAAGTCGTAGACGGCGATGAGGATGGAGGCGGAGTCCACCATGTACCGGTTGCGGCGAAGCATACACTCCGGGGTGTACTCCCGGGAAACCAGGGTCTGCCTGTCGCACTGGTGGAGGATATAGTAGTACCGCTCCCGCTCCTGCGGCGTCCAGGCGGCCGACTGCGTCTCGCAGGGCACGGCGGCCTCCAGCTTCACGTCGGGCCACTCGTCCCGGAGGGCTATCACCGACTCGGCGAAGTACATGTCGCACCCCTTGGCCATGCCGCATATGTAGTGGCGCACGCCGGCCTCATACACCGCGCGGACGGCGTCCTCGATGCGGCGCTTGAGCTCCACGCACCGGAGGTCCCGCTCGTCATATCTCCACGGCAGCTTCTCCGGCCGGTGGCCGGTGAAGGCGCACACCGCCCCCCGCGTAATATCCATCCCGCCGCCTCCTTGAGCTTTTTCTATACTATACTATATCCGCCCCGGTTTGTCAAAAAAGTCTTGCTTGCACGGTGGGTTTAACTGTGATACAATATCCGGGCATCAAACTAAAGGAGCGGGCTCAAAATGAAACGGGATTTTAAAAACTGGGGACTTTTTCGTATTTTCATAAGCTACTTTAAGCCGCACATGGGGCTTTTCGCGCTGGACATGGCCTGCGCGCTGGCGATCTCGCTGGTGGACCTGGCCTTTCCCTACGCCTCACGGCTGTGCCTCTATGAGCTCATCCCGGAAGATCTCTACGGGGCCTTCTTCGCCGTGGTGGGGATCGTCGTGGCCTCCTACATCCTGCGGGCGCTTTTGCAGTACGTGGTCATCTACTGGGGCCACGGCTTCGGCGTGCTGGTGGAGGCGGACATAAGGGAGGACCTGTTCACGCACCTCCAGACCCTCCCCATGAGCTTTTTTGATTCCAACCGCACGGGGCACCTGATGAGCCGCCTCACGGCGGAGCTTTTTGACATCACGGAGCTTGCCCACCACGGGCCGGAGGACGTCTTTATCTCCACCGTCACCGTGGCCGGGGCCATCGCCATCCTCTTCACCGTCCAGTGGCGGCTGGCGCTGGTGATGCTCATCCTCATACCGCTCTTTTTGACCGTGGCGACGCTGAACCGCAAGCGCCTGCGGGACACCTCCCGGAACGTAAAGCGCGTCACGGCCTCCATAAACGCGGACATCGAGTCCAGCCTCTCCGGGATGCGTACCGCCAAGGCCTTCGCCAACGAGGGCTCCGAGCACAGCAAATTCGACGCCGCCAACGACCGCTTCCGAGTCTCCAAAAAGGACCAGTACAAGGCCATGGGCGTCTTTCAGAGCTCCCTGGAGCTGTTCACCTCCATCATGCCCGTGGCGGTCATCGCTTACGGAGGCTTACTCATCATGAGGGGCTACATGGACTACCGGGACCTCATCACTTTCACGCTCTACACCTCCACCTTCATAACGCCCATCCGGAAGCTGGCCAATCTCTCCGAAATGCTGGTGAACGGCACGGCGGGGCTCTCGCGCTTCGTGGAGCTCATGCGGGTGGAGCCGGAGCTTGTGGACAAGCCCGACGCTGTGGAGCTCAAAAACGTCCGGGGGCGGATAGACGTCAACGACGTGAGCTTCTCCTACGGCCGGGACGACGCCGAGGTCCTGCGGCATGTGAGCCTCCACGTCTCCCCCGGGGAGACGGTGGCGGTGGTGGGGCCCTCCGGCGGGGGAAAGACCACGCTTTGCAGCCTCATCCCCCGGTTTTACGACGTGACGGGCGGCTCCATCACCGTGGACGGCCTGGACGTCCGGGACGTGACGCAAAAGAGCCTCCGGCGGAACATCGGCGTGGTGCAGCAGGACGTGTTCCTGTTCGCCGACACCGTCATGAACAACATCCGCTACGGCCGCCCCGGCGCCACGGACGACGAGGTGGCCGAGGCCGCCCGCCGGGCCGAGATCTACGACGACATCATGGCCATGCCCCAGGGCTTCGATACATACGTGGGGGAGCGGGGGGCGCTTTTGTCCGGGGGACAGAAGCAGCGCATCTCCATCGCCCGCATATTCTTAAAAAATCCCCCGGTGCTCATCTTGGACGAGGCCACGTCGGCGCTGGATTCCGTGACGGAGGCGAAGATCCAGCGGGCCTTCGACGAGCTGGCCAGGGGCCGCACCACCCTCATCATCGCCCACCGCCTCTCCACCGTCCGCTCCGCCGGGAGAATCCTGGTGATAAGGGACGGCGTCATCACCGAGCAGGGCACCCACGCCGAGCTTCTGGCAAAAAACGGGGATTACGCGAACCTGTACAATACGCAAAATCTGCATATGTGAAGAAATGGGCCCGCCGGAAAGAGGAGCATTCCGGAACAATGGGCGGCCCCGATGTCAATGTCATTAAGTTAAGCAAAATCTGAGCCTCAAATTTAACGCGATAACCGATAATCTCGCTGTACGGGCCGTGACCGCAGGGAATGCCCTTGGGCACGCCCACAGCGGCCCATTCCGGTTTATTGCCGCGCACCGTTGAACGGAGGGCGGGAGCGCAACAAAAGCGCGGGCCGATGTGGTCATCGGCCCCTACATGGAAGATTTCGCGGCTATCGGAAATGTTCGAATTCCCTCGTAGGAGGTTTTTCGTTGTGCAGCATTATGGCCGCTAACTGAATGACATTGGCCCAGATGTGCCGCCCGCGCCCCGATAACGCAAATCGCCCAAATTGACGCGATAACCAATCCTATACGCCGTAAGGGCCGATGACCACATCGGCCCATCCCCGGTTTTTGCCATAATAAACGATCGCCGCGCGGTGCGCGGCGAATACTTTTTGGTGTTATTTGACTTATTTCCCAATCACGCTGTCGAGGCCGTGGTAGGAGGCGAACTGGGTGTTGGGCCAGGTGTCGGCGGTGTCGGTGGCCAGGTCCCGGAGGCCCCAGAAGGCACTGTAGGGGGTGGTGGGGTGGACCAGCGGGAGCTCCAGGTCGCGCTCACCGGCCGCCAGGGCGCTTTCGATGACGTCCTCCCGGTCCCTGTATTCCGCGTAGCTCCGCCAAATGCTGTAGGTCCCTTCGATCAGGGAGAAGGCAAAGACCACCGTCAGCGCCGCGACGGCGGAGCACCGCAGGGCCTCGCCGGCGCGGCACACGTCAAACCCCGCCAGCAGGAGGGCGCAGGCCAGGATGAGCAGCGTCACCGGGGCGCTGGCGCAGCGCTCCGGGTAGTACCCGGCGAATATGAGCATGTAGTTGCCGCCCACGGCCCCCACGGCCAGGACCGCGGAGAGCGCCACGCGCTTCCCCGGGACCTTCATGAAGAGCGCCAGCACCGCCAGCACCGCCCAGATAATGAGCAGCGTCCGGCCAAAGTCACGGAGCATCTGCGTGGCGGAGGAGATGTTGCCGATCAGCGTCCCCAGGGCCATACTGCTCTTTTTGGCCTTCATCTCCGCGGGCATGCTCATGAGGAGCATATAGCCCACGCCGCCGATGCCGATGGGGGCCAGGAGCCAGCTTTTGAGGCTCCTTTTGTCAAAAAGGAGGGACAGCGCCATCAGCGCCGCGGCGATAAAGAGGCCCACAAAGCTCATGACCTCGATGTACATCCCGAAGGGCAGGGCCAGGACGCAGAAGACCGCCCGCTGCCAGGACTTTTTTATGAGCTCTCCGCCGTGCATGAGCCGGTAGACATAGGGGGAAATAAAGAGCATCCCGAAGCCCATGCCCCAGAGGTAGTTCACCGACCCCAACTGCCAGAGGGCCACCTGGCCGAAAACGGGCATCCAGTACCAAAGGGCCATGAAAATGCCGGCGCCGATGAGGATGTTCCGCTTTGCACCCACCGAGGCGACGCGCCAGAGGACGTACCAGAGGAGCGTGAACATCCCGGCGTTTGCGAAGTTGAAGGGGGCCTTGGGCCAGATCATAAAGAGCTCCCCGAAAAAGTGGCTCACCACCCGGCCGTTCATGGCGTAGCTGTGGACGTACATGGACTTTACCACGTCCAGGACCGACTCCACGTGTTCGTGGTCGTGAAAGCCGTAGCGGTAGACGTAGTCGTCCGCCACATAGGGCGTCAGGAAATTCAAAAGCAGCATAAAGAGAAAGACCGCCAGGGCCAGACCCGCGGCGCACCATTTTGAATTCAAGGCCGAAGTGAGCCTTTTCATACCGGCAATTCCCCCCTGAAAAAACATCTGGGTACAGCAATACTATAATATCCCCCGGGGGAAATGTCAATAATTCTTGAAAATACCCTCCGCATCTGGTAGAATAACAGCAAATACCGAATACTTCATTTTTCAAAGGAAGAGACGAGATGTTCGTAGACAAAGCGACGATCGAGATAAAGGCGGGGCGCGGCGGCAACGGCGCCGTGGCCTTCCACCGGGAAAAATACGTGGCCTCCGGCGGGCCCGACGGCGGCGACGGAGGGGACGGCGGCGACGTGGTGCTGATCCCGGACGCCAACATGTCCACCCTTATGGACTTTCGCTATAAGCGCAAGTACGCCGCCGGCAACGGCGCCGACGGCACGGGCAAGCGCTGCTCCGGCAAGCGGGGGGAGGACCTGGTCATCCGCGTCCCCCTGGGCACCGTGGTCCGGGACAGGGCCACCGGGGCGGTGATGGCGGATATGTCCGCCACGGAGCGCTTTGTGGCCGCCCGGGGCGGCTCCGGCGGCTGGGGCAACGCCCACTTCGCCACCCCCACCCGCCAGGCCCCCCGGTTTGCCAAGGCGGGCCTGCCGGGAGCGGAGCGGGAGATCGTCCTGGAGCTGAAGCTCCTGGCGGACGTGGGGCTGGTGGGCTTTCCCAATGTGGGCAAGTCCACGCTTTTGGCCGCCGTCACAAGGGCCCGGCCGAAGATCGCCAATTACCACTTCACCACGCTCTTTCCGAATTTAGGCGTGGTCTACGCCGGGGAGAACCGGAGCTTCGTCCTGGCGGACATCCCCGGCATCATCGAGGGCGCCAGCGCGGGCGCCGGGCTGGGCCACGATTTTCTGCGGCACATCGACCGCTGCCGCCTGGTCTTGCACGTGGTGGACGTCTCCGGCAGCGAGGGCCGGGACCCCATCGAGGATTTTGAGACGATAAACCGGGAGCTTGCGGAGTATTCCCCGGCACTGGCCTCCCGGCCCATGGCGGTGGCCGCCAACAAGTGCGACATGGCCTCGCCGGAGCAGATAGAGCGCCTTAAAATGCGCGTCTGCGCCGCCGGGATGGATTTCTTCCCCATCTCCGCCGCGGCCCAGACCGGCACCCAGGAGCTTGTCCGGGCGGTGAGCTATAAGCTTGCGTCCCTCCCGCCCATCGCCACCTTTGAGCCGGAGTACGTGGAGCCGGAGGAGCCGGAGGAGCTGCCCGACCCCGAGATCGACCGGGAGGACGGCGTCTGGTATGTGGACGGCGGCTGGGTGGAGCGGCTGGTCCAGAACGTGAACTTCGGCGACTACGAGTCCCGGATGTACTTCGACCGGACCCTCCGGGACCGGGGGGTCTTCCAAAGGCTCGAGGACCTGGGCGTTGAGGAGGGCGACACCGTCTGCGTCAGCGGCATAGAGTTTGAGTATAAAAGATGAGGCCGGGGCCCTGCGGGGCGGGCAAATCTCTTGACAATTTATGTGGGAAATAATACAATATATACGTGTAGAAATTTCCTGAAGGGAGGCGCGGGACACGAAAAAGACCGTGATAAAGCGCTCGGCGGCGCCGTTTTACGCCGTGGCCACGCTGTGGCTGGTGTGGTGTGTGGTCCTGCCGCTTTATAAGCTGTGGCACCTGGCGCTGCTCATCGCCCTGTCGGCGGGGGTGTTCGCGCTCTTTTCAAAGCTCTTCCCCGGCAAAAAGGTGGAGGTGGAGGTCCCCGAGCCGGAGCCGGAGCCCGTCACCACGGGGGACGCGGAAACCGACGCCCTCCTGCGGGAGGGGGAGCAGGCCGTCCGGGAGCTCAAGCGCCTGGGCGCGTCCATCCGGGAGCCCTCCGTGAGGGCGCGGGTGGAGGAGCTGGCGGGGCTGACGGACAAAATTTTCCGGGACATCGTGGACGACCCCAAGGACGTGCCCCAGGTCCGGCGCTTCGCCGGGTATTACCTGCCCACCACCATGAAGCTCCTGAACGCCTACGACCGCATGAGCGGCGAGGCCGCGGGGGAGAACGTGTCCGGGACGCTTCGGCGCATCGAGGACATCCTGGACACCACCGTGGCGGCCTACCGCAAGCAGTACGACGCCCTCTTCGCCAACGAGGCGCTGGACATCGAGACGGACATAACGGTTTTGGAGTCCATGCTCAAGCGCGAAGGGCTCGCCGGGAAAGATTTTTAAAATCAAAAGCTATAAGAAAGGACGCGTTACCATGACTGAACAAGAAGAATACATCCCCACTCTCACCTTCAACGCCACACCCACTACGCCCGCGGACCAGCAGGCGGCGGCGCAGGCCGCGGCCGCGGCGGCCGCCGCGGAGCCCCAGGCCCCCGTCGTCACCGCCACCGAGCACGAGGAGAGTGTGCTCTCCGAAGCGGAGCTCCAGGCCGTGGAGGAATTTTCCAAGAAGATCGACATCACCGACGCCAACGCCGTCCTCCAGTACGGCGCCGCCAGCCAGAAGAACATCGCCGATTTCTCCGGCCAGACCCTCCAGAACGTCCGCACCAAGGACATGGGCGAGGTCGGCGGGATGCTCTCCGACCTTGTGGTGGAGCTCAAGGACTTCGACTACGACGGCGAGGAGAAGCGGGGCCTCTTCGGCTTCAAGCGGAAGGTCCAGAATCAGATAGCCTCCCTGAAGGCCCAGTTTGACAAGGCCGAGGTCAACGTGGACAAGATCGCCGGGATGCTGGAAAAGCACCAGATCACCCTTTTGAAGGACGTGGCCACCTTAGACAAGATGTACGAGCTCAATCAGGCGTATTATAAGGAGCTGACCATGTACATCCTGGCCGGCAAGAGGCGCCTCAAGGAGTGCGAGGAGACGGTCCTGCCCCAGCTCCAGGAGAAGGCCAAAAAGTCCGGCCTCCCCGAGGACGCCCAGGCCGTCAACGACTATCAGAACATGATCAGCCGCTTTGACAAAAAGCTCCACGACCTGGAGCTCACCAGGATGATCTCCGTCCAGATGTCCCCCCAGATAAGGCTCATCCAGAATAACGACACCCTGATGGTGGAGAAGATCCAGACCTCCCTTGTGAACACCATACCCCTTTGGAAGAGCCAGATGGTCCTGGCCCTGGGCCAGCACCACTCCCAGCAGGCCATGGAGGCCCAGCGCGAGGTCACCAACATGACCAACGAGCTTCTGAAGAAGAACGCCGAAATGCTCAAGCAGGGCTCCGTGGAGATCGCCCGGGAGTCCGAGCGGGGCATCGTGGATATTGAGACGCTGAAGGCCACCAACCAGTCCCTCATCGAGACGCTGGAGGAGGTCCGCACCATCCAGGTGGAGGGCGCGGCCAAGCGCCGCCAGGCCGAGGTGGAGCTTGGCAAGATCGAGTCCGACCTCAAGAACAAGCTCCTGGAGATCAATAAATGAGCAGCGCCCAGGCCCAGGCCCGGGAGCCCAAGGGCGGCGCCGGCATCGCCGCCGACAGGCGCTTCGCCGCCGCGGTGATGGCGCTGGTGATACTCATATTCACGCCGATAGGGGCAAGGATGAGCCTCCGGCGGGCCGTGGACGGCGTGGAGGAGCTTTTCTTCACCGGCGTCCAGGGCCGTGGGGCCGTGGCGGACTTTCTTGAGGACGCCAAGGACGCCGCCCTGGGGCTCATCACCGTGGGCGCCAAGTACGACGCCGCCGCGGGGGAGACAGGCGAGCTCCGGGCGGACAGGGGGCTTCTCTTGGACGCCCTGAAGGACGGGGACATAGGCGAAATTGCCAATGCCAACGCCCTGATGGCGGAGTCCTTCAACGCCCTGAGGGATAAGCTGGGGACGCTTGGGCTCTCCGGGGAGGACGCCGAGGCGCTTCGCTCCTACGGCGAGAGCTTTGACGGCGCCCAGGGCGCCGTGGCCCACTCCAATTATAACGAGGCCGCGGCGGAGTTCATCGCGGACACTTACCGGCGCTTCCCCGCCAATATCATCGGCTCGGCGCTGGGCGTAGACCCGCCCGCCCAATTTAAGTGAGGTGCGCGCCTTGAAAAAAGTCCTTTCCCTTATGATCGTCCTGGTCCTCGCCGTGACCGCGGCGGTCCCGGCCCTGGCCCTGCGCCAGAGCGAGGACTACTACGTCACCGACGAGACGGGCTCGCTGTCCCGGGAAACCATCGAGGAGGTCCTCAGCGTCAACTACGACCTGGAGGAGAACGTGGGCGGGGCGCAGATCGTCATCGCTTTCATCGACTACTTCGGCGACATCTACGCCGACGAGTACGCGGTGAGCCTCTTCAACGAATGGAGCCTCTCCGCCCGCGCCATGCTGCTGGTGGTGTCCCCCAAGGAGGGCCGCGGCGGGATGACGGTCAGCGAGGAGCTCAAGGACCGGTTCACCGAGGACGACATCAACGACTACCTGGACCGCTACTTCTGGGACGATTTTGACGCCGGGAAGTACGACAGGGCCGTGACCAGGCTCGTGGGCAAGTTAGCGGACTGGTTTTATGACGAGTACGGCGTGAAAAAGCCCTCCTCCGGCGGCCAGGGGCTGCTGGCGGGCGGCTCCCTCATCGGCGCCATATTCGGATTTCTCACCAGAAATATCGTCGTCATTCTTTTCTGCGTCTTCATTTTCATCGTCCTCATCGAGGCCGACAGACGCCGCTGGCGCGGCTACCACGTGTACATGGGCATGCCCATACCCCGGTATTACCCCTGGTACATGTTCTCCTCCCGCCCCTACCGGCGCTGGCGCGGGCCTCCGCCCCCTCCGGGCCCCGGCCCGGGTCCCGGCGGCTACGGAGGCTATCGAAGCCGCCCCCGCCCCTCCGGCGGCCCCAGGCCCTCCTCCCGTCCCTCGGGAGGCTCCCGCCCCTCCGGCGGTTTCCGTCCCTCCGGCGGCGGCCGCAGCGGCGGCAGCTTCGGCGGGAGAAGATAACAAAATACGAAAAGAAAGAGCCCGCCGGGCTCTTTCTTTTCAGGCTGTCGAAAAATTCAAATTCAATATTTTTTCCAAGGACATGTGCCTTGAAAAAAATCCCTTTTGTCGCACAAGTGCCGCCAACGGCGGCGCGCAGGGCGACAGCAGGAATATTTTCTCTGAATTTCGCAAAATTCAGAGAAAATATTCCGCATGTTCCCCTTGTCGGAAAAAGGCCAAAGGCCTTTTCCCGACAGTCTGAGAAAGAGCCGGCGGGCTCTTTCTTTTTCAATTTCGCTGGGCTATTCGCCCTTGTACTTTCTCCTGGTGGCCAGGCCGCCTCTTATGTGGCGCTCGGACTTGTTGAAGTCCAGAACGCCCTTGACCTCTTCGTAAAGCGGCTCGTTCACCCGCCGCAGGCGGTCGGAAATATCCTTGTGTACCGTACTCTTTGATACTCCGAAGTGTTTGGCGGCGGCGCGGACGGTGGCGCGGTTCTCGACTATGTACCGGGCTAAGCTGACGGCCCGCTCCTCGATGCTGCTCCTCAATATCACCACTCCCTTGGCACTTAAAATCTATGTCGCGGGGCGGACGTTTATACCATCCGGGACGTTTGACAGGGGAGGATGGCGGTAGTATAATTAAGTCATCTTGATTTTCGGGAGGCGGGGGTATGAGCGGGATATTGGACGGGCTGAACGAGGCGCAGAGGCT
Organism: uncultured Oscillospiraceae bacterium; assembly: GCA_947632155.1. Lineage (GTDB taxonomy): Bacteria > Bacillota > Clostridia > Oscillospirales > Oscillospiraceae > RUG626. Next base: position 10,049 of record CANROF010000011.1, read on the forward strand.
GGCCGTCACCACCACGGAGGGGCCCGTGCGGGTCATCGCCGGGGCCGGCTCCGGGAAGACCCGGGCCCTGACCCACCGGTTTGCGTACCTTGTCAACGAGCTGGGCATCCTCCCGGGGAGCATCCTTTGCGTGACCTTCACCAACAAGGCCGCCGCGGAGATGCGCCAGCGCATCCACAGCCTCACCGGGGACGACGACACGGGGCATATCTGCACCTTTCACAGCTTCTGCGTCACCGTTTTGCAGGAGGACATCAGCGCCGTCAGCTACCCCAAGAGCTTCCTGGTCCTCGATAACTCCGACATCAACGAGATGCTGCGCATCATCTACGAGGAGCGGGGCCTGACCCTCCGGGACATGACCTTCGCCGCCGCGAGGGATATGATCGAGATCCAAAAGCTCTTTCGCCGGCCGGACTACTACCTCGACATGGTGGACATGTCCCTGGACCAGCTCCGGGAGAAGTATGAGAAAGCATCATCGGCTCAGGACATCATCTTTTACGGCTATCTCTATCAGGAGAAGAAGTGCTTCGCCCTGGACTACAACGACCTCATCAAGTTCACCCTCCACATCTTCAACACCAACGCGGACATCCGCCGCAAGTGGCAGGAGCGGCTTGAGTACATCATGATCGACGAGTTCCAGGACATCGACTTCATCCAGTACGAGCTCATGGAGGCGCTGGTGGGGTACCACAACAACCTATTCGTGGTGGGGGACCCGGACCAGACCATTTACACCTGGCGCGGGGCCAACATCAAATACCTCCGGGACTTCGACCGGCGCTTTCCGGGAACGAAGACCATCATGATGACGGAAAATTACCGCTCCACGCCGGAAATTCTAAAGGCCGCCAACTCCCTCATCGCCAAAAACACCGACCGCATCAAAAAGGACCTCGTCCCCATGCTGCCCTCCGGCGAGAGCGTTCTTGTCCACAACGCCAAGACCTCCGGGGACGAGGCCGCCTGGATGGCGGGGGAGATGGCGCGACTCCACGATAGCGGCGTGCCCTACCGGGATATGGCTGTGCTCTACCGCTCCCACTACGTCACCCGCGTTATCGAGGAGGTCCTCCAAAAGGCCAAAATACCGTATACCATCTACAGCGGCGTGCAGTTTTTCGACCGGCGGGAGATCAAGGACGCCCTGAGCTACCTGCGCATGGCGGCGTTTCAGGACGACCTCTCCTTTATGCGGGTGGCAAACGTGCCAAAGCGCAACCTGGGCCGGCGGAGGATGGAGCTCCTGCGGGAGTACGCCGTCCGGAACGGCTGCTCGCTGTACGAGGCGCTGCGGCAAAACACCGACAGCGAGCTCATACGCCCCACAAAGGCCCGGGAGTTTGTGTCGCTCATCGACACCTTTTCTGCCTCCTACGAGGGGCGGCCCATCTCCGAGGTCCTGTCCGCCATGCTGAACGAATCCGGCTACGAGCGGATGCTCCGCACCGAGGGCAGCCAGGAGCGGCTGGACAATTTGGCGGAGCTGAAGCAGTCCGTTTACGATTTTGAGGTGTCCTGCGGGGAGGAGAGCACGCTTCCAAGCTACCTGGCCCATGTGGCCCTTTTTACCAATCAGGACGCCGGGGACGCCGGCGACAGGGTGAAGCTCATGACGGTCCACGCCGCCAAGGGCCTGGAGTTCCCCTACGTGTTCCTCACCGCCATGAACGAGGGGGTGTTCCCCTCCAAGCGCACCGCCACCCGCCCGGCCATGGAGGAGGAGCGCAGGCTCGCCTTCGTGGCCGTGACCCGGGCGCAAAAGCGCCTCTACCTCACCGAGGCGGAGGGCCGGAATTTGGACGGCTCGCCCCGCTACCCGTCCCGCTTCGTCCTGGATATAGACCGGGAGCTTTTGGAGTTCACCTCCCCGCCCCGGGAGGGGCTTATCCGGGAGGCCCGGGAGTACATCGGCTTAAGCTGGGCGCGCCTGCCCTCCGGGGAGCCGGAGCGGCGCCTGGCCCCGGGGACTCGCGTCCGCCACGCCATCTTCGGCGCCGGAACGGTAATGGAAATATCTAACAATAAGGGCGCTTACGTTATCCAATTTGACGGATTACCCACCCCAAGAGCCATTGCCTTTCGTGCGAATCTGGAAATATTGTAAAATACCAGAAAAACCCTGGAATTCCGTTCAGAAATGTAGTACAATTATGGATAATATAACCCGGAGCCGGACTATCGACGGCACGAACCGGGTGACAGGGGTGCGTTTTCATGATAACATCTGATATTTACGGAAGGCTCCGGGACGGGCGTGAGGTGCGCCGCTTTACCCTGGCCAACAAAAAGGGCGAGTATGTCCAGATCCTGGAGTACGGCGCCATTATCCACTCCGTGGTGGTGCTGGACAGGCACGGCGGCCTGGGCGACGTGGTCCTCGGTTGTGAGAGCGGCGAGAGGATCGAGGATTTCGGCCGCTCCGGCCGGGTGGTGGGCCGCTGCGCCAACCGGATAAAGGAGGGGCGCTTCTCCATCGGCGACCGCCAGTTCCAGCTCCAGTGCAACGAGGGGAAAAACTTCCTCCACGGCGCCGCCGACGACTACGGCAAGAAGCTCTGGTCCGGCTGCATCGAGGGGGAGAGCGTGGTCCTGAGGCTGGACGACACGGACACCGTGGGCTTTGGCTGCGACGTCTCCGCCAAGGTCCGTTACACCTTCGACGACATGTCCCGCCTTGCCATCGACTACGAGCTGACGGCCCTGGGCGACACGGTCTTAAATCCCACCAACCACGCGTATTTTGACCTGTCCGGCACCGGCGACATCCGGGACCACGACCTTTGGATAGGCGCCCACAACCGCGTCAGCCGCGACGAGGACGGCATCCCCGACGGCGGCATGATCCCCGTTGCCGGCACCGCGGCGGACTTTACGTATCTGCGCTGTGTCCGCGAGGCCATGAAGTACGGCGGGGACTACTTCAACGGCGGCGACGTATCCTACGACGAGTTTTACATACTGGACAAGCAGGAGAGCGGCAAGCCCGTGGCGGACCTCTACTCCTACAACGTGGGCCGTGGCATGAGGACCTACACCGACATGCCCGCCATGGTCCTCTATACCGACCCCGGCCGCAAGAAGGAGACTGGCAAGAACGGCCGGGAGCTGGGCCCCTACTGCGGCATATGCCTGGAGACGGGCTTCGTCCCCAACGCCGTCAACTGCCCCTCCTTCCAATCCCCGGTATTCATGGAGGGCATGACGCTGAAATCCACCACGGTGTACGAGTTTTATACAAGGTAACCCACCCTCCCCGAGGCCCCGGCCCCGGGGAGCTTTTTTGCCGGAGAAACGGAAGGGCGCGAGTACAATGGCCCGCCCGCGGCGAGCTGGGGATTAGTATGAGGCGCTATGCGATGAGCAGGCCCGTTCCGAAGCTCAGGGCGTTGAGGAGCAGCGAGAGGCCCGCGGATTTGGGCCAGGGGAGGGGGAGGAGGGCGTGGTAGGCCCAGGCCTCCGCGGCTGCGGCGGCCAGCTCCAGCGTGGCCGTCACCGGGGCGTAGGGGAGGGAGAGCAGCCCGCACAGGCCGATCACCAGCACGTTGAGGATGGGATTCGTCATGACATTCACGACGGCGCTGTAGAGGATCGCCTCCCGCCGGCGGAAAATGAGGGCCACGGCGGCGCCCTCAATGGCCACCGTCAGCAGGAGGTTGCGCAAGAGCAAAAGTGCCAGCTCCATAGGTCACTTTTTCCACCATTCTTTGCGGTGGCGGAGCTTTCGGATGATGAACACCACGGCGAACACCACCAGCGCCGCGGCGATAACGCCCAGGATGACGTACAGCGTCACCCAGCCGGCGGTGTCCTCCGTGGGCCGGAACAGGCCCGGCTCCGGGGCGATGTCCAGGGGCATGAGGCCAAGGGCGGCCAGGAAATTAAAGAATACAGCGTTCATTTTTTCCTCCTCTTATACTTTTTCTTGAAAGAAAAAGTATCAAAAAGAACTTTATAACGCACCTAAATGGTTGCTATACCTACATTATCGCCCGGTAACGAAAGATGCTTCTAATTGGAGAATAGTATTATTATTTCATTTTGCGGATGATGACGCGGATGATGAAGACCACGGCGAAGACCGCCAGCGCGATGGCCGCGAGACTCACCACCGCGAAGACGATGAAGCGGGGATTCTGAAAATCAATAGTGGGAGCGAAATCAAGGGGTATTGGACTGAACATTTTCCGGTTCCTCCTTTTTTATGAATATGGCCGCCAGGGCCGAAAGGGCCGTCAGAGCCCCCGCCACTGGGCCCCGGGCATTCTCGGAGAGGGGAATGAAGAAGGGGACCGCCGACCCTAAGGCGATGGCCAGCTTCGAAAGTCCGAAGGCGAAGCCCGGATACTCCGGCATGGCCCCGGCCAGGGCGGCCTGGGTCACCGGCACGGACATGTTCATGAGGAATATGGCCGGTATCGCCAGCGCCGGGGCCATGCCCGTCAGGGCGAAGAGGCCGCCGGAGATGAGAAGCGGCGCAAGGACGGTATCCCGCCCGCCCAGCTTGTCCGCCGCGGCGCCGCCGGCGAGCTTCCCGAGGCAGATCATCACCGCGGGCAGCATGGCGAGCGCCCCCGGCAGGGCCGGTCCCGTGGGCGCAAGACCGCAGGCGCAGGTGTGGACGGCGACAGAGGCAAAGAGCGCCGCCGCCAGCGCGGCCAGATCCAGCTTTCGCGGCAGCCGGGCCAGCTCCGGACAGCCGCCGGCGCCCTCCGGCGAGGGCGCCAGGAACATGCTGAGGCCCGAGGCCCCGGTTATCGCCGCCAGCGCCAGCGGGAAGGCCACGGCGGGGTTTGCCCCGCCAAGATATGTACCCAGTCCCACGCCCAGGGCCCCGGCGCAGTTAAATAGCCCCACGGGCGTGAGCTTTCCGCCGCAGTCACGCAGCACCGACGACCCCGCGCCCACGTGGAAGCCCGCGTTGCCGAGGATGGTCACCGCCATGGCCGCTATCCCCAGGCCCGCGGGGAGGGCGAAGGCCCGGACGAGATACCCCCCGGCCAGCCCCAGGGCCGTCACCGCCGCGCCCAGGGAGGCGAAGCTCTCCCGTGAGATCTTCTTCACATCAATAAGCGCCCCCAGCGGCGCCTGGAGGCCGAAGGCCAGGAGGTTGTAGGCGAGAAAGCTCAGCGCCAGCCCCTGCCCCATGCCCAGGGCGGGCCGCAGAAGTCCAAAAAGCACCGTGAAGCAGGCCAGGTCCACCGTGAAGTGCGAAAAGGCGAGGACGGCCGTCTTTTTCATGGAAGCATCCCCTTTTTTCTTGATAATCCCATTATAAAATGATACAATCAAAATATCAACAACAAATCGGGAGGATCGGGCCATGAACGATAAAATTGAAGCGCTCCAAAGGCTCATCGACGAGTCAAGCTATATCGTCTTTTTCGGCGGCGCCGGGGTGTCCACCGAGAGCGGTATCCCGGATTTTCGCAGCGTGGACGGACTCTACAACCAGAAATACGCCTACCCGCCGGAGGAGATACTGAGCCGCACGTTCTTTGATCGGAACCCGGAGGAATTTTACCGCTTCTACCGGGACAAGCTCATCGTGGGGGAGGCCAGGCCCAACGCGGCGCACCTCTACCTTGCGGAGCTGGAGAAGCGGGGAAAGCTCCGGGCCGTGGTGACCCAGAACATCGACGGGCTCCATCAGGCCGCCGGGAGCCGCAACGTCTTAGAGCTCCACGGCACGCTTTTGGAGAATTACTGCGTCCGCTGCGGCAGACGCTATGACGCCGGCTACTGCCAGAAGGCCCAGGGCGTGCCCCGGTGCTCCTGCGGCGGCATCGTGCGCCCGGACATCGTTTTATACGAGGAGGGACTTGACCAGGACGTTCTGACCCGGGCCGTGACGCACATCTCCCGGGCGGACCTGCTCATCATCGGCGGCACGTCCCTGGCCGTGTACCCCGCCGCTGGGCTCATCCACTATTTCCGCGGCAAGCACCTGGTCCTCATCAACAAGTCCCCCACCCCCATGGACGGCCTGGCGGAGCTGGTCATACCGGAGAAGATCGGGGAGGTCTTCTCCCAGCTTCACTGAGCCTCTTTCCGGACGCCTGAGATGTGCAAAAAGCGCGCCCGGGCGAAAACGTAGGTGTCCAGGGGCCGGTCCAGGGCGTCCAGCGTGTGGGCGCAGACGAGTATCCGCGGCGACGTCTCCACGATCACCGGCGAGTGGTAAAAATGCCCGTCGGTGGCGCCGAGCTGCACGATGTCGCCGGGCCGGGCCTCCCCCCGCCGGACCTCCCGCGCCCAGGGGCCGGGGCCCCGGTTGCCGACCAGGAAATCGTACAGGAACTCCACCCCCGTCCAGGAGGCGGTGCGCTCACTTGAGTTTACATAATACCACCCAGTGACGGGCGTCCAATTCATGACCCCCGCTCCGGCGTAGATGCACTGGGACGCGAAATTCGTGCAGTCGCCGCCGATGCCCTCAAAGTCGTAGTACGCGGGATTGCGCCCCAGCGCCCAGCGCCGGGCGTACTCCACGGCGGAGGCGGCGTTGTAAGGGATAACGAGAAGCATACCTCACCTCATAAGTCGCAATTTATCCGGGAATGTGATACTAATCCCTAATCAAAAACTCCAATTCGCGACGGCCTTTTTTGCCTCGTCGTCGCTCGAGCCGCTTAACCTCGGGCTCCCTTTGGTCGCCCTCAGGCGCAGGCTCGGCTCCTCCTCTCCCCACACGGCGGGCCGTGTGGGAGCCCCGATGCGTCAGACGGCTTGACAATACATACAGTATTCTCTACGCCGTCTTCCTCGCCTGACGCAAAAAATCCTCGCCGCTCGGTTTGAGCTTTTAATCAGGGATTAGTATGACGCCCTGAGGCGGAAATTCCCGGCCGCCCATTCTATGCTTATTCCCCGCACTTTTCCCCTCCCGCTCCATATAATGGGCCGAGGAGGGATTTTTATGCTTATTCACGTGGTCCGGCGGGGAGATACGCTGTGGTCCATCGCCCGGCGGTACGGGGTGTCGGTGGCGCGCCTGCGGTCCGACAACGGCCTTACGGAAAACCAGATTCTGGTGGTGGGCCAGGCGCTCATCGTGACGCTGCCGTCGGAGGTCTACACCGTCCGGGCCGGGGACACGCTCTATTCCATCGCCCAGAGCTACGGCGTCACGGTGTTGGAGCTTATTCAGAATAACCCGGAGCTTATTGAAAACGGCGTCCTCCGCCCCGGGCAGCAGCTCACGGTGGCCTTTCAGGGCGGCAAGCGGCGGAGCATCGCCGTCAAGGGCTACGCCTACCCCACGATAAGGCGGGAGGTGCTCCGCAGGGCCCTGCCGTATCTCACGTATCTTTCGGTGTTCTCCTACGGCTTCACCGAGTCCGGAGAGCTCATCCCGGCGGACGACAGGCGGCTCATCGCCGCGGCCTGGGAGTTTGGCGCCGCGCCGATACTGGTGTTCACGAGCCTCGACGAATCCGGCGGCTTCTCCACGGCCAGGGCCTCGCGGCTCTTTTCCGACGCGGCGCTTCAGGAGACGGTGCTCAATAATCTCCTGTCCGCCATGCGGGAGAGGGGATACATGGGCCTGGAGATGGACTTTGAGTACATCGCCCCGGACGACGCCCAGGGGTATCAGGCCTTCCTGCGCCGGGCCGTGGAGGTCATGGGCCCCAACGGGTATACCGTCAGCGCGGACCTGGCGCCCAAGACCCGCGCCGACCAGCCGGGGCTCCTCTACGAAGCCCACGACTACCCCGCCATCGGCTCCATCGTGGACCGTGTGCTCCTTATGACGTACGAGTGGGGCTACACTTATGGGCCGCCTATGGCGGTGGCGCCGGTGGACCAGGTGGAAAAGGTGGTGCGCTACGCCGTCAGCGCCATAGACCCCGGGAAGATCCTGATGGGCGTGCCCAACTACGGCTACGACTGGGCGCTGCCGTATGAACAGGGCATCTCCCGGGCGGAGAACATCGGCAATCAGGGGGCCGTGCTCCGGGCCGCCCGGTACGGCGCGGAGATCGAATTCGACGAGACGGCCCAGTCGCCCTTTTACTATTACTACTCCGGCGGGACGCGGCACGTGGTGTGGTTTGAGGACGTGCGCAGCATCGACGCCAAGCTCCGGCTCGCCGACAGGTACGGCGTTCTCGGCGTGGGGTACTGGAATATCATGCGGGCCTTTGCTCAAAACTGGGCCCTGCTGGCGGCCAGGTACTCGATCGCGAAAGTGATATAGCCCCAGGATTGCAAAAACGGCGGTTTTGCGCCATGAGGCTTGCATTTTCCCCAAAAAGTGATAGCATAGAATTAATTATGCTACTGGAGAAGTAAAATGTCTGAAATACACGAGCACAGGGGAAAAACCGTCATAACCGCCCTGGACCGGCTGCCCTACGGGCAGGAGGGCGACCCCGGGGAGACTGGGAGAGTCGGCAAGGCCGCCGCCCCGGAGGGCGTCACAAGGCGCGAGCTCTATCGGGACGTCATCCTCATCGCCATGCCGAGCCTCATCGAGCTGGTGCTGACGCAGCTCACCTCCATCGCCGACCAGATGATGGTGGGAAATCTTCCGGGGTACGAGGGAATCGTGGCCCTCACCGCCGTGGGGCTGGCCTCCCAGCCGAAGTTCCTGCTGATGACCATGGTCCAGGCCATGAACGTGGGCGCCACGGCCGTCATAGCGCGCTTCCGGGGACAGCAAAAGCGCGAAAAGTGCAACGACGTATTCAAGCACGCCATGATTTTAAACCTCCTGATGAGCGTCTTTTTCATGGCGGTGGGGCTTATGACCTCCGAGTGGCTCATCCGCTTCATGGGCGGCACCGGCATCTCCGAGGAGGCCATCATGCTGGGCAAGGAGTACCTGGACATCCAGCTCTACGGCTTCATCCCGCTGTGCATGACCATCACGGTGACGGCGGCGCTGCGGGGAATCGGCGACACAAAGACGCCGATGATCTACAACACCGTGGCAAACGTCATAAACCTGGGCTTCAACTACGTCATGATCTACGGCCACTTCGGCGTGCCAAAAATGGGCGTGGCCGGGGCCTCCTGGGCCACCAACATCGGCCAGACCGTGGCCTTTTTCATCGCTATGTGGGTGAGCCTTGGGAAAAAGAAGTACGTCTACCTGGACCTCCGGGAGAAATTCGTCTTCAACCGCGGGCTCATGGGGGATGTTATAAACATCGGCGTGCCCTCCATGGTGGAGCAGCTTCTCATGCGCCTGGGGCTCATCATCTACACCCGCCAGGTCACGGGCCTGGGGGACACGGTCTACGCCACCCACAACGTCTTGATGTCCATCCAGTCCATGAGCTTCATGGTGGGCCAGGCCTTCGCCGCCGCGGCCACGACGCTGATGGGCCAGTCCATCGGCAAGCGCCGCTACGATATGTCCGCGGTGTACATGCGCCGGACGCGGGACCTGGGGGTGGTGTTCTCCCTCTTTATGGCGGCGGTTTTGGCGTTCCTCAACCGGCCTATCATCGCCATGTTCAAAAATGACCCGGCGGTCATCGACATGGGCGCGCCGATTCTCTATCTGCTGGCGGCCTCCCAGCCGCTGCAGGCCGACCAGTTCATCGTCTCCGGCGGCCTTCGGGGCGCGGGGGACACGCGGTTTACCGCCGTGGTCATGGCCGTGACGGTCCTGGGCCTTCGGAGCGGCCTTGCCATCATCACCATCAACTACATGAATCTGGGCCTCTGGGGCGCGTGGATCGCGCTGGTCATCGACCAGTGCTCCCGGACCTTCATCATGGCCCTGCGCTATCACTCCGGCAGGTGGAAGGAGATCAGCCGCTCCTTCAAGCACGCCCACCCCAGGGAACACGAGGCCGAAAAATAAAGCACAAAAAAACCGCCGCCCCGGCCCTTTTCTGAGCCGGAGCGGCGGATATTTTTATTGAAGCGTGTCCAAAAGGGCCGCGCAGCCGCGGGTTATGTCCTCCCAGGTCTTTTCAAAATCCCCGGTGTACCAGGGGTCCGCCACGTCCCGGGGGGTGGAGGTGTAGTCCAGCAGGAGGCGCAGCTTCCCCAGCCTGTCGCCGCCGAAAAGGCGCTGCATAGAGCGCATATTGGCCCGGTCCATGCCGATGATGAGGTCGAATTTGCCGTAGTCCTTGGCCGTGAGCTGCCGCGCCCGCTTCCCGGACGGGTCCAGGCCGTGGGCCACGAGCACCCGCCGCGCCGGGGGATAGACGGGGTTGCCCAGCTCCTCCGCGCTGGTGGCGGCGGACTCCACGCAGACCTCCACCCCCCGCCGCGCCGCCATGTCCCGCAGCACAAGCTCCGCCATAGGGCTCCGGCAGATATTCCCGTGACACACAAAAAGCACCTTTGTCATTTTTTCTCCTTATAAATAGGCCGCGAGTAGAATCGGGCCGGGAGGCCCACACACCCGGTCATTATATATTGCCGAAAAGCTCCTGTCAACCTGTCGAAAAAGCCCTGACGGGCTTTTCCGACAAGGGGAACGTGCGGGAAATTTTCGCTGAATTTTGCGAAATTCAGCGAAAACTTCCCTGCTGTCGCCCTGCGCGCACGCCCAAAGGGCGCACGCTTGTGCGACAAAAGGGATTTTTTCCGACGCGCATGTCGCCGGAAAAAATATTGAAATTGAGTTTTTTGACAAACTGAGCGGCGGACAGCTCGCTTTTGCTTGCTGTCCGCCGCTCTTTGAAAGATAGCTGGTATGGATTCCTTTAATTCTTGGTCAGGGTGAAGGACAGGACGCCGCCGTTGGCCTCGGTGTAGTACTCGGCCTCGGTGTCAAAGGCGTAGCCGTCGGGGGCCTTGATGACCTGGATGTGATAGGCAAGGGCCGGGAAGACGAAGCCGATGACGCCGTTATCGTCGCTTGTCATGGGCAGGCAGGAGTCGTCGTCGCAGACGTTGGCGATGACGCCGGGGACCGGGTCGCCGTTCTGGTCGGCAAAGACCAGGGTGTACATGGCGCTGCCCTCGGGGATGGCGTCGTTGCCCTCCAGAATGGCGGTGGTGCCGGGGGCGGAGCCGTCGGCGTACTTCCAGGAGGCGGCCAGGGTGCCGTCCTCATTGGAGAGGTTGCGCACCATGAAGGTGTTCAGGGCCTCCTCGCTGGTGAAGTAGAGCACCATGGGTCCGGCGGTGTTGGGGTCGGTGTAGAGCTGGACGTAGCTGTAGGTGGAGGTGGTGCTGGCGGGGACCTGGACGGTGTAGACGTCGCCGTTAAGGCGGTCGGCAAGGGTCACGGCGCCCTGGCCGCCGTCGGCGAAGTAGAGGACGGTGGCGGTGTCGGGGTCGTGGGTGAGGGTCACGTTGAAGGAGGGATTCCCGCCGGGAACCACGTAGCAGCGGGCTCCGCCGAAGTTGGCGTCCACAAGTCCGGTGGGATCGTAGATCACGACCTCCCGGGCGGCGGTGTCAGCGGGGGAAATGGTATCGGCGTCGGCGTGGGGATAGTGGGGCAGCGCGGCCAGGTAAGGCGCGGCCTCCTCGGCGGAGACAAGGCGCACCTCATCGACGCAGGCCAGGTCGCTGCCCTCCTCGGTGGCGGCGTCCTTGACATAGGCAAAGGTGACCTCGTAGGTCCCGTCCTCAGTAAACTCGTAAGCCCAGGTGCTCCACTCGATCTCGCCGGAGAGGCTCTTCACGGTGTCGCCGTTGACGGCGAAATTCAAAAAGTCGTAGCCGGCTTCGGAGGAGACGCGGTAGTCGAAGAGCAGGACCTGACCGGCCTTGGCCTCCACGGTGACGCTGACAAGGGAGCTCGTGTTGGCGATTCCCTTGTTGGTGGACACAAGGTAGGTGCGGTCGTTCTTGTTCATGACCTTCATGGGCCAGTCATACTCGCTGACGGGGTTGGAAACGGCCAGAGCGCCGCCCTCGGTGTTCAGCGCGGCGGAGAGCGCCTGGACGTCCGGGGCATCAACGGTGGGCTTGGGACCGGGAATGCCGCTCAAGAGCACGGACTCGGTGTAGTCGTCGCCGGTGAACACGTCGAAGAGGCGCTGGAAAGTATCTGAGGAATCCTGGGAGCCGACCTCCACAAGGCATACAACGCCGAAGCGGTCCACCACGATGGAGATGGGTATGTAGCCGGTGGAGAAGTCGCCGTACACGTCGGTGACGTCACGGCCCACGGGGAAAGTCATGCCCATGGCGGAGACATAATCCTTGAGCACGTCGTCGGTGTCCTCGGGCTCGCAGGAGATGGCAAAGACCTCAACGTTGTCCTTGTTGGCCTCGTAGGCGGCCTCCATGTAGGGGAACTCCTGCTGGCAGGGGCCGCACCAGGTGGCCCAGCAGTTGATGAGCACCATCTTCTTGGTCTTGAGCGTGTCATAAAGGTTGTGCTCCACGCCGTCATAGGTGGTGAAGGTGAAGTCCTTGATGCGGTCGCCAAGGCCGGTGCCCTCGGGGATGCTCATGTCGATGAGGCTCACGCCCTCGTCAGGCTGATCGCCGGTGTCGCCGGGCTGATCGCCGGTATCGCCGGGCTGGTCGCCGGTGTCGCCGGGCTGGTCGCCGGTGTCGCCGGGCTGGTCGCCGGTATCGCCGGGCTGGTCGCCGGTGTCGCCGGGCTGGTCGCCGGTGTCGCCGGGCTGGTCGCCGGTATCACCGGGCTGGTCGCCCGTCTCACCGGGCTCCTTGCCGGCGTCTCCGCTGCCGCCGCAGGCGGCCAGGCCCAGGCAGAGGCTCAGGGCCAGGAGGAGAGCCAGCAGCGATTTTACGCTGATTTTCATTTTCGTTCCTCCGAATGATCAAATTTACCCGCATTTTTACCGAATTAAAGTAATAAAATTACGGATATACAACATTCTAATAAAAAACCGTTCACAAGTCAATGGCACTTATGACGAAGCTCATTGGCAACGGCGCGGATTTTTATGCACTTTTTTGTCAAAAATGCGCCATTGGCCTTTGCAATCCGCCGGGAAACGGATTATAATATACATACTTGTGAAAGAATCAATTTTTTGAAAAGGAGGCGACCGGATGGAAAAGGCGCGTAAAATCATGAAGCTCGCGGCGGCACTGGCCGCGGCGGCTGTCTGCGTACTGCTCATCTGGCAGGCGGTGGACATCTATCTGACCGGCAACGCGCCGGAAAACTTCAGCGCCCCGGGGGTGCGGATAGAGCCCGTCTACTCCCGGGCCGACGCCGCCAGGCGCCTGGGGAGCATCGCCCCGGCGCTGTGGGCGCTGCTGGCGGTCATCGCCGCGGACCTCATCCTGGATGCGGCGGCGGGGGAGCGGGGGCGGACCGGGGCCCTCCTCTTCCCGGAGGACCGGGTCCGGGAGCTGTCCGCCCGGGTGTCGGAGCTTCCCCAGGGGTGCCGGAGGCTCCGGAAAAAGCGCCGGTGGGCGTATCTGGCCGCGGCGCTGGTCTGCGCCGTCAGCGCCGGGGCCGCCGGGGCGTATCTTCTTGACCCGGCCAGCTTTTCGAGCCTTGAGCTGGAGAGCGTCATGGGCGCGATGCTCCTGCACACCGTCCCCTGGGCCGCGCTGGCGCTGGGGAGCGTCCTGGCCGCGTCCTGCATCTCCGGCGGCTGCGCCAAAAAGGAGCTGGAGCTATTGAGATCCGCGCCCAAAAAGCCCGGAGGGGCCGCCCCGGCGGCCAAAAAGCGCCCCCTCTGGCCCCTGCGGTGCGGGCTCTGCGCCGCCGCCGTGGCGCTGTTGGCTCTGGGAATCATGAACGGCGGGCTCTGGGACGTGCTGGTGAAAGCCATCAATATCTGTACGGAGTGTATCGGCCTTGGATAAGACGAAAAATTGGCTTGCGCGCCATATGCCCACAAAAAGGCGCCTCATACAGCTCTACGCGGCGCTTCTCTACAACGCCAACCTGAAGGGCTACATAAGCGGCGATATTTACACCGGCAAGACGAAGGCCGTCTGCGTTCCGGGCCTCAACTGCTACTCCTGCCCCGGCGCGGTGGGGGCGTGCCCTCTGGGGGCGCTGCAAAACGCCCTGGCGTCCTCGGGGAACCGCGCGCCGTACTACGTGCTGGGCATCCTCCTGCTCTTCGGCATCACATTGGGCAGGACGATCTGCGGGTATCTGTGCCCCATGGGGCTCATCCAGGAGCTTTTGCACAAGATCCCCACCCCGAAGCTGAAAAAAAGCCGGGTGACCCGGGCGCTTTCCTGGCTCAAATACATCATTCTGGCCGTTTTCGTGGTGATCATACCGCTGCAGTACGTCTCAAAGCACCTCCCGCTGCCGGCCTTCTGCAAGTATATCTGCCCCGCCGGGACTTTCGAGGGCGCCGTGGGGCTCCTGGCAAACCCGGCGAATTCCGACAAATTTTCCATGCTGAATATCCTTTTCACCAGGAAATTTGTGATCCTGGTGCTGATCTTCGGCGCGTGCGTGTTTATTTACCGCGCCTTCTGCCGCTTCCTCTGCCCCCTGGGGGCCATCTACGGGCTCTTCAACAAGATGAGCCTCGTGGGCGTCCGGGTGGAGGAGCAAAAGTGCGTCCATTGCGGCCTTTGTACCGGCCATTGCCAGATGGACATCCGGCGCGTGGGGGACCACGAGTGCATCAACTGCGCCGGGTGCGTCTCCGTCTGTCCCACCGGGGCCATATCCCTGAGGGCCGGGAGCGTGCCCCTGGTTTCCAAGGAGAGCGCATCCGAGCCGGAGCGGGCGGGGAAGCTCCGCCGGAACCGGGCCATAGCCTGGGCGGCGGCGCTGGCGGTGCTGGCGGGAGCGCTTTTGTACTTCAACCTACCCCGCGGGACCGACGAAGCCGAAAAGACGCCGGATGTGACGGGCCCCGCCTCCGGCGGGGAGACGGATGCGCCGGACCCCGGCGACGCCGCCCCTGGGACGCTTCCCGGCGATGTGGCGGGGGAGGAGCCCGGCGAAGCGCCCGGGGAGGACCCGCCCGGCGAACCCGCCCAGCCCGCGCCCCCGGTGGGCAGCGAGGTTGGCATGACGGGCCCGGATTTCACCGTGCCCCTCTACGGCGGCGGGAGCTTCGCCTTGGCGGATACCCGGGGCAGCGTCACCGTCATCAACTTCTGGGCCACCTGGTGCGGGCCCTGCGTCAACGAGCTGCCGCACTTCCAAAGGCTCCATGAGACTTTCGGCGACGAGGTGCGCATCGTGGCGGTCCACTCCGACCTTGTCACCGACGACGTGGACGCGTTTTTGGCAAATTATGATTACACCATCCCCTTTGCCCTGGACGACAGCGGCGTCATCGCCGCCTACGGCGGCTCCGTGATGCTGCCCCAGACCATCGTACTGGACAAAAACGGCGTCATTGTCTACAATACAGTGGGCTCCGTTACGTATGAACTCTTGGAGTCCCTGGTGGAGCCGCTTTTGGATTGACCCTTAAATCCGTGTATTCCTGGCTCGAGGGCCCGTCAGGGCTTTCGAGCCAGATTTGTCATAAAAACGCCAACCGGCTGTCCCGTGGGACAGGGAAACAAAGTGGACCGAGGGGCAAGACGATACCATTTGCCCGCCGCTCGGTTTGAGCTTTTAATCAGGGATTAGTATTATAGAACGATAGCTTTGCCGGACAAATTTCCGAAAGGGAATGTCCGGCATTGTTTTTTTCTGCGCTCCTCACAGTCGGGTTATCATAAGGCGGCATTACAGAAAAGTCAGGTTTGATTCCGTAAACGTCAGGGGCGGCGCGTTGAAGACGCGGGGGAAAAGAAGTAAAATTATAAGGAACCATCGTGGGCATGATGATCATCATAGGTATGATAATAGGTGTCCGGCTGTGTAGGAGAGATATATGCGCATAGCGATTTGTGACGACGATCAGAGAGAGCAGGAGCAACTGGAACAGGCGCTGCGGGGCTGGGACCCGACACGGAGCGAGGAGAAATATTATGACGGAGCCGCTCTGCTGGAGGCGGCGGCCAGACAGCCCTGCTTTGACATCGTATTCCTGGACATCTATATGCCCGGCGAGAACGGTATCGACATCGCCAAGTCCCTGCGAGAGATCTCGCCGGAGACGGGGATCGCGTTCGTCACCACCAGCAGGGAACATGCGGTGGACGCTTTTTCTCTGTATGCGCTGCATTATCTGGTCAAGCCGGTGACCACCGAGGGCGTGGTGGAGACGTTCCGGCGCCTGACAGAGCTTCGGGCTAAACAGAGGAAGAAGATCTCCTTTGCGGTGGGATCGGACAGACACACGGTATATCTCGATCAGGTCTGTATGCTTGAGAATGACGATCACGGGGTGAATGTCTCTCTGGCTGATGGGCGAAGGCTGAAGGTGTGGACGTCCTTTACAGAGATGGAACAGAAGCTGGATGGGAGCTTTTTGAAGATCAACCGGGGAATCATCGTCAATATGGACTACATCGTGCATATGGGAACAAGCACATGCAGCCTCAGGGACGGAAGCCGGCTGCCCATCGCCGTGCGGCGGAGCGCAGCTATCCGCGCCGCCTACGATGATTATGTGTTTGATCAGCTTTCCCGGAGAAAGGACATGGGAGGCAGGCCGTGACCGTGTTTCTGCGTAACGCAGCCGGCTTTTTTGTCCAGGTCTTCCCATGTATACTGATGGTTTTTCTGCCCTTTCCCCGGGAAGCGTATCGGTTTTGGCGCAAGTATGTCCTTATCGGCATAACGGCTACGGCGCTGGCGCTGGCGGCACTGTTTCCGGCGGTGATGTACGCCGCGGCAAATTGGAATCTGGCGCTCTCCGCCAATCTTTTTATGCTCACCACCATTTCGCTTACCCTGGCCGCCGAGATCTGGCTCGTGCGGGAGGCCGGGGTCAAGAAGATCATGACAGTTCTTGCGGTACTGTTTTACGGGGCGTCCCAGTACTGGCTGGTGAATGTGCTCATTGGCATCCTGGCGGGGCGCCTGCCGTTCTCGCTGGAACGGGAGAGCTGGGCCGTGTATTCCCCCTGCGGACTGGCGATGTACGCGGCCACGGCCGCCGCGCTGCTGCCGCTGATGGTCCTCTTTGTGATCCGGCCCATGGGAGGGTATCTCCGGGAAGTGGAGACGAAGGAGACGCGGAAGGAGTTCCTCGTTCTGCTTGTGTCCACAGCCACTTTCCTCGCCATGATCGTGAGTGCGGACATGGATTACTATACTGGGGCCGGGGCCCGGGTGTACCTGCAGAAGCTGCCGCTGTTTCTGACTGTGCTGCTGGATCAGATGCTGATCTACTGGCTGATCTGCCGGGAGTCGGAGCGGCGCAAGCGGGATAATGAGCACCGGCGGGCCATGGAGATACAGCAGATACAATATGAAAAGATCGTCGGAGATATGGAAAATACCCGCCGGATGCGCCATGACCTCCGCCACCATTACAGCGCCCTGAACGAGATGCTCTGCAAGGGCCAGATAGAGCAGATGAAGGACTATCTTGCCCAAGTGCTTGAGGCCGCCTCAAGCCGGATGAACGAGGTCTATTGCGGGGACATGGTGGTAAACGGACTCTTGCAGTACTACGCGGGTCTGGCCAGGGACCAGGGCATACGGTGTGATATCCAGGCCGAGTGCGATGCGGTGGCGGTCGATGCCGCGGATCTGACGGTGCTGTTTGGAAACGCCATGGAGAACGCCATCAACGCCTGTAGGAAGAGCACGGGTGAGAGATGGATCAGCGTGCGTGTGGGCACGGTACAGGGCTCCCTGGCCATTGAAATATCCAACGCCTGCAGGGGCGTGCGTCTCAACCGCGGTATCCCGACAGAGGACGGCTTCCTGCCGGCGGAGGCATTTTTGAGCGACAGGGCCGACGGCGGATACGGACTGCGGAGCATCGCGCAGACCACGCAAAAATACGACGGCAGCGCTAAGTTCCGCTATAACGCCGAGAGACAGATCTTCACGGCGCGCATCCGGATGAATATGCGTTCGCAATAGGCAGACCGTATATCGGCCGGGAGGAGCGGTCCTTTCAAGGGGAGGAGGGAATCGGCATGATCCGGAAGAACAGAAGAGCGCAGGGCGGCTTTACGCTGATCGAGGCCATCCTCTCGATAGCGATCCTAATCGTGCTGATGGCGGTATCGGTGACGGGCGCCATTCTGTACCGCAGCTACCTGAAGATCACGGAGCTGGACAACGCCGCCCGGGAGATCTATCTGGCAGCCCAGAACCGGGCCGTTCTGCTCAGCAACCGCAGCGCCCTCCGGCCGCTGCTGGTCAGGGCCGACAATCAATTGCCGCCCGAGACGGCGAACGAGCCGGCATACTATTATATCAGCGACGAGGACGCCCGGTTGTCCCAACTGCTCCCCAGCGGGACCGTGGATCCCGCGCTGCTGGACGGATCGTTCTATATCGTCTATGAACCGGAGAGCGGCAGCGTCACAGACGTATTTTTCCAGCAGGGCGCCGAATTCACGCTTCCCAACGGATCGAATTTCAATACATATTATTCCGGCCGGTCTTACCGGGAGAAAAACGCCCGCCGGCAGGCCGAGCCCATGACCGGATGGTACAGCGGAGATCCCGGCGAGGACGGTGACGCCGTCACCTTGCAGCCGCCGGATATCATCATCTACAACGAGGATACCCTCCGGGCGGAGATCAGGTGGTGGGTCCCCAGGGTCCTCAGCGACCGGGAAAATGACATCACCCTGAAGGTGTCCGTCACTTACGGCGAGGAGGGCAGCGAAACCACCGTCACCCTGGGCGAGGCGAGGCGCGTCAGCCAGGACAAGAGAATCGACGGTACCTCCGTCACCCACACGGACGTTTATCTGCTGGACAGCCTTTTTGAGCACTATCAGTTCAAGGATCTGTTCACATCTCCGGGCGAAGAGCTGGGAGGTCCGTTTACCCTGACGGCGGAGGTATCCTACACCGGCAGCGAGGACCTGCAGATCAACCCCGGCCGGGACTCTGAGACGGACAACAGCCTTTTTGCAAAGGATAGCACCGATACTACCGCCAACATCGCCTATATGCGCCACCTGCAGAATCTGCACCGGGACTTCTCTGGAGTTAGCAGTACGATCACTTACGCTGTGCAGACCAGGGCCATCGAGAACCCCTCGCTGCCGGAGAGTTATGATGGGACGGGCGTGCCGGAGGGGACGGCGCCGTATCACTTTATCCCCATCCGGAACGACCACCTGACGGCCTATGACGGCGACCGGTGGGAGATTCGCCGCCTTCTCATCAAGACAGAGGGCAACGCCGGACTTTTTGACAACTGCGTCAACACTCTAACAGACGTGCGGCTGATGAATCCGACGGTCCAGGGAGAAGGATGCGTTGGGACGCTCTGCGCCCGGGCGAAGACGGGGACGGTAATCACCGGCTGTCAGAGCTACTGGATGGTGGACGACGCCAGCCAGATGGATCTGCGCTACCTGCTGGGTACGGCGGAGAAGAATACATATGATCTCGATGATCACGCGGTCGAAGGCAAAATCGCCGGCGGCATTGTTGGAGCGGGTGAAGACCTCACCATCATCTCCAGCTCCGCCTCTGCCACTGTCAGCGGGACTACTGCCGCCGGCGGCCTTGTGGGGCAGGCCGGTAGCCTCACCCTCCGAAACTCCTATGCCGACTGCTACCTGACCGGCGGCAGCGGGGCCGGGCTTGTAGGCGAGCTGAGTGGCGGCGATAACACCTTCACCAACGTATACGCCGTCGGATTCATCTCCAACAAAGGCTCCGCCGCGGGGCTGTACCTGGGTCAAGGGACCGCGGAAGTCCACAACAGCTATGCCGCCATGGGCTACAACGACAGGGGCCAGGAGGACAATAGGAGCATCCTGCCGCTGGCCAGCGGCGGCTCCTTTGACGTTGACGATCACGTATACTATCTCAAGCTGAATTTCATGTCGGACAGCAACGCCGGCGGCACGGGTCTGGACAGTGCCGGGCTGACGAAGCTGATCGATGAGGGGGCTATCCCGGACTTTGTCAAAAAGGGCGCGTCCTCCAACCGGGCCTACAATCTGCGGGCGGAGATGGCCCTCACCAGCTATCCCTATCCAGGTCTGGAGGGGATGACCCATTACGGCGACTGGCCGGACATCCTGCAGATCAACAGCCTGGTCTACTGGGAGAACTATGAAAAGAACGGGGATTACACCGGCATCTACGGCGGCAACGCCAATTTGCTGCGCGATGATCTCGGCGTCGTCATTGACGACGGCTACGCCGTGGTGCTGGACCAGGCCCGCGTGGAAGCTCTTGACGGCGCCGTCACCGTCGTGTACGAGCCGGATTCCGCTCCGAAGTCCGAGGTGAAATACAGCGCCGATGGAAGCAATGGCGCCGAGAAGCTGGTCCTCATCCATGCCAGCATCGGCGGTGTAGACGGGAGCTATTATCTGGCGAAGCTTCCCACGGCGCTGGTGAACACGGATACCGGCGTACCCGGGTTTTACCAGAAGATCGTCATCACACCCACCCCCGGCGGGGATAGCAGCGGTACCCAGTCCGTATCGGATACATATTACTACTGCCCCCACTTCGCCAACACCGCCCTGGCGGCGGAGGCGGACCGGGCGCCCGATCCCCCCGCCTCCGTGGCTGTGCGCTCGGCCCGGCACCTGTATCATCTCAGCCACCTGGGCGTCTATTCCAACAACACCGCCGCCAACTGCAGCTACACCTTCGTGCAGCAGATGGACATCGACTACAGCAAGTATGAGGGCAGCTTTGACGCGGCCGGGACACGGTATGACGGTCTTCATCAGCGCCCCATCGGGGATTCGGAAAAGGACTATGTCTTTTCGGAGGTATACGACGGCGGCGGCCATACCGTCAGCAACGTACCGCTGGAACCGGGGACCGGGGCTTACACGGGGCTGTTCGGCTCCAACAGCGGCTCCATCCTGAATACCGTCTTTTTGGGCAGCGGTGAGGACAATCCCCCTCTGGAGCTGACCGTCAGCGCCTCCTCCATCAGTGAAACCAAATACGTGGGCAGCCTGGCCGGCCGAAACAGCGGCGTGATTCGCAACTGCGCCGCGGCCTATGTGAAGCTGACCCTGAACGCTTATGGCTATTCCACCATTGTGGCCGGCGGCCTGGTGGGCGTCAACAGCGGCCAGATATCCCGGTGTTCCGCCGCCACCGACGGTATCACCCTGAAATCCACGAACTCCAACGGCTATGTGGGCGGCTTCACGGGGCAAAACGCCTCCGGCGGCTCTATCGACAGATGCTACGCCCTGGCCGCTATAGCGGCGGACGGCGGCACCGGCATCGGCACCACGGATCGCGTCAAGGTGGTCGCCGCGGGGTTTGCCGCGGAGAACCGGGGCAACCTGTCCGACTCCTACGCCGCGGCGGACCTGTCCGTGAGCCGGGGGGCCGTGTCCCACGCCTTCTGCCCGGGTCTGTCCGTGAACTGCTGTTATCTCAACAGCGGCAACTTCGTCTATGTGGACAACAAGCTGTTCAGTATCCAGAACGACCCGGCCCAGGACATTGCCACGGCCCTCGTCTGGGATAAGCTGAAGACGCCGGGTGGGCCGGAAAACCCGCTGCAGGGCTTCACCGCCGGCAGCGGCGGCGCCAGTGAGAGCGGCCATGTCCTGCCCTGCATCGTCACTGACAGCAGCGGCCGGCCGCGTCATTACGGCAACACCATCACCGCCCTAAAGCTGGGAGCGGTGGGGATGTACTACTGGGAGCACGAGGACGGCGGCAACGGCGGTTATCACTTCAGCGTCGTCACCATCAACACCGTCACCAGGACCGTCAGCGAGTACTCCACCCTCTGCACCAACCACGCCGACGGCGGCGTGATCGACGAGTACGGTTATGGGTATTTCTGGGCCGGCGAGGAAAATTTGACGTTTACTAATCACAGTATAGTGCTGCCGGGCGCCCAGAACGCAGAGGCCGCTTCGGCGCTGCGAAAGCTGATGAACAACGACCGGTACCATTTCGCCGCCTACACCACCGTCAAAGCTCCCTACGATAAAAGCACCCCCAGCACCTATATCAACGGTACCGACGTATCCGGCACCTGGTCCTTTGCGGTGGGCGGAAACACCTTTACCTTTACGGTGAATCCCTTCTTTGCCGACGCCTTCGCCCTGATGAGCGGTGTTTCCGGCTATGAGAACGAGTTGAAGACCCACATTGAAATGCCGGGGACAGAGAATCATCCCTTCGGCGTGCGCGCCGTGGCCCAGTTGCAGTTGATCAACTGGAACGATACCACTAAGAATTGCTCGACCGCGTTTTATGCCGCAACACAGGGCAGCAACGATGCGTTTCCCTATTTGCAAAAAAAAGGTTCTTCCAGCGCGTCGTTTGTCTGGAAACAGAGTCACGATCTGGATGGGCGCGGCGTGACCTTCCAGCCTATCGCCGCCTTTATTGACAATTGCAAGGGTCAAAATGATGTTGCACCCTTGAGCGGTTGGTTTGGAGGGACGTATAATGGCTCCGACTATACCATCAAGAATCTCCAAATCGTATGCTCCGCCCAGCAGGAGAACACGGTGGGCCTGTTCGGCGTCACGCTGGATGCCCAACTGGAACACATCGTCCTTTTCTCGGACAGAGGAAACTCTGTCGTTTTGGAAAACAGCAAACGTCTTAATGAAGACAATAGTATAGCTCCCAAAAAGAGTTCCTGGTACGCCGTGGGTAGCATAGTGGGGCTGGCGATTCAGTCCGGCAACGGGCGTACTATCTCCAACTGTTCTGCGGCGGGATACACAGTGGACGTCCAGGCCCGTTATATCGGCTATGGCGGCGGCGGTGTGGGCGGTCTGGTGGGCATCTGCAACATGCAGCTCTCCCATTGCACGGCTTACACTACCGTCAAAATCACCAATCCCGGCGAGAATACTTTTAAGGGGACCAGAACTGTCCGTGTGGGCGGCCTGGCCGGCACGGCCCGGTACGCAAACAGCATCCAATACTGCTATGCCGGGGGTACTATTGACCTTGGTTCGCGTGACCTTGGTTCGCGGGACGACATACGGATCAGTGCGGGTGGCCTGTTCGGCGGCGTATTCGTTAAGAACATAAGCTGGGATGATGATTCTGAATCGGATATCCCTCCCGAAGCCAACAGTGTTACCGTTTCTAACAGCTACTCCTATGTTGATCTCCCAGCCAAGGACAAGGCATGGAAAATCTATGGTTTGGGTGGCCCCGCAGATTTGGACAATAATACCGCAAATACCGCACAAGTTTTTTTCAACAACTGTTATTATCTCAAGGACCTGGCCCCCGAGAAGCCTGAAGACGACCCCGACGGCGTGACTGGCCTGCAATTCAGCGAGATGGACGTCAGCGACCCGGAAAGACAGAGTTTCCTTACCAAGCTCAACAGCGGCGGGGCCGGATTCGGCGCCGTCACCACCACGGCGGACGGGCAGAACATCGACGGCAAGTACAGCTACAGCACCGCCCCCGAGCTCCAGGGCCTGAACTATCCCTTCCCCACCATCCTGTCCATGAACGACGGCGGCCGCACGGTCAACGTCCACTACGGCGACTGGCCTTTGGGCGGCATAGAGCGGGCGGACGGCAGCGGCCCGGTGCGGGTAGACCTGTTCGCGGATTACCGGCCGGTCCGGGAGTCCGGCGCTCTCCCCGAGGAGGAGTACGCCGCCTATCAGGATGTGGACCTGTGGCTCTCCGAGCTGCTGACGAAGGCGTATCCCCACGGAAAGCTTGAACTGGCGGAGCTGGATGAGGAGAGCGCAAAGGTCTGCGGGGCAGAACTGCTGAATCCGTCGGCGGACCCGTCGGTCCAGGAGCCGGGCGAAATGATCCTGCGTATCACCGGCTTGGCCCGCGGCTCGGCTAAGGTCACCGTAAAGTATATGGACGGAGATAAAGAGCTGGCGTCCATCGACATCCCCGTAGATGTGGCGGCGGAGCTTCAACTGGCGCCCCGGGTGCTCACGTCCATAGAGGGCGCTGACCCGCCGGAGACGAAGGCCGTTCTCGCGTCCGACGAGGCGGTGATCCTGATGGGGGCGGAGTATTCCATGCTGGACCTGTATCCCTTCGATGTCAACGGCGACCCCATCGCCGAGAAGCTGATGGAGAAGGTGACTCTGACCACCGGCGAGGACCCGTTCCAGTTCGACAAACGGTACATCTCCTCCGTGACGGCCGCGGCCACCCATGAGGGCGCCTGCCTCACCGCGAAGCTGGAGGGTGCCGCTCCCACCGCCACGCCCACCACCCTGACGGTGGATTATACCTATGCCTATCAGGGACAGGACTACACAGGCTCCAACACGATCATCTGCCAGGTCCGCACCCTCGCCGCCGGCGGCAAGCCCATGCTCTTCTTTGGGACGGGCGAAGACTACGGCGAGGCGAAGCTCTACGAGGCCGGTATGCTGATCTTCGAGACAGAGAAGGGGCCCTTTGAGCCGGAGAACGTGACCTTTACCAGCGCCATAGGCAGCGCTGTCAATGACAGCGCGGTGGTGCGGGTGGAGTACTCTCCCTCCCACAAGACCGTGACGGTGCGGCCCAAGGGTCCTGGTCAGGAAAAGATGTACATCGGCGTGAGCTTCAGCTACGGTCTGTGCCGCCACAAGACCACGGTCTATCCCATCGCCGTTGTATATGACACAGAACAAGCGCTGCGTCTACAGAGCGATAACATCCGGGGCGAGGAGCTCGTCATCCATACTGCCCCGGCGGACAGCGGCGCGAGCGCCGCATCGGAGGGCGCCCCGGCCGCGGCCGCTGTTGTCTCCATCCAGGAGTACATGGCGGACGGATGGACCGTCCAGTGGAAGCTGGATGAGGCCCTGGACCCGTATCTGACAGTGGCAGACCCGGGTGCCCGGACAGCCGAACTGACCTTGTCGGGCGGGGAGCTCAGTGAGGAAATGACCGGTGTTCTCACCGTGACCGTCACCACAGACGTACCTGATGCCGCCGGCGCTCCCTATGTTTTGGAGGGGAATGTGAGCGTGCGTATCATCCCCGGTTCGCCGACGGGGCCCACGGAGACACCTGGCGAGCCCTCCGGCGAGCCCACGGAGCCCCCGGGGCCCGGCGACGCCCCTGTCGGGCCCTCGGAAACCCCTCGCCCACAGATGCTCCCGCGCCGGAGACGGTCCGGGACAGTTGAGAAAAAGGAGCCAGTATGGAGAGCGCCGCAAAAAAACTGAAGAACGACCGCGGCGCTTCCATCATACTGGCGCTGGTTTTCCTGCTGGTGTGCGTGATGGTCGGCTCCTCCGTGCTGATGGCCGCCTCGTCTAACGCGGGCCGGTCCCGGAGCAACCGCCAGGAGCAGCAGATGTATCTGTTCCTGTCCTCCGCCCTGCAGCTTGTGGCGGACGACCTGACCGGGGCGAAGTATACCTGCCAGGTGGATTATTCGCGTGTAACAATGCCTCAATATTCTGTTCCTGGTGCCCTCTGTGTCGAACACTTCTTTTACCCTGTGAACGGCAAGATGACAAGGTCGGACGGGAGCGCACCTCTCTTTGCCGGCTTTTTCCGCCCCGCTTTGGACAGCATTTCCGCTGGGGATATAAAAGACATATTGGCGGAGCAGGACCCCGATAAGGGATCGCCCGACTATGAAGCGCCCGGAGATCACTATTATTATGAGCCTTATAACGACGCAGAAACGCCCCAGAGCTTCACTCTCACCGTTGCGCCGGACGGTCCCTTAGCCGGATACGAGGCCCAGGTGGATGTGATCATCGACACCAATTACCGCATCACCCTGACCGCCCGGATGACCGGCGCGCCGGATACGAAGGCATTGGAGCTGTATCAAAACTACTCTCTGACCACCACGCTGACCCGCAGCGGCACGGTTTCCCTGACCATACCGGAAATGGCGGAAGACGGGGAAACGACCATCCCCGCCGGCGCCATCACGTGGAAAGCCGGCAAGGTCGTCCCGGAGTACCGGGACACGCTGGAGGCGGAATCATGAGAACGCTTGCCCGAAAACTGCGCAGCCGGCGGGGAGAATCGCTGGTGGAGGTCCTGGCCGCGGTGTTGATCTGCGCGCTGTCGGTGCTGCTGCTGGCCTCCGCCGCCGTGGCCGTCGGAAACATCAACCGCGCCGCTTCCGACAACGACGAGGCCTACTACGAGGCGCTCAACCGCGCGGAGGCCCGGGACACCCTCGCGGGCAGCGCCGAGCTGACCGTCAGCGCGGCGGGCGGCGACAGCGTGTCCGTGGACGTCTACCTCTACGGGAAAGAGGGGATATACTCCTTTGCCGCCGAGGCCCCCGCTCCGGGGCCCGGGGGAGGAGGCGGACCGTGAGGAACGTGAAAAAACTCCGGTCCCGGCGGGGCCTGTCCGTCGTAGAGATGCTGGCGGCAGTACTGGCACTGACGCTGCTGTGTCTGGCGCTGGGGTCCGGGCTGCACTTGGCGGTGCACTCCTACCGGGTAATGATCGCCGAGGCGGAAACCGAGCTTCTGCTCAGCACGGCGGCAGACGCGCTCATGGATGAGCTGCGCTTTGCGGACCCATGGGCGGAGCTGGGCACGGACGGGAAGCTGGTCACCTACGAGAGCCGGCGCTACGGTCCCTACGCCAGTATCGCCATCGACGACGACGGGCGTCTGGTGGTGAAAAATCCAACCGCCCCGGAGCTGGGCCACCAGCTTCTGGCGTCGGGCGTCTACGGGAAAAACGGCGTTTACAAGCTGTCGCTGCTGTCAAATGGCATCGTATATAACAAGGATACCTGTTTATTCACCTTCACCCTGCGGGCGGAGCGGACCGGTCTGGCCAGCGTGGAGCAGGAATTTACCGTCCGCTGCCTGAACGGGAGGTATGAGTCATGACAAAAAAATACATACGGTTGGGCGACTTGTTGGTCAAGTACGGCGCCATCACTCAGGACCAGCTTGAACAGGCCCTGGCCATGCAGAAGGGTACGGGGCGGCGGCTGGGCGCGCTTCTCATTGAGGAGGGCATTATCCATGAGAATCAGCTCATCGACGCGCTGACGACCCAACTGGGCGTGGAGTATGTCGATTTGAGCAAGGTGGAGATCCCGGCGGAAATGGCCCGCATCCTACCTAAGAACATAGCGAAAAAGTACATGGTAGTTCCGGTGAACGCCACCAGGTCGGAGCTCTTCCTGGCCATGACCGATCCGCTGAACTTTGTGGCCGTGGAGGAGGTCACCGCCGTCACCAGGCGGCGGGTCGTGCCCATGATCACCACGGAGGCCGCCGCCCAGCACGCCATCCAGGAGCTTTACGGCAGCCAGGGCGCCAACCGCGCCATTGAGGAGATGCGCTTTGAGCTCAGCGGCCAGACCGAGCCCTTGGTCCCGGCGGCCGCGGAAAATCTGGTGGTGGACGAGGAGGAGAAGGGGACGGCCCCTGCCATCCGGCTGGTCAACTCCATCATCGAGCGGGGCTACGCCGAGCGTGCCAGCGACATCCACCTGGAGCCCGGCGAGGACCACATGAGCATCCGCATACGGGTGGATGGCCTGCTGCGCGAGGTCATGGCCGTGCCCAAGGAGCTGGAGGGCTCCGTAGTATCCCGGCTGAAGATCATGGCCCGGATGGACATCTCTCAGCGCAACCTGCCCCAGGACGGCCACGTGAACGTCACCATCCGGCGGGAGACGCTGGACCTGCGTATCTCCACACTTCCGACGGTCTACGGGGAGAAGGTGGTCATCCGCCTGCTGCGGAAGAATCCGGAGCTTATCAGCATGGAGGGCATCGGCCTGCAGGGGGAGAATATGCGCCGGTTCCGTGAACTGATCAATGACACCCGGGAGGGCGCGATCCTCATGGTGGGTCCCACCGGCTCCGGCAAGACCTCCACCATGTACACCATTATCGAGATGCTGAAGGACGAAACCGTCAACCTTGTTTCTCTGGAGGACCCGGTGGAGTTTTACATGGATCAGGTCTGCCAGGTCCAGATCAATGAGCGGACTGGGCTCACCTTTGCCGGTGCTCTGCGCTCCGTACTGCGCCAGGACCCGGACATCATCGCCGTGGGCGAGATACGCGACGGCGAGACAGCGGACATCGCCATGCGGGCGGCCATCACCGGCCACCTGGTGCTGTCCACCATCCACACCAACTCCGCTCTGTCCTCCATGGGCCGGCTGCTGGACATCGGCGTGGAGCCCTATGTTCTGGCGGGCGCGCTCCGGGGCATCATCTCCCAGCGGCTGCTGCGGCGCATCTGCCCCCAGTGCCGGGAGAGCCGCACGCCCACGGCCCAGGAGCGGGAATATCTGGGCCTGCCGGCGGAGGGGGACGAGGTATTCTACCGGGGCGCGGGCTGCGACGCCTGCTTCCACTCCGGCTACCGCGGGCGCGTGGGCGCCTTTGAGATACTGAGGGTCACCCCCGCCTTCCGCCAGGCCGTCTATGCCGGGGACCGGTCCGGCATAGCAGACGCCCTGGCGGAGACGGAATTCACGCCGCTGATGGATAACTGTCGGGACCTGGTCCTGCAGGGCATCACCACCGTGGACGAGGTGCAGCGGGCCGTGGGAAGATGACAAAGGAGAATCGAAACGTGCTGACAATAGAAGAACTTGTGCGCCGGGCCTACGAACAGCGGGCCTCGGACATCCATCTGGTGTACTCCCTGCCGCCCCGCTTCCGGGTGGACGGCGCGCTGCGGGACGCGTCCGGGGCGCGGCTCACCGACGAGCAATGCGCCCAGTACGCCAAGGCGCTGTGCGGCAGCCAGTACGACGAGCTGCTGCGGGTGGGCGAGCTGGACTTTGCCCAGACCATCGGCGGCATACGCTGCCGTCTGAACGTATTTTTGCAACAGGGGCATTGCTCCGTGGCGCTGCGGCTTTTGAACGACTGCGTCCCGAAGATGAGCGAGCTTGGCCTGCCGGCTGTGGTGGAGGAATTTCCCGGCTACAGCCAGGGCATCGTGCTCATCACGGGCGAAACCGGCTCCGGCAAATCCACCACCCTGGCGGCTATCCTGGACCACATCAACCACACCCGCTGCGACCACATCCTCACGCTGGAGGACCCGGTGGAGTATGTCTACGTCCCCGACAAGTGCGTCATCAACCAGCGGGAGATCGGCCGGGACACCCAGAGCTTCGCCGCCGGACTGCGGGCGGCGCTGCGGGAGGACCCGGACGTGATCCTGGTGGGCGAGATGCGGGACCTGGACACCATCGAGACGGCTCTTACTGCCGCCGAGACAGGACACCTGGTCTTCGGCACGGTGCATACCAACTCCGCCGCCGACTCCATCGACCGTATCGTGGACGTGTTCCCCGCCGAGCGGCAGCAGCAGATTCGCCTGCAGTTGTCCATGACCCTCAAAGCGGTGCTCAGCCAGCAGCTTCTCCCCCGGAGAACAGGGGGCGGCCGCGTGCTGGCCTGCGAGGTGATGAAGACCGACGGCGCCATCCGCAACCTGATCCGGGAGGGCAAGACCCCCCAGATCAACAACATCATCCAGACCACCGGAGGCGCGGGCAACATCCTGATGGACAAGGTCCTGCAGAACCTCTATGCCCGGGGCGACATCAGCCGGGAAACCTACGAGGGCGCCCTGCGCGATCCGGCCTCAGCCAAGGGACAGCCGGCCGCGGGGCAGACGGCCGAGCCCGCCGCGTCCGGCCCGAACAACAGCCGGTATAAATTCTGAGCCCCAGCGAAAGGAGTGACCGCCTTTGCCTGCCTATTATTACCAGGGCAAGTATTCCAACGGAGAGAAAGTCTCCGGTACGGTGGAGGCCCCCACCCAGGCGGATGCCGTCGTGCTCATTCGGCAAAACTGCGATATCGTCCTGTCCATCCGGGAGGTGCGCCGTCACCAGAAGGCGAAGGAATTCACCCTCTTCCAGAAGGTGGACGTCAAGGCCCTCAGTCTGGTGTGCCGGCAGTTTTCCATTATCCTGAAGGCGGGGCTGCCCCTGGTCCAGGCGGTGGACCTGGCCGCCGGGCAGAGCCAGGATAAGCTGCTTGCCAAGATACTGCACCAGGTATCGGAGGACGTGTCCAACGGCTGGAGCCTGTCCTACAGCCTCCGCCAGCGGGGCAAACGCCTGCCCACGACCTTCATCGAGACTATCCGGGCCGGGGAGGAAACCGGCGACCTGACCGGCGCGTTCTCCCGCATGAGCGACTACTACGCCCGCATGGCCAAGACCAAGTCCTCCGCCGCCAGCGCCATGATCTACCCCGCGTTCGTCATGGCCGCGGCGGTGGTGGTCATCGGCGTCATCATGGTGGTGGCGGTGCCCACCCTCACCTCCACCTTCGCGGGGATGGGCGTGGAGCTGCCTCTGCCCACGCGGATACTCATCGGCGCGTCCAACTTCATGCGCCGGTACATCCTGTGGATATGCCTGCTGCTGGCCTTTCTGGTCTTCAGCCTGTACGCCTGGGGCCGGACGGACCGGGGCCGGGAGGCCCTGTCCCGGCTGCGGCTGCGGCTGCCGGTGCTGGGGCGCATCGCTTCCATGAGCGCCTCCAGCCAGTTCGCCCACACCATGAGCGCCATGATGGCCGCCGGCACCCCCATCCTCCAGGCGCTGGACGTGGCGGGCCGGTCCATGACCAACTACTGTATGTCCCGGGAGGTGCTGGACGCCATCCCCGGCGTGGAGGCGGGCAGGCGGCTGGGGGACTGCATGGGCCGGGCCAGGCACTTGCCCGACCTGCTGGTGCAGATGGTCGCCGTGGGCGAGAGCACCGGTTCCATCGAGAAGACGCTGGACGTCCTGGCGGAGTACTATGACAACGAGGTGGACACCGCCACCGCCCGGGCCCTGAGCCTGCTGGAGCCCATGATCATCGTGCTGCTGTCCGTGGTGGTGGTGATCATCCTGCTGGCGGTGTATCTGCCGCTGTTCACCATGGAAAATTCCATCATGTGACCGCCCGGCGGCCAAAACAGAGTAGAAAAACTCGCTGAGCCCGCGGCGGACCCGGCCGCGCTCATATATAAACACTTCCAAAAATGAAGGAGGAAGAACAAATGCGCAAAAACAACAAAGGCTTCACCCTGATCGAGATGCTGATCGTGGTGGCTATCATCGCCATCCTGGTGGCGGTATCCATACCCCTGGTGAACAACTCCCTGGAGCGGACCCGTGAGGCCACCGACGCCGCCAATGAGCGCGCCGCCAAGGCCGAGGCAATCATTCTGTATCTGAACGACAAGTGGGATGATAACAAAAACATATATGACGCTGCCACCGGATCGTTCAAGGAAAGTGCAGAAGGCTACGGCAAATGCAAGAATCATAAAGGTGACTATATTACAGTTAAAGTTGATAATGATACTGGTGTTGCCACTGTTGCGTGGAGTAACGGCAAAGATGCTCACAACGGTTCTGTTGACGATACCAACTGATTTTATCTGACACCCAAATCCACCCGGGGCGCGGACGGGTCGAAGCGTTCCGGAACGTGACACGCCCCGGGGGGACGGCGGCCCCGGCCGCTGTCCCCGGGGAGGGGTCTTCGCGCCCGGAGAACGGCCAGCCTCTGGCCGCTGTCCGGACCCGAAGGAGAGAGGACCTATGGAACACACACACCAACACACCCTGTGGCGGACCCTGGCGGAGGTATTCACCGCGGAGGAGCTTACGCCCCTCTTCGCCCTGTGGCTGGGGGTGCTGGGGGCGGTGGCCGGCAGCTTCCTCTGCTGCGCCGCCTCCCGGCGGGGCACGGGCCGGTCCGTCTGGCGGGGCCGGTCGGTGTGCGACTGCTGCGGGCGGACCCTGGCCGCCTGGGAGATGATCCCCATTTTCAGTTGCCTAGTCTTCCGGGGCCGGTGCCGCACCTGCGGCGGGCGCATTCCCCCGGAGGCGTGGCTTTCGGAGCTGCTGGGGGCGGCGGCCTTCGCCGGGCTCACCCTGCGGCTGGGCCTGACGGTGGAGCTCCCCGCCTGGCTCATTTTCTCATCGCTGCTGCTTTTGCTGGGGCTCATCGACGCCCGGGAGCAGATACTGCCGGACGGGCTGCTGCTGGCCGGGGCGGCGCTGCGGCTGACCTTCTGGGCGCTGGCGGGCTTTTCCCTGCCGGCCCTGGGCCGGATGGCCCTGGGGGCGGTGAGCGTGAGCGTGCCGCTGCTGGTCCTGTCCCTGGTCATGGACCGGGTCCTGGGCCGGGAGAGCATGGGCGGCGGCGACATCAAGCTGCTGGCGGTGCTGGGGCTCTGGTTTCCCTGGCAGCAGATGCTCCTGCTGCTGATGGCCGCCTGCGTGCTGGGCATCCTGGGGGCGCTGATCACCCGGGCCCGGGGACGGGCGTTCCCCTTTGGACCGTATATCGCCCTGGCCGCCCTCATCACACGCTTGGCGGGAGAGAATGTAGTGGCGTGGTACGCGGGGCTGTTTTAGACTTGTTCCCTGTGAACGGAGGCTGACGTATGGCTTGTAAGCTTGGCTTTGATATTGGAAACAACAGCGTGAAGATCGCTGAGGTGAACGGCGAACACAGCGCCGTCCACGAGATACGGATGCCGGAAAACATGATGGACGACGGCGAGATCGCCATGCCCAACAGCTTTTCGGCGTTTCTCCGGCAGGAGATGCGGACCCGGAAGATCAGGGGCCGGGAGTGCGCCCTGGTGCTGCCGGCGCGGCAGGTCATCTGCCGGCTCGTCACCCTGCCGAGGATGAACGTGGAGCAGCTTGCGCTGAATCTGCCCTATGAGTTCAACGAGTTCGTGCAGAACGATCCGGAGCGTTTCTTTTTCGACTACGCCATGTGCGAAAAGGCGCCGGAGGATGACCCGGAGCAGATGTATATGATGGCCGCCGCCGCGTCCAAGGACCGCATTACCCAGTATATCCGCATCTTCTCCGGAGCCGGGCTGAAGCTGAAGACCCTGCTGCCCCCGGAGATGGCGCTGATGCGCCTGACGGAGCGCCACCGCGCCCAGGGGGAGTCGGAGTACTGCTTCGTGAACCTGGGGCAGGACACGGTGAACATCACCATCATCAAAAACGACCGGGTCCGGGCCATGCGCCAGATAGAGATCGGCTGCTCCGCCATCGACGCCGCCATCGCTGACAAGATGAATATTGACCCGTTCCTGGCCGGGACCTATAAATTCAACAACTTCCAGAGCGTGCTGGACACGTTCGAGGTAGAGGAGGTATATCAGCGCATCGCCATCGAGATACTGCGGGTGGTGAACTTCTACCGCTTCAACTTCCACCAGGACAGCGAGCTGCACGGGCTGTACCTGCTGGGCGGCGGCGCCGCTATCAGCCAACTGACCGGCGCCATCTGTGAAATGCTGGAGATGCCCGCGCTGCCGCTGAGCGGCCTGATACAGGCGCAGGACCTGGAAGCTGAGGCCGCCGCTAAAGGCGCGCTGGCCATCGGCGTGGCAATGGGATAAGGGGGACTGCGATATGGCAAAACGTTCCAGGGCCGGCGCGATGCCGTCCAAGCGGACCATGAATCTGTATTATAAGCCGGACCGCACCACCGGCCCCGCCACGGCGGCGCTGTATATCCTGTTCGCGCTGACGGTGCTGCTGGCCGCCGCCAAGATCGGGATATACGATATACTCTATGAGCTGGGACAGGCGCGGGAGCAGTTAGGCCGGGTCCAGGCGGAGGAGCGGCAGTACGCCGGGAGGCTCAGCGATTATAACGAGGTGCTGCACCGGTATCACCTGTACGCGGCTACGGAAGATGAGCGCGCCACCACTGACCGGCTGGAGATTCTGGACCTGCTGGACGACCATATCCGCACCGCGGCGGAGGTGAACTACGTCTCCATCGCGGGAGACAGCGTGTCTGTACGCATGAGCGGCGTGACGCTTGCGGAAACGGCCGAGATTCTGCGCTCGCTGAGGGCTGAGCCCATCGTGTCTGACGCCACGGTCAGTACCGCCTCCACCAACGGCGGTGGGCAAGCCGACGATCCGTCTATGCCCGTCACCGCCAATATCACCATCACCCTGGCAAAGGAGGGCAAATGACCATGAGACGACGCCTGACCGCCCGCGAGGTGACATTGCTCATCATCCTGCTGGTGCTGCTGCTGTTCGCGGCGTACTATCTGCTGTTTTACGTCCCGACCCAGCAGAAGATGGATGATCTGCAGGGGCAGATCGCCGAAACCGAGAGCATCATTGAGGCCGAACAGGCCCGGCTGGCCCGCAAACAGGCGATGGAAAAGGAACTGGAGGAGGTCTTTGCCGGGGACCCGGACCCGGTGTCCATGGCGCCCTTCGACAATAGCCGCAATGTGATGCATCAGCTCAACAGCATCCTCTCCGCCGCCAGCGATTACTCGCTGAACTTTTCAAATGCGTCCCCTGGCGAGGGCGGCGATTTTGTCCGGCGAGACATCTCCATGAACTTCACGTGCCCCAATTATGCCGCCGCCCGCTCCATCCTTCAACAGTTGCACGACAGCCAGTATCGGTGTATGCTGGACAGTGTGAGCGTTACCGAGCGGGAATCTGGCGGCGGCACTACCGGTCCGTCTTGGCTGTATGATGACGATCAGGAGGAAAATGCTAAAACGCCGGAAGATGACATTGAAGTGGATGTGACCGCCACCATCGTGTTTTTCGAGTACGTGGACCCCAGCGACGCCCCGTCCGCGGATGAGTGAACACGCAGCGAAAATAATTGAATTTATTAGTATTATACTAATCGTACCACAAAGGCGGAGGACCCCCCTGGCTGAATTTCGCAAAATTCAGCCAGGGGGGTCCTCGCACGTATCCTGTGGTATTTGAAAGCCAGGTATTTTAATCCCCGAAGAACTTATCGTGGACTGCCTGGACGGCTTTGTCGGCGTCTTCCTCGTCCACTAAGACGCTGACCTTGATCTCGCTGGTGGAGATCATCTTTATGTTGATCTTTTTCCGGGCCAGGGCGTCGAACATCTTGACGGCCACGCCGGAGGTCATCAGCATCCCCGCGCCCACGATGCTGACCTTTGCCACGTGGGTGTCTACGTCCAGCTTCTGGTAGCCTAAGTAGTCGGAGCTCTTCTCCAGGGCCTCCCGGGCGGCGTCGGCGTCGGCGCGGGTGACGGTGAAGGTCACGTCCTGGGAATTTTCGCGGCCCAGGGACTGGATGATGATGTCCACGTTGATCTTTTCGTTGGCCAGGACCCGGAAAATCTTAAAGGCTATGCCCGGCTCGTCCTTGATGCCCACCAAAGTGAAGCGCGCCACGTTGACGTCCTTGGCGACGCCGCTGACCTCTACCTGTTCCAATTTCTTTACCTCCCTGACTTTTGTACCGGGTTTTCTCTCGTAGCTGGAAAGGACCTCTAAGTCCACGTTGTATCTCTTCGCCATCTCCACCGAGCGGTTGTGGAGGACCTTGGCGCCCATGCTGGCCAGCTCCAGCATCTCGTCAAAGGTGATCTCGTCCAGCTTCTTGGCGCCGCGGACCTTGTTGGGGTCGGCGGTGTAGACGCCGTCCACGTCGGTGTAGATCTGGCAGAGGTCCGCGTGCATGGCCGCCGCTATGGCAACGGCGGAGGTGTCGGAGCCGCCGCGGCCCAGGGTGGTGATGTCGTCGTACTTGTTGATGCCCTGAAACCCCGTGATCAGCACCACTCTGCGGCCGTCCAGCTCCTTGCGGATGCGCTCCGAGCCCACGGACTTGATGGCGGCGTTGGAATAGTTGGTGTTGGTCTTGAAGCCCACCTGCCATCCTGTGAGGCTGACGGCGGGGATGCCCATGGCGTTGAGCATCATGGCGCACAGCGCCACGGACTGCTGCTCGCCGGTAGAGAGGAGCATATCCATCTCCCGCTTGGAGGGCTTGGGGTTATATTCCAGGGCCTTCGCGATGAGTCCGTCGGTGGTCTTGCCCTGGGCGGAGAGGACCACGATGACGTCGTTCCCCCCGTTGTAGGCCTCCGCGATGATTCCGGCGACCCTCCGGACCTTCTCCACGTCGGCCACGGAGCTCCCGCCGAATTTTTGAACAATGAGTGCCATAATTGGCCTCCTCCAAAATAGAATCGACTTATACTACTATCCGGGCGTTACGGACGCCCGTGCCATTTTATGCTGAAGGCGCCGTCAGAGTATCCTGAATTTGGCGCGGACATCGGCCGGGCCGAGGGCCGCGTCCAGCTCCCGGGCGGTGAGGCTCCCGGTGAGGTACACCCGCTCCCCGCCGCGCTCCAGGGTCCTGCGGGGGTTGAGGGCGCGCACATCGGGGCTCCCGGCGCAGCGAACGTACCAGAAGGTCGCCATGTCCCGGGCATCCGCCAGGGCGTTCCCGTCCGCGGGCTCCCAGCCGATGGTCCGGCGGCGCTGGCGGTGCTTCACGGCGTCGATGACGTCCGCCACCACCGCGCTGGCGGTGGGGCGCTTTCCCGCGCCGGCGCCGTAGAAAAGGCACTCGCCCAGGGCGTTGCCGTGGACCACGATGCCGTTCATAACGCCGTCCACCCGTGAAATAAGGTATTTATCGCTGATCAGGTGGGGCGCCACGTAGGCCGTCACCCGCCCGTCGGGCAGGCGGTAGGCCCGGCCCAGGAGCTTTATCTTATACCCCAGGCCCCCGGCGCAGTCCACGTCCGTCAGGCTTATGCCGGAGATGCCCTCCACGCGGATGGCCTCCGGGTCCACGTTTTTTCCGAAGCACAGGTCCGCTAAGATACATATTTTTCTGGCGGCGTCATATCCTTCTACATCGGCTGTGGGGTCGGCCTCGGCGTAGCCCAGGCGCTGGGCCTCCCGCAGGACCTCGTCAAAGGGGCAGCCCTCGGCAATCATGCGGGTGAGGATGTAGTTTGTGGTGCCGTTCAGGATGCCGTAGACCTCGTCGATCTCGTTGGCGGTGAGGCACTGGGTGATGGGGCTGATGATGGGGATGCCCCCGCCCACGCTGGCCTCAAAGAGGTAATTCACATTCTTTTCCTTCGCGATGGCCAGGAGCTCCAGCCCGTGGGCGGCCACCAGCTCCTTGTTGGAGGTGACCACGCTCTTGCCCGCTGAAAGGGCGCGGCGGGTGAATTCCAGCGCCGCCCGGGTGCCGCCGATAGTCTCCACCACAACGCTTACCTCCGGGTCGCTCTCAACCACGGAAAAATCCCGGATGAGCCTGGAAGCGAAGGGGCTGTCGGGCATGTCGCGGATATCCACGATGTATTTTACGCAGATCTCCTCGCCGGCGGAGCCGGCTATGCGCTCCCGATTCTCCTCAATGACCTCCGCGACGCCGGAGCCCACGGTCCCAAAGCCCAGTATGGCGATATTTACCATGACGGTTCCTCTTTCCGCGGTGAATATATTCCCCGCCGCCATGGAGAAAATAGGCGCGGCAGGGCAAACCACGCCTCTATATATTATCACAGTCCATGCCGCAACGCAACACACTTTTTTCCTCGCGGGACCGAAAAAAAGGCCCCCGGGAGGCAAAAATAAGGTCATTTTAACAATAAAACGCCGGAACGCACGGGAGGGGAGACGATGTTGAGCGATGGCAGGCCCGCTCTGCGCGGGCTTTTCCGGGTCCTGGGGGCGGTCCTGGCGGGATACGTCCTTTTGAAATTCCTGCTTCCGTGTCTCATACCGTTTATCCTGGCCTTCGCCACCGCCGCGATATGCGAGCCGGTGGTGTGCTTTCTGACGGACCGGGCGCACCTGCGGCGGGGGATCGCCTCGGCGGTGTGCGTGCTGGTGATTCTGGCCTCCGTCGCCGGATTTTTCCTCCTGGTGGTGGTGAGGCTTGCGGACGAGGCCGTGGGGCTGGTGACGAGCCTCCCGCGGCTGGCCTCCGGGCTTCCGGACATCATTGAGCGGGTGGAGCTGACGGTAAAGCGCGTGACGGAGTCCGTCCCGGAGGGCCTGCGCTCCTACGCCGACGCCGCCGTGGACGCCGTGGCCGCCCGGGCCGCGCAGATACCCGCCGAGCTCTCCGCCTGGGCGCTGGGGCGCTTGAGCTCCGCCGCCGCCCGGGCGCCGGGGACGCTGCTGACGCTGGCGACCTGGGTCATCGGTTCCTTTTTCATAAGCGCCGGATTTGGGGAGATCCGCGCTTTCCTCATCCGCCAGATCCCCGCCCACGCCCGGGACACCGCCCGGGGGCTGAAGCGGGAGCTGCTGACGGGCCTGGGCCGGTGGCTCCGGGCGGAGGCGGCGCTGCTGGGCGTCACCTTCGCCGAGCTCACCGCCGCCTTCACGCTGATGGGCGTGGAGTACGGCGTGGTCATCGCGCTCTTGACCGCCGTCATCGACGCGCTGCCGGTATTCGGCTGCGGAACGGTCCTGCTGCCCTGGGCCGCCGCGTCTCTCATCGAGGGCCGCGCCGGCCGCGCCGCCGCCCTGGCGGCAACGTACCTGGCGGTGACGTTGGTCCACTCCTGCCTGGAGCCCAAGCTCATCGGAAACGAATTCGGCGTGGCGCCGGCGGCGGCCTTACTTGCGATGTACGCGGGCTTTAAGCTCACGGGGGTGGCCGGGATGGTGCTCTTCCCCTTTGGGCTCATGATCTTAAACCAACTCAACACAAAAGGATACGTGAAGCTATGGAAACAGGCGGAAAGGAAAAGCTGAAGCTGGCCGTCACCGGGGCGCTGGCCGGGGCCGTCAACGGATTTTTCGGCGGCGGAGGGGGCATGGTGCTGGTACCGCTGCTGCGGGGGTGGATAGGTCTTGAGGACCGGCGCGCCTTCGCCACCAGCGTGGCCGTGATGCTCCCCATGTGCGCCGTATCCGCGGCGGCGTATTTCCTCCGGGGCGGGGCGGAGCTCTCCGCGGCGTGGCCCTATTTATTGGGCGGCCTTGCGGGGGGCATAATTTCCGGCATCAGCTACCGGCGGGTGCCGCCGAGGCTGCTGGTCCGGCTCTTTGCCGCCCTCATCATCTTCGGCGGCGTCAGGAGCGCGCTGGGATGACCGTACTGAACACGATGGCGGGGCTTGCCTGCGGGGTGCTCTCGGGGTACGGCATCGGCGGGGGCTCGCTGCTGCTCCTGTACATGACGCAGCTCGCCGGTGTGGAGCAGGCCGCCGCCCAGGGGATAAACCTCATCTACTTTCTGCCAACCTCCGCCGCGGCCCTCATTTCCCACGTGAAAAACGGCCTCGTGGAGCGGACCGCGGTGCTCCGGGCGGCGATCCCCGGAATGGTCACGGCGGCCGTGTCCGCCTTCGCCGCGGCAAATATTGATTCCAACGCCCTCCGGCGCCTTTTCGGCATATTCTGCGTGGCCGTTGGTGTTAAAATGTTTTTTGGGAAATAGCTTGACTTTTCATGTAAAAGTTATTACAATTGTAAAAGATTTAGGCACTTTTTCCCAGAAACTTGCAGGAGGCGGGCTCGATGCTCACACAAAAGCGGGAAAATCCCATGTCCGTCCGCTCGAAGAACGCCCTGGCGGAGATGCTTCTGAAGCTGATGATGTACAAGCCCTTTGGGGAGATCTCCATCTCCGACATCACGGGCCGGGCGGGGCTGTCGCGGCAGACGTTTTACACGAACTTCCAGAAAAAGGAGGACATCTTAGTGTACCTCCTCCACGGCCTCTTTCAGCGCTACCTGGACCGGCTCCTGGCCGCCCGCCCGGCGGCGGAGGAGCTGCTCATCGACTACTTCATCTTCTGGGGCGACAGCCGGGATTTCCTGTCGCTGCTCTTCCGGCAGAACATGGGGTACATCTTCCAGGACTGCAACCGGGCCTTTTTCATCGAGGACACCGACGGACTCAACGCCATCTTCACCTGCGAGGACTGGCAGCTCCCGTACATAAAAGCCAGCATCGCCGGCGTGACCTACGAGCTCCTATACATGTGGATCACCCGCGACCGCGGCCTCACCGTAGACGTCCTCACGGGTTTAGCGAGAAATTTGTTGGCGGGGAAGATGTTTGAAAAAGTAAGCTGACGCAAAAAACGCCGACTTCAAACTCCCCAAACCCCGCTGTAGGTGCCGGCCCGTCCCCTCCAATTTCCGCATACCGCCCAAATCAACGTGAAAACCAACCCGATACATTGTAGGGGTCGCCGTCTCGGCGACCCGTCCCCCGATTACCTCTCACCTCTGATATATCCCGTAAGGTCCGGACACCGTGCCGGCCCGTCCCCCCGACACGCAAACACCGCCCAAATCAACGCGAAAACCCATCCAATATGCCGTACGGGCCGCCGCCCACGGCGGCCCATCCCCCGTATTTCGCCGTTTTCCGTTTGAACGGAGGCCAAGCGCGATTTGGGAGGAAAGGGCCGCCGTGGGCGTGCCCAAAGGGCATTCCCGTTGGTCACGGCCCGTATGGCGATTTGGAAGGTTTTCACGTTTGTATTGTGGTTATCCGTAATCGAACCACGGGCCGGCACGGTGCGCCAGAGGCATTCCCTTCGGTCATCCGGCCCCTACGGGGACGTGGCGCGTTTGAATGTAAACGGGCGGTGAATCGAAAAATGGGGCTGTGAAAAAAGTCCCCACATAGCAAAAGAGAGTCGCCAGGGGTGGCGGCTCTCTTTTGTTTGTGGTATAAT
>CANROF010000012.1 GCA_947632155.1 uncultured Oscillospiraceae bacterium
CCGCTCTTTGGGCCGGATGAAAAATGGGAAGACGGGAAAAAAGAAATCTCGAAATGACATGATTGATAGAAAGGAGCGGTCAAAATGAGTTATTATCTGAAAAAATATTGGGGTGCCAATCTTTTGGCGATTCTGCCGGGGCTTGTGGTGTGCGCCCTGCAGGTGGGGAACGATCTTCTGATGATGCGGGCCTTTCAGCGCATCATCCAGCTTGATCTGCGCGGCTTTCTCTTCTGGAATCTGATGATGACAGGCGTCTGGTTCATTCTCCTGTGGGTGGGCAGTCTGCGGGATTATTTCCAGGCCCGGGCCATCAGGGCTATGAACAACGCGGTCCGGAGGGACATGGCGGCGACAATGCTTCATAAGTCCCATGTGGAGTTTCACGGGACGGACACGGGGGAATATCTGTCCCAGTACACCAACGACGTCAATCAGATGGAGGACCTGGCGTGGGAGCCCTTCTTTCAGTGTGTGGACAACGCGGTGACCGCCGTCTTCTGCGTCGTCGCTCTGCTGACGCTCCACTGGTCGCTGCTGGTGGCGGCGCTTATAAACGCGGCGGTGATGATGCTTGCCCCGCAGTTCTTCACCAGGCGCATGGAGAGGCTGGGGGAAGCGTGCGAGACAGAGCAGGCCAAGGCCACGGAGAAGCTGAAGGATATTTTGTCCGGCTTCGACGTCCTGCGCGCCTTTGGCCGGGAGGCGCGCTTCCGCGAGGGCTCGGAGAACGCCAGCGAACAGATCGAAAAGCCCAGGTTCCGGCTGAGATCCGTGAAGGCTTTCATAACCGCCGGATTTGGCTGTGCAAACTTAGGCTGCCAGATGCTGATCAATCTTTTGATAGGCTTGCTGTCCATCCGGGGCGTGATTCTCCAGGGGGCCCTGATGGGCGGGGGGAATTTAGTGGGAGGCCTCTCCAACAGCGTGGGCTCCCTGGCCCAGTACCTGCTGTCGTTCTCCTCCACAAAGCCCTATTTTGATAAAATCACCGAACGCGGCGACAGTATTCAGGACGAGGAAATCGGCGATTCCCCCGAGATCAACAGCGCCATCACCGTGAAGGACCTGACCTTCGGATACGACGAAAAGCCCGTCCTGCGCGGCCTGTCCCTCACCTTCAAAAAAGGCGGAAAGTACGCCCTGACAGGCCCCTCCGGGTGCGGAAAGTCCACGCTTTTGAAGCTCCTCTTGGGGTGGCTTCCGGATTACAGCGGGACAATTCGCTTTGACAGCACCGACGCCCATGCTTTCACGCCGGAGCAGCTTCAGGAGCAAATGAGCTATATCGAGCAAAATGTTTTCCTCTTCAACACCACCATCCGGGACAACATCACCCTGGGCGAGGATTTTTCCGAGGCGCAGATGGAGAAGGCCCTGCGGGACAGCGCCCTCCTGGGCGACCTTGCCACCATGCCGGAGGGCCTGGACACCCCGGTGGGCGAGGACGGCGGCAACCTCTCCGGCGGGCAGAAGCAGCGCGTGGCCATCGCCCGGGCGCTGATCCACCACCGCTCCATCCTCTTGGTGGACGAGGGCACCAGCGCCCTGGATCAGAAGAACGCGGGCATCGTGGAGGAGAGCCTGCTGGCAAACCCGGAGCTTACGCTGATCCTGGTCAGCCACCACCTGACACCGGAGCGGAAGGCCCAGTTTACGCGGGTGTACGACCTGGAGCCCGGGACGCCCGGAGAGCGGGCGGCGTAAGCCCCAGCCTGTCGAAAAAGCCCTGACGGGCTTTTCCGACAAGGGGAACGTGCGGGAAATTTCCGCTGAATTTTGCGAAATTCAGCGAAAACTTCCCTGCTGTCGCCCTGCGCGCGCCCCGAAGGGGCACACTTGGGCGACAAAAGGTATTTTTTCCGACGCGCATGTCGCCGGAAAAAATATTGAATTTGAGTTTTTTGACAAACTGGGCGTAAGCCCCGCCTCCGGCGCTTTTGGGAAACAAACCGGCGCTAAAAACTGTTTTTGTGCAAAATGCCATATTGTCTTTTGGGTAATAAAGTGCTATTATCTCATTAACAAATCGCCCGTGAGGTTTCGAATGAAAAACGTTCGCCTTGAAAACCGCTATTTCGGCTTCTACTTTAGCTTTACCCGTTTTTTTGGTAAGGCTTAAAGCGGTTTGGCTGATTTAGGTTTACGGGCAAATAAAAACGCCTTGGAATCCCGCAGTCAGACCGACTGCGGGATTTTTTACGGCTGAAGGAGTTATCGTATGATCGTCATTTTAAAGGAAAACCCCAACAAGACCCAGGTCGATTCCCTGATGAACTGGCTCCGGAGCAAGGGCATCGAGATTCACACCTCCATCGGCGAGCACCAGACGGTCCTCGGCCTCGTGGGCGACACGTCCCAGATCGACATGGACCTTTTGCTGGCGCTGGACATCGTGGAGGACGTGAAGCGCATCCAGGAGCCCTACAAAAACGCCAACCGCAAATTCCACCCGGAGGACACGGTCATCGAGGTGGGGAACACGAGGATCGGCGGCGGGAACCTGACCCTCATCGCCGGGCCCTGCTCCGTGGAGAACGAGGAGCAGATCATCGCCGTGGCCCAGGCCGTCAAGGCCAGCGGCGCCACCATTCTCCGGGGCGGCGCCTTCAAGCCCCGGACCAGTCCCTATTCCTTCCAGGGCCTCCACGGCGAGGGGATAAGGCTTTTAAAGCTTGCCCGGGAGGTCACGGGCCTTCCCATCGTCACGGAGCTCATGGACGCCTCCCACCTGCCGCTTTTTGAGGACGTGGACATCATCCAGGTGGGCGCCAGGAACATGCAGAATTTCGAGCTTTTGAAGCTCTTAGGCCACGTGGACAAGCCGATTTTGCTAAAGCGCGGCCTTGCCAACACCTACGAGGAGCTCCTGATGAGCGCGGAGTACATCATGGCCGGGGGCAACGAACGGGTCATCCTCTGTGAGCGGGGCATCCGCACCTTTGAGACGTACACCCGCAACACCCTGGACGTCTCCGCCGTGCCGGTGCTGAAAAAGCTCAGCCACCTGCCGGTTTTGGTTGACCCCAGCCACTCCGCCGGAAAGTGGGAGCTGGTGGACCCCTTGAGCTGCGCCGCCGTGGCGGCGGGGGTGGACGGCCTCATCATCGAGGTCCACAACGACCCGGCCCACGCCCTGTGCGACGGGCCCCAGTCGCTGAAGCCCGCCGTCTTTGACGCCCTGGCAAATAAGCTCCGGGCGATTCACCAGGTCGTCTCCGCCCAAAGGTAAGGGAGGCTCTATATTATGTCAACCATCGGTATCGTGGGCCTGGGCCTCATCGGGGGGTCCATGGCCAAGGCGATAAAATTTCATACGGACCACGCGGTCTACGGGGCGGATCTGAATCCGGACACCATGGCCCTGGCCTTCGCCTCCGGCGCCATTGACAGCGAGCTGGACGGGGGGAATCTGGGCGAGTGCGGCCTCGTTCTGCTGGCCCTGCCCCCGGAGGCCCTCGTCGGCTGGGCGGAGGCCAACGCCCCAAAAATCGCCAAAACCGCCGTGGTGGTGGACCTGTGCGGCGTAAAGCGGATGATTTGCGACCGTCTGCGGCCGCTTGCGAAAAAGTACGGCTTTTCCTACGTGGGCGGGCACCCCATGGCGGGCAAGGAGCACGGGGGCTTTAAAAACGCCACGGCGCTGCTCTTTTCCGGGGCGTCCATGATCCTGACGCCGGAGGGGGACGCGGACGCGCCGCTTTTGGAGAGGCTCAAGGGCTTCTTCCTCTCCCTGGGCTTCGGGACCATCACCTACTCCACCCCCGCCGAGCACGACAGGATCATCTCCTACACCTCCCAGCTTTGCCACATCACCTCCTCCGCCTTCGTGAAGTCCCCCACGGCCCAGACCCACATGGGCTTCTCCGCCGGGTCCTTCCGGGACCTGACGCGGGTGGCGTATCTGGACGAGGACATGTGGACGGAGCTCTTTCTGGCGGACGCGGACTTCCTCACCGGGGAGCTGGACACGCTGATCTCCCACCTCCGGGAGTACCGGGAGGCCATCGGCGCGGGCGATAAGGACCGGCTCCGGGAGCTTTTGCGGGAGGGCCGGGAGCTTAAAATGACGGCGGGAGGCACATAATGGAAACTACTGCGCTTCATGTCGAGGCCGGCGCGGGCTGCGACATCCTCATTGAAGACGGCATCCTGGACCGGGCGGGGGAACACATCAAGGCGGCCCTCCCCCGGGCAAAAAGGATCTTCGTCATAACGGACACCAACGTCTCCCCCCTCTACGGGCCAAGGCTGGTGGCGTCCCTGGAAACCCACGGCTTTGAGGTCCACACCCGGGTCATCCCCGCCGGGGAGCCCTCCAAGTGCGCCGGGGAGCTTGTGGCCCTCTGGGAGTGGATGGCCGCCCACGGCGTCACCCGCACCGACGCGGTGGCGGCTCTGGGCGGCGGCGTGGTGGGGGATCTG
This sequence comes from uncultured Oscillospiraceae bacterium, assembly GCA_947632155.1. Taxonomy (GTDB): domain Bacteria; phylum Bacillota; class Clostridia; order Oscillospirales; family Oscillospiraceae; genus RUG626. The sequence goes on from CANROF010000012.1 coordinate 4,426, forward strand.
GCGGGCTTTGCCGCCTCCACGATCCTCCGGGGCGTGGGGCTGGTGCAGATACCCACCACGCTCCTGTCCCAGGTGGATTCCTCCGTGGGCGGCAAGACGGCCATTGATCTCACCGCCGGGAAGAACCTGGCCGGGACCTTCTACCAGCCGGGCCTGGTGCTCATGGACCCGGAGACGCTGAGGACCCTGCCGGACCGGGATTTCATGTCCGGCATGGCGGAGGTCGTCAAGTACGGCTGTATCTGGGACGCGGGATTTTTTGACTTTTTGGCCGCCCGCCCCTCAAGGGAGGCTCTGATGGGGGACATCCCCCGCATCCTCCGCACCTGCTGCGACATAAAGCGCCAGGTGGTAAACGCGGACGAGCGCGACACGGGCCTCAGGATGATATTGAACTTCGGCCACACCCTGGGCCACGCCTACGAGCTGGCGGGGAACTACACCCGCTGGAGCCACGGCGAGGCGGTGGCGGCGGGAATGGCGGCGGCGGCGAAGCTCGGCGTGGAGCTGGAGATCACCGACGCCGCCGTGCCGGGGAAGATCGAAAGTATCCTCTCCCCCCTGGGCCTGCCCACGAAGATCCCGTGCGATCTTGAGCACATCCGCCGGGCGGTGGGCGTGGACAAAAAGGGCTCCGGGGACCTTGTCACCCTGATTCTCCTGGAAAAAATCGGCGTGGTCCGGCCTCTGCTGCTGCCAAAGGAGGACGTCCTGGCGGCCCTGGAGAGGCTGGCGGGGAGGTAACTATGGACATACGCGTGACTCCCCACGCTCTCTCCGGCGCGGTGACGCCGCCGCCCTCCAAGTCCCTCTCCCACCGGGCGCTGATGGCGGCATTTTTGGCCGGAGGCGTGGAGGGCCTTAGTAATCTGGCCGACTCCCAGGACATCGCCGCCACAAGGCGGTGCATGGAGGCGCTTTTGGACGCGGGAAAGGGCATACCGAGCCTCGACTGCGGCGAGAGCGGCTCCACCCTCCGGTTCCTCATCCCCCTCTCCCTCGTCTTGCGGGGCGGGGCGCGCCTCACGGGCCGGGGGCGGCTCATGGAGCGGCCGATGGAGCCGTATTTTGACATTTTTCGGAAAAAGAACGTCCGCTTTGAGAAAAGCGGCGGGGCGCTCACCGTCACCGGCGGGCTGACGCCGGGGCTCTACGAGCTGCCCGGGGACGTGTCCAGCCAGTTCGTCACGGGGCTTCTCTTCGCCCTGCCCCTGCTGCCGGGGACGTCCGAGATCGCGATCACCTCCCCCTTGCAGAGCCGGGAGTACGTGACCATGACGCTGAGGGTCCTCGAAAAGTACGGAATCGCCGTGGAAGACCGGGGCTTTCAGCGGTTTACCGTGCCGGGAGGTCAGAAATACCTCCCCACGGACTACACCGTGGAGGCCGACTGGTCCCAGGCGGGCTTCTGGTACGCGGCGCGGTTTCTGGGGAACGACGTGGAGATCCTGGGCCTTGACCCCGCCTCCCCCCAGGGCGACCGGGTGGTGGCGGAGTACGCCGCCGCCCTCCCCGATGTCATCGACCTTGCCCAGATACCCGACCTTCTGCCGCCCCTGGCGGCCATGGCCGCGGTGAAGAGGGGCGAGACGCGCTTTATTAACGCCGCGCGGCTCCGGATGAAGGAGTCCGACCGCATCGCCTCCGCCGCCGCCATGCTCCGGGCCTTCGGCGCGGAGTGCGGGGAGGGTCCGGACTTCCTCACCGTCCGGGGGACGCGGGCGCTGCGCCCCTGCGCCGTGGACGGGGCCAACGACCACCGCATCGTCATGGCGGCGGCCGTCCTGGCCGCCGGGGCCGGCGGGCCCGTCACCGTTCTCGGGGCGGAGGCCGTTCAAAAATCCTACCCCGGATTTTTTGATGAATTCAGACGACTTGGAGGGATAGCGGATGTCCTCTGAAATCGGTCACAGGTTGAAGCTCTCCGTCTTCGGCCAGTCCCACGGGAGGGCCGTCGGCGTAGTTATCGACGGCCTCCCGGCGGGGGAGCCCGTGGATGAGGAGGCGCTCTACAGGTTCATGTCCCGCCGCGCCCCGGGAGGGGCCCTTGCCACAAAGCGAAAAGAGGCGGACCGGCCGGTCATCCTCTCGGGGGTGGCGGACGGCCATACCGCCGGCTCGCCGCTGTGCGCCGTCATCGAAAACACCGACACCCGCAGCGGCGACTACGCGAATTTGGCCGACGTCCCCCGCCCCTCCCACGCCGACTACACCGCCAGGGCGCGGTATGGGGACGCCGTGGACATGCGGGGCTCCGGGCACTTCTCCGGGCGGCTCACTGCCCCCCTCTGTATCGCCGGGGGCATCGCAAAGCAGCTTTTGGCCCGCCGGGATATTTACGTGGGGGCGCATCTTTTGCGCGTGGGCGGGGCCTGCGACGAGCCCTTCCCCCTCCGCCCCACCCGGGAGCTCTTTGACGCCGTGGCCCAAAAAGAGCTGCCGGTCCTCTCGGACGAGGCCGGGGCGCGCATGAGAGCGCAGATCGAGGCCGCGCAGGCGGACGCCGACAGCGTGGGCGGGGTCATCGAGTGCGCCGCCGTCGGACTTCCCGCGGGGCTGGGCTCGCCCATGTTCGACGGGATAGAAAACCGCCTGGCCGCGGCGCTCTTCGGCATCCCGGCGGTGAAGGGCGTGGAGTTCGGCGCGGGCTTCGCCGCCGCCGCCATGCGGGGCAGCCGGCACAACGACCCATACATCGTGGAAAACGGCAGGGTCATGACGTCGAAAAACGACGCCGGGGGCATCGTCGGCGGCATCACCACCGGGATGCCGGTGGTGGTAAAATGCGCCATGAAGCCCACCCCCTCCATCGGGAAGACTCAACAGAGCGTGCGCCTGTCCACCATGGAGCCGGAGGAGCTCACCGTAAAGGGCCGCCACGACCCCTGCGTGGCGCTCCGGGCCGTTCCGGTGGTGGAGGCCGTCGCCGCCTTTACATTATTAGACATACTTTTGGAGGAATTTGACCATGGAGCTTTCTGAAATTCGCGGGAAGATAGACAAAATCGACGGGCAGCTTCTGAAGCTCTTTTTGGAGCGCATGGAGCTCTCCCGGGATGTGGCCCAGGTCAAGGCCCGGGAGCATCTGCCCATCCTCAACAAGGAGCGGGAGCGGGAGGTCCTGCGCTGGGCTCAGGAGAACTCCGGGGAGTTTGACCTCTACTCCCACCGGCTCTTCTCCACCCTCTTTGAGCTGAGCCGCACCTATCAGCGCAAGTACCTGACCACCGGCTCCGCCGTCCGCTCCTTTATCGAGGGCTCCCTCCGCGACACCCCGGAGCTCTTCCCGGAGGGGGGGCTTATCGCCTGCCAGGGCGTGGAGGGCGCCTACAGCCAGATGGCCGCGGACCGGATGTTCCCCCGGGGCAGCGTCATCTACTTCAAGACCTTCGAGGCCGTCTTTGACGCGGTGGAAAGCGGCCTTTGCACCTTCGGCATCCTGCCCATCGAGAACAGCTCCAACGGCTCCGTCCGGGCGGTCTACGACCTGCTCCAGGTGAAGAACGTCAGCATCGTCCGCTCCGAGCGGCTGTGCATCTCCCACGAGCTGCTGGTAAAGCCGGGGACGGAGCTGTCCGATGTGAGGAAGATCCTCTCCCACGAGCAGGCCCTGGGCCAGTGCAGCGAGTTTTTGAAGTCCCTGGGCGACAAGGTGGAGATTGAGAAGTGCGACAACACCGCCATGGCCGCGAAATTCGTGGCCCAGTCCCCGGACCCCGGCGTGGCGGCCATCTCCAGCTCCAACTGCGCGGAGCTCTACGGGCTCAAGGCCCTCAGCTGCGGGCACATCCAGAATTCCGACAACAACTACACCCGCTTTATATGCGTCGCCAAAAAGCCCGTGGTCTACCCCGGGGCCAACCGCATCACCCTGGTCCTCTCCTGCGAGCACCGGCCCGGGGCTCTCTACGACGTACTGAGCCACATCTCCGCGCTGGAGCTCAACCTTATAAAGCTGGAGTCCTGCCCCATGGTGGGACACGATTTTGAATTCCTCTTCTTCTTTGAAATCGAAGCCTCCGTCCGGGACCCCAAGGTGGTTGACATGCTGGAGAGCCTTGAGCACTCCTGCCGGTCCCTCCGGTATCTGGGGAATTATCAGGAGATCTGAGCCATGCGGCGGGTATTCGGACTTATCGGCGAAAAGCTGGGCCATAGCTGGTCGCCCAGGATCCACGCGGCCCTGGGGTGCCGGGGCTATAAGCTCTACGAGCTGAGCCGCCAGGAGCTGGGAGACTTCCTCCGCCGCCCGGACCTGGGGGGCGTCAACGTCACCATCCCCTACAAGCGGGAGGTCTTTGACCTTGTGGACCGCGTGGACCCCGGGGCCATGGAGATCGGCGCCATCAACACCGTCGTCAACCGGAAAGGCGAGCTCACCGGCTACAACACCGACATCGACGGCCTCAAATACGCCCTGCGGCGGGGCGGCATCGACCCCAGCGGCAAAAAGGTGGCCGTTTTGGGCTCCGGGGGCACCTCCCACACCGCCGTGGCGGCGGCCAGGTCCCTGGGCGCGCGGGAAATCGTGGTCATCTCCCGCTCCGGGGAGAATAATTACGACAATCTGGAGAAAAACGCCGACACGGAGATCCTCATCAACACCACCCCCGTGGGCATGTACCCCAACTGCCCCGCGGCGCCCGTGGACCTGCGGGCCTTCCCCGCCCTTCGGGGCGTGATGGACGTGGTCTACAACCCCATCCGCACGGGACTTCTGATGCAGGCCCGGGAGCTGGGCATCCCCCACGCCGGGGGGCTCTCCATGCTGGTGGCCCAGGCCAAGGCGGCGGAGGAGCGGTTCTTTCTCAAAAGCATCGACGATGCGAAGATCGAGGCCATAACCGCGTCCCTCGCCCGGGACGTCACCAACATCGTCCTCATCGGCATGCCCGGCTCCGGGAAGACCACCGTGGGCAAGTTCATCGCCTCTCTCTCCGGCCGGGAGCTCATTGACATCGACAAGGCCATCGCCGCCCAGGAGGGCGCGCGCCCCGGGGACATCATCACCGCCCGGGGCGAGGCGGCGTTCCGGAGGATCGAGACGGACGTCCTGCGCCGTGTCTGCGCCTCCGGGGGAAAGATCGTCACCACCGGCGGTGGGTGCGTCACGCGGGAGGAAAATTACCCCATTCTCCGCCAGACCGGGCGGATCTACCGCATCGACCGGGCCCTTTCGGAGCTGTCCACCCGGGGCCGGCCCCTCTCCGCGGGGGGGATAGAGGGCCTTCGGGCGCTCTTTGAGGCCCGGGACCCGCTCTACGCCCGGTTCGCCGACGTGACGGTAAAAAACGACGGCACCTTAGAGGACGCCGCCGGGAGGATCTGGAGGGATTTTTGTGAAAATACTGGTGCTTAACGGCCCCAACCTCAATATGCTGGGCATCCGGGAGCCGGACATCTACGGCAAGTCCACCTACGCCGACCTTCTCAAAATGATAGCCGCCGAGGCCCAACGCCTGGGCGTGGAGGTGGAATTTTACCAGTCCAACCACGAGGGGGCGCTGGTGGACGCCATCCAGGGGGCCTTTGGGCGCGTGGACGGCATCGTCATAAACCCCGGGGCCTACACCCACACCAGCGTGGCGCTTTTGGACGCGGTGAAGGCCGTGGGCATCCCCACGGTGGAGGTCCACATCTCCGACCCCGACACCCGGGAGGAATTCCGAAAAACAAGCTACATCCGCGCCGCCTGCGCCGCCACCATAAAAGGCCGCGGCTTCGAGGGCTACTTAGACGCCCTCCGGTTCCTGGCAGGGAAAAAATGAGCAAAGCAAATCTCCCGCCGCGTCATCAGACGCGGCGGGAGATTTTGTATTTCGGATTTATACTGATTTCCTTTAAAAAGTAGACATTTGAAAAGTGTCTACTTTTTATAGCGCGAAGCGCGTAGGAAATCATATGAGACGTCTTTTTGGCGGCTTTGCCGCCAAAAAGAGCGACGCGTTAAGCGGCGCTTCTCCAATAAAAAGTCTTCTTTTTATTGGAGAATAGTATTACTTCTCCTCCGGGGCGTTCACCGTGTCCACGGTTTCCTCGTAGATGCGCTTGGCCTCCTGGGCGGCCTCCTCGGCCATGCCGGCGGCCGCCTCGGCCTCGGCCTCCACGGTCTTTTCCACCTCATCCGTGATGTGGTCAGGCTCCGCGGGAGTCTCCTCCACCTCAACCTCCACCTCGGGCTCGGCCTCCAGGGCATCCAGCTCCGCCTGCTTGGCGGCTATCCGCTCCAGGCTCTCCTCAATGGCGGCGACGGGCTCGGCGAAGTCGGGGTCGGTCTGGCCGGCGTACTTCTCGTAGTAGAGCTTGCCCAGCTCCAGATACTTCTTCTTGGTGTTCTCCCGCTCGCCGGCGATCTCGGCGTTGAGCTTCGTCTTTTTCGCCAGCACCTGGGCCTTGCCGGCCACGTTCTTGGCGGCGTCGGTGGACTTCTCCGCCACGTCCTTGGCAAAGGCGGTGGTCTTCTCCACCACGGTCCCGGCAGTCTCGGTGATCTTCTGCTTCAGGCTCTCAAAGTCGATGTTTGCCATGATGTTTACCTCCGTTTTATTAGAATTTTTAGTATTAAACGCAAGTGTTTTTGAAAACTCCCAGGTCCTGCGGCGCTCCAAAAGCCGCCTCAAGGGCTCCAGGGCCTCGTCCAGCTCCCGCTCGTCCATCTCAGCTCTCCCCCTCCGGCTTATCCCCGCCGCCGGCCTCAGTCTCCGGCGCGCCGGGGGCATCCGTTTCCGGCGCGGCCCCGCCGGCCGATTGGCGGTTCACAAACATATTCGCCGGGTCCGGCCGCCGGACAAACCTATTATACACCAAAATCGCCGTGGACGCAATAAGCAGGATGAAAGAAACGAGCTGCGACACCCGTATCCCGGTGTTGAAGAGATAGAGGCTGTCGGTCCGCAGGCCCTCGATGAGCATCCGCCCGCAGCCGTACCAGGCGAAGTACACGAGCAGCATCTGGCCGTCGTAGCGCCGGTGCTTTTTTGACCAGAAGTGCATGAAGAGAAAGCCCACGAAATTCCACAGCGATTCGTAGAGGAAGGTGGGGTGGACGTAGTAGGTGACGCCGTTCTCCGTCAGGCCCATGCGGCAGAAGATGTCTGTCTCGTAGCCGAAGGCCTCCCGGTTCATGAAATTGCCCCAGCGGCCGATGAACTGGCCGATGATGAAGCCGAAGCACGCCATGTCCAGGAACGCCAGGATGGAGAGCTTCTTCCTCCGGCAGTAGATCACCGTGGCCAGCACCGCGCCGGCGATGACGCCGTACATCCCGATGCCGCCCTGCCAGATATAGAGGACGGAGATGGGGTCGTCCCTGAAAAGGTCCCAGTGGAACACGCAAAAATAGATTCGCGCGCAGATGAGGGCCAGGGGGACGCCCAGGATAATGACGTCGTAGACGTTGTCCGGCTTCATGCCGAACTCATGGGCGCGTTTGGCGCAGTAGAGCACCGCCAGGAAAAAGCCCGTGGCGATGATGACGCCGTACCAGTGGACGGTGAGGGGCCCTACCTTAAAGCTGGCGGGCGGGTTTATCGTAAGATCCCCCAGCATGGGGAAAGAGATGGAGGCGTTCTCCATATGGGTGCTCATTTTTTTACCTGCCTTTCCTGTTGATGACCGAGACGGCCGTCCGCTCCGGCGTGAGATACTCCGCCAGAAAGGCCCGGGCGTCCTCCGCGGTCACGGTGTCCAGCACCGAGAGTGTGTCGAAATAGTCAAACCCGGCGAAGGCCCCCTCCGCCGCCCCGGCGCAGACGCTCTCAAAGGAGTTGAGGGCCCGGAGGCACGCGCCGTACATGGTCTTTTTGCGCCGGGCGAAATACGCCGGGTCGATTCCCCGGGAGGCCGCCGCGGCCGCCTCCTCCAGGACCCGGAGGACCACTAAGGACGGGTCCCGCGTCTCCCCGCCGAAGGTAAGGTGGGAGTACCCGGCGGCGTTCTCAAAATCGTACCCGAAAGTCTCGTTGATAAGCCCCTCGTCATAGAGCCTGCGGTAGAGCGGCGACGCCGCGCCCATGAGCGACCCCAGCGCCAGCTCCGCCGTCAGCTCGAAGCGGACGCTCTCCCGGCCGCGAAGGTCCCGGGCCGTCTTGGCCCCGGCCAGGAACATGGGCGCGCCTATGTCCCAGGCGCTCTCAATTCTGTATTTGGCCGGCCTGTCCTGCTCCCGCTCCGGCTTTTCCCGGCGGGGAAGCACCGGGGGGACGGCCGGCGTGAGCCCCCGGGCCATTTCGAATACCCGCTCCGGCTCCACGTCCCCCACCGCCGCCAGCGTCATGTTGGCCGGCGTGTAAAAGGCCCTGTGAAAGTCCCGGAGCGTCCCGGCCGTGATGCCGGAAATGCTCTCCTCCGTCCCGGCCACGTCCTCCCGGATGGGGGAGCGCTCATAGAGCGCGCGCAGCAGGGCGTAATACATGGCGTCCTCCGGGTCGTCGGCGGTCATGCGAATCTCACTGGCGATGATCTCCCTCTCCCGGTCCACGTCCTCCTCCGTAAAGCACGGCGTGGTGACGAGCCTCAGTAAAAGCTCCAAATTTTCATAGAACATATCCCCGCACTCGAAGAAAAACGCCGTGGAGTCGGGGCTTGTGAAGGCGTTGGCGTTGGCGCCCCGGCGGGACATCACCGCCATGGCGTCGCCAAGGTCCGGAAGCTCGAACATCCGGTGCTCCGCGAAGTGCGCCGTCCCCGCGGGGAACTCCCGGCGGACGCCGTCCAGGACGGCGCTCCTGTCCGCGCCGCCGCATTTCACCGCCAAAAACGCCATGCTCCGGCGAAATCCGGGCTTGGGCGCCACGGTCAGGGATATGCCGTTTTCAAGCTCCCCGGAAAGGATACTCTCCCCGATCCGGGGATATTCATGTTTCCTCAGCATCGTCGCCCTCCGCCGTCAGAAAATAGATGTGGCTGAGCTCCGCCGAATTGGCCGCCCGGGCCGCCTCCTCCGCCGTGACGTCGGCGCACAGCGCCGCGGCGTCCCCGGGGCTCAGGCGCTGGCCCAGGATGGCTCGCCCCAGGTACAGCTCCTCCAATCCCGGCTGCTCGTCCATGGCCGAGAAATAGGAGCTCACCACGGCGCGCCTGGCGGCGTCCAGCTCCCAGGGCTCGATCTCCCCCCGCCGGATGGCGTCCAGCTCGGAAAGCACCATGTCGTGGACCTGGGCGAAGCTCCCGAAGTCAATGCCGGCGGAGACAAACATCGCCCCCTTGTACCTGTCCACGGCGGAGCTTATGTAATAGCACAGCCCCATTTTTTCCCGGATGTTCATGTAGAGCCTGGAGGCGGCGCACCCGCCGAAAAGGGCGTTGAACACCGCCAGCGCCGGGTAGTCGGGGCCGTCCTCCGGCCTTCTGAGCCGGAATCCCATGCACAGCCTCCCCTGGGTGACGTCCATAGTCTCCCGGACCGTCCTCACCGGCCCCACGGGGCCGTCCACACCGAAGCGCGTCGCCGGATACGCAAGCGCCCCGGTCCGGGGCATCGCCGACAGGGCCTCCCGCACCGTCCGCTCCACCCGCTCCGGCTCCTCGGCGCCGCAGTAGAACACCTCCATGGGCGCGGACGCCACCAGCTCCTTATAATAGCGCGTCAGGATCTGCACCGTCACCCGGGAGGCGTCCGCCGCGGTGCCCAGCTTGCCGGTGCCGTAGCTCTCGCCCCGGAACATGATCTCGTTGAGCCTCCGGCTGGCGTAGGCGCGGCGGTCGTTTATCTCGGCGTTTATGTCGTCGATCAAATTCCGGCGCTCCGAATCCACAAGGTCCGCCCTCAGCCGCCCGCCGCGGGTGGCCGGGGACAGCAGCAGCTCCCCCATGAGCCCCGCCACAGCGGGGAGTATGTCGGGCCTCCCCGGCAGAAAGTCCCTGTCCGGGAAGTCCGCGCAGAAGCCCAGCGCCGTGACCTCGCCCTTTTTGCGTATCACCGGGTCGATTCTCGCCCCGTAGAGCTCGTCCAGCTCCGCCGCGATGGCCTCCGTGTCCGGGAGCCGCGCCGTGCCGCGCCGGAGGACATATGGCAGCGCCGCCGCCAGAGGCGCGTTCTTTTTCGTGTGGGGCGTCAGCAGAGTCATGGACAGATACCCCGTCTTGAATCTCTCCGCGTGTACGCATGTGAGCCTCACGCCCCGCATGAGCTCAACCTCCGCCACTCTGTCCAGCTCCGTCACCCCCCCTGGTGCTAATTTCCAGTTATGGATATTGGCTCAAATCGCTTGTTTATCGTCTATTATACCACTTACTGCCTGACATTACAACGGCAATTTTGCCGGAAAACGCCGCCTCCGGCGCAGATCCATACAAAACCGGCGCGGCCCCTCCGGGCCGCGCCGCAAAAACGCTGTCTCCGTTTTAAATCCCGTCCCACAAAACGGGTTTCCCCTCCCGCAGCGTGGCGGGCAGGTCCAGGAGGCGCTGGTTGGACGAGCCCCGAAAGCGCAGGGAGATGTCCTTTTTCGCCAGGACGAATTTCCCGTCCACCAATACGTCGATGAGGGCGAGAAGCCCGTCCGTGGCCTCGCACCGGGGGTGGGAACCGTCGGTCAGGAGCTCCTCTAAGGTGAAGCCGGAGTAGCACCAGACAGTCTTTTCCGGATACGTCTCCCGGACGCGGCGGACAAAGGGCAAAAGGGCCCGCTGGTTCTCCGGCTCCATGGGCTCGCCCCCCAGGAGCGTGAGCCCGTTTATATAGGAGGGCGCCAGCATGGCCAAAAGCTCGTCCTCCGTCTCTTTGGTAAAGGGCTTTCCGTAGTGAAAATCCCAGGTCTGGGGCTGAAAGCACCCCTCGCACCGGTTGGTGCAGCCGGAGACGAACAGCGTCACCCGCACCCCCTGGCCGTTGGCAATATCGCAGTTTTTGATCTCACCAAAATACATACTTTCCCTCACATTAAGAATCGAACGGAATCGGGTGATTTCTCATATACACAGTCTATCACAAATCCGCAGAGCAATCAAGTATAATACGAATATCCCTTCAAAATGAGACACCGGGCGGCGGGGAAATTTTGTGTCAGGCAAGGAAACCGCCGCCCCCTTTTTTGGGGACGGCGGCGTTTTTTCTTAACGACTTTTCGCGTGATCATCAGTAAGCGCTTCCGTTGGTCTGGACGGTAAATTTTCCGTCCGCGCGGGTCACCTGGTAATAAAACGGGTTGCTTTCCGCCCAGGACGGGTCGGCCTTCGCCTTTGCGCCGTAGGCCTCGAAGGCGGTGACGTAGCCCTTGTGGAGGGTTTCCTCCGCGTCGAGACGGGCCCGGACGGCCTTATCGAAGGAGGAATAGTGGCCAAGATCATAATACTTACCCTGAAACCGGATAGAGGCCCGGTATTTGCCGCTTTTCAGCCGGAAAAGTCCCCGGAAGCCGGACCTGTTCTTGTCTGTGTCCGCGCAGGACCGCTTTAAAACCTCCAAACAGGTGTCATCCTGATAGTGCATATGGTCGTGCATTTTCCTGCTCTGTTCCCGGTTCCAACAGCCGCAGCTCTGGGTCAGGCCACGTAAAAGGCTCCCCGTGTAAACATCCAGCTCGTTTCCACAGTCACATCGGCAGTGCCAGTAGCTGTTCTTGGAGCGATCTTCCTTATTCAGATGATATAGGGCCGTCAGGCGGCCAAACCGTTGTCCGGTCAGGTCATATTTGTTGTAAACCGTGTCATGCTTCTTACAGCCGCAGCTTCTTGTCTTGCCGCTTTTCAACTGCAAGGCCTGCGCGATCACTTCTTTTCCGCAGCTGCACCTGCACAGCCAGCAGACTTTGCCACCCTTATCGTTCTCCGCGCGGCTCAAAACAGTGAGTTCCCCGAACTGCCGTCCGGTCAGATCCTCGACCTGCCTCCTGGAGACATATTCCTTGGGAACACAGCCGCAGCTTGTCACATTGCCGCTTATGAGCTCCCGGCGGGTAGCAAGAATTTCTCCACCGCAGTCGCACCTGCAGTTCCAGCGGATGAGCCCCTCCCGGTTCCGGGACCCTGAGTCCCCGGTCACGGTCAAAAGGCCAAAACGGAGCCCGGTCAGGTCCGCCATTTTACGGTGGGATTCCTTATTCTCCATGGTCATCACCGCCGGACTTCCGGGCTTCTCCATAATACCACTCCAAAAATGTGTCGTACATCTCCTCTCCCCTAACTCTGGCCCTGACGGCCTCCTCTAAAGTGGGGTAGCTGCCTAAGTAATACGTCTTGCCCTTAAAGGTGATTTGGGCGGCCCAGCGGCCGGACTTTTTGTCGAGGTACACGCCGTTGTAGCCGCTGGTGTTGGAGCGGATGGGCCTCTTCCTCCGGTTCTCGATGATTTTGACGCTGGTCCCGTCCACCATCTGCAGGTTCTCCCGGTAAATCTCCCGCTGGCGGCAGCCACAGCTCTTGGTGTGGCCGGACTGGAGGTTGCTCTGGCACACCTGCGTCTCTTTTCCACAGTCACATTGGCAGCGCCAATAGTGCTTGCCCTCCCGCTTGCCAACGTAGGCGGTGACCACGAGGGACCCGAAGCGTTTTCCCACCAGATCCTTCAAGGGCGGCCGTCCCACGCGCTTTTCCGTCCGATCCGTGGTTTTCATCTCTCACCCTCCAAAAAGGGCGGCGGACAGGGTCCGCCGCCCGGCTGCCTGTCGAAAAAGCCCTGACGGGCTTTTCCGACAAGGGGAACGTGCGGAAAATTTTCGCTGAATTTTGCGAAATTCAGCGTAAATTTTCCTGCTGTCGCCCTGCGCGCGCCCCGCAGGGGCACACTTGGGCGACAAAAGGAATTTTTTCCAAGGCACATGTCCTTGGAAAAAATATTGAATTTGAGTTTTTCGACAGGCAGGGCGGCGGACAGGGTCCGCCGCCCGGTTCCTATTACTGCTTTACATGCCGGCCCTTGCGGCTGACAATGCGATTTTTGGAGAAGAGCAGATACGCGATGGCAAGGAGCGCCACAAAGGACATGCCGGACAGGGACAGCCACATAGCCATGTGCCTCTCATCGCCGGTATTCGGGAGCTCCGCCAGAGGAATTTCCGGATCGGGGATCTCCTCCCAGGGCTCGTCGTCCTCGGGCGTCCAGCGCCCTCTGTGATTCTGGAAGCGCACCTCGGAGCGCACAGCGTCCATGATCTCTCCGGTTGTGCCCTGGGCAACGGTGGTGTAGCCGTCCTGGTTGGCGTCCAGCTCCTCCACCGTGAACTGTGTGCCCACGGGGATCTGACGGCCCCACATGACCTCGCCGCTTCTCAGCGTGAACTCCGCAACGCCGTTCACGAACTCCATGCCGCCGTAGGTCCCGTTCAGAGGCTCGCTCAGCGTCACGCGGAAGTGGAATTCTCTGTTGGGCTCTCCCTCCGAGCCGGTCACCAGCTTGCGGACCGCCAGCGGGCCGGACACCGGCTCCACGGTCTGGACATCCCTGGTGTTCAGGAACGCCGCTCTGGCCGTGCCGCCGTCGGGGATGGTGCCGGTGCTGCCGTTCTCCGTCGTCACATAGCCGTCCTGGTTGGCCTCCGCCTCGGTGACCGTGTAGGTGATGCCCGCGGGCAGGCCCGCGGCCGAGCGGCTCTGGCCGTGGCGCAGGGTGAATTCGGCCACGCCGTTGGTGAAGGTCATGCCGCCGTAGACGCCGTTCAGAGGCTCGCTCAGTGTCACGGTGAAGTGGAAGCTCGTCATGTTGCTGGTGACATTGCCGGAAACCGTCTTCGTCACCGTCAGGTTCCCGGTGCCGGGCCGCGTGTATGTGTTGGTGACCGTTACATTGGTGACCCTGCGGGCCTCCACGGTGACCTGGCCGCCGCCGGTGACATCGAGGATATAGCCCTCGACCTGGGTGTTGGCCTCAGTGACGGTGTAGGCGCCGGGCTTGAGGTCCTTCAGCGTGACGCTGCCGCCGGCCGCCAGCACGAAGGACGCGCTGTATCCGTCGGGCCCGGTGACGGTGAAGGCGAAGGTCTTGCCCTCCAGCGCCTCGCCGCTGCCGATGACCTCCTTGGTGACGGTGAGGCTCCCGGTCTGCTCCGTGGGATTCTCGGGGATCTCCGTGGCGACCTCGGGGTTGTTGCCAACCCGGACAAAGGCCTGGTTGACGACCTTGCCGGCCACAACCGCGTTGGCGTTGACCCTTACCACCAGGGTCACGGTGCCGGAAGCGCCGGTGGGCTGATCGGCGAAGGTCCAGGTGACGGTGTGGGTCGCCGCGTCATAGACGCCGCCGTTACTGGCGCTGACAAAGTCCACGCCGCGGTCCAGCGGGTCACGGACGGTGACGGTGGCCGTACCGGTATCATCGTTGATCCAGGTGATGCGGTAGGTGATCTCGTCGCCAACCCTCACGGTTTCCCCGTCGCCCGGGGTAACCTCGGTCTTGTGCGGCTTCTCGTCCGTGGGGTTCTCGGGAATCTCGGTGGCCTGCTCGGGGTTATTGCCCACCTTGACGAAGGCTTGGTTCACGACCTTCATGTCGTCCTCAAGGGCCTCGGCGTTGACCTTGACCACCAGCCTCACAGCGCCGGAGGCGCCGGCGGCCTGGTCGGGCAGGGTCCAGGTGACGGTGTGGGTTGCCGCGTCATAGACGCCGCCGTTGTCCGCGCTGACGAAGTCCACGCCCACATCCAGCGGGTCGCGGATGGTAACGGTGGCAGCCTCGTTCTCGTAGTTCTGCCAGGTGATCTCGTAGGTAATCTCGTCGCCCACGCTGACGTGCAGGCCGTCGCCCGGGGTGACCTCGGTCTTGTGCGGCTCGCCGGTGGGATTCTCGGGAATCTCGGTTTCCACCTCGGGGTTATTGCCAACCCGGACGAAAGCCTGGTTGACGACCTTGCCGGCCACGGTCGCCTGGGCATTGACCCTGACCACCAGGGTCACCGCGCCGGAGGCTCCGGCGGGCTGATCGGCGAAGGTCCAGGTGACGGTGTGGGTCGCCGCGTCATAGACGCCGCCGTCGCTGGCGCTGACGAAGTCCACGCCCACATCCAGCGGGTCGCGGACGGTGACGGTGGCAGCCTCGGTTTCATTATTCTTCCAAGTGATGCGGTAGGTGATGGCGTCGCCCACGCTGACATACTCGCCGTCGCCCGGGGTGACCTCGGTCTTGTGAGGCTCGCCCTCCGGCAGGTCGTTGACGAACTTTGCGGTCACTGTGCCGCCCGTGGGAATCCTGCCGGTATCTCCGGTGGCGCTGGTGGCGTAGCCGTCCTGATTGGCCTCCGCCTCCGTCACCGTGTAGGTGGTGCCGGAGGGCAGGTTCCGGGCGGTCTTGCTCTGGCTGTGGCTGAGGGTAAACTCGGCCACGCCGCCATTAAAGGTCATTTCGCCATAGACGCCGCTGACGGTCCTGTCGCTGAGCGTCACGGTGAAGTGGAATTCCCTGGTCTTGTCACCCACGCCGGTGACGGTCTTGGTGACGGTCAAATTGCCGGTGGAGGGTCCCGGCGGCGGGGTAGTGGGCTTGTAGTTGGTAAACTCCGCCAGGGCGTTGCCGCTCTCCGGGATGACGCCTTCGGCGCCGGTGGCGCTGGTGGTATAGCCGTCCTGATCGGCCTCCGCCTCCGTCACCGTGTAGGTGGTGCCAGAGGGCAGGTTCCGGGCGGTCTTGCTCTCACCGTGGCTGAGGGTAAACTCGGCCACGCCGTTTGTGAAGTCCATGTCGCCGTAAGTACCGGTGACGGTCCTGTCGCCGAGGGTCACGGTGAAGTGGAATTTCCTGGTCCTGTCGCCGGAGCCGGTGACGGTCTTTTTGACGGTGAGTCCGGCAGTGACGGGGTTCTCCACCGGAGTGAGCTCCGTCGCGTCCTTGTCGCCGATCTTGACGCTCGCGCCGTTCTTGACCTTGGTCACGGCGTCCGCGGTGACCCGGGCCTTGACCCAGACCATGCCTCTGGCGCCGGCCTCCGCGGTAAACGTCCAGGTGATGCTCTGGCCATTGTGGGTCAGCACGCCGTTGGCGGCGTCGCCATAGACGAGCTCGCCGTTGTCTCCCGCCGTCACGACGCCGGCGGCCACATATTCAAGGCCATCGCTCATGGTGTCGGTGAGGACGACCCTAACTTGGGTTTCTTCAGTGTTCTGCCAGGTGACGGTGTAGGTGATCTCGTCGCCCACGGTGACCTCCGGGCCAACCTTGACGTTGCCTTTGGTCGTCACGGTGACCTTTCGGTCGTTGATCTCGGCCTCGTCCTTCACGGGCTTGGTGGGGTTGGGGATGATTTCGGTGAGGAGCTTGGCATCGTTGCCAACCTGCACACCGCCCTGGTTCAGAATCCGGTAATCATCTTCACCGGTTTCACTTTCCTTGAAGCTGCCCGTTTCATTGTAGGTGTGCAGCCTATCCGCGTTTTCGTTGACGATAACGGAGAAGTACACATCGCCCTTATACTGGGCGGGGACACCCTTTCCGGTAATACCGATGGTCCAGGTGATGGTGCGGGACGCTTTATCGTAGGAAATCGTAACCTTGACTTCCTCACCATCAAGTGTGGCCGTGCCGCTGGCTGTCTGCTCCGCGGCGCTAAGCTTCACACCCTCAAACTCGGCGCTCACGAAGTCCACGCCGGGGTCCAGCTCATCGGTGACGGTGACCACGGCCTCTCCGTCCTTGTAATTGTTCCAATGAATGGTGTAATCCACCTGGTCGCCGGGCTTGACCAGCATACCCTCGCCGGGGCTGACCTCGGTCTTCTTAAGCTCGGGGGTGGGGTTCTCCACAATGCCGGTGTAGGCGCTGCTGTCGCCCACGGTGACCTTGGCCTGGTTGTCGATCTTGCCCGCGGGGGTGGCATTGGAGTTGACCTTTACCATTAGAGTCACGGCGCCTTCGCTGTTGGGCGCGCAGTCAAGCAGCGTCCAGGTGACGGTGTGGGTAATCTCATCATAGATACCGCCGTTGTCCGCGCGGACGAAGTCCACACCGGGGTCAAGCGCGTCGGTGATGACGACCTTGGCCGGCTTGTCATAGGCGTTCTTCCATTTGATGGTATAGGTGACTGCATCGCCCACATTGACCAGCGGCCCGACAACGGTGTTGTCCGCACCTGTCTTGGGTTTGAGCTCCGGGTTGGTAGAGGCTCCGGCCTTAGTTTCGGTTTTCTCGGGGATCGGGTTCTCCACTATGTCGGTGTAGATTTTGGTGTCGTTGCCGACCTGGACGCTGGCGCGGTCCACGACCTCGTGATCCTTGCCGTCGTTGGTGTTGGGCGTATCGCCCGTGCCGTACTGCCAGTAATTGACGGCCTTGCTGTTGACCTTCACGTAGAGGTCCACCCAGCCCTCGGAGAGGGACGGCTGCACGCCAAGATTCCAGACAACGCAATGGTTCGGGGTGTGATCGGAGCTTTCCCCGTTGAAATACTGGATAACGGGAATATTTTGACTTACTCCCGCGCCGTTTGCCGGCAGGGTGACCGTCTGCTCAGTATGGCAGTCCGAACCGTCGGCGGCGTTCAGCGTCATCCCGTTAAACACGGCTCTCACGAAGTCCACGCCGGGGTCCAGCGGGTCCTCGATGACGACGGCGGCGGATTCATCCTTATAATTCTGCCAGTGGATGCGGTAGTGAATCTCGTCGCCCACCTGGACCTGCTGGCGGTCGCCGGGAGCGGCCTCCTCCTTCTTCGGGCCCACGGGGTTCTTCACGATGTTGGTGTGAATCTCGGGGTCGTCGTTGAACTGGACGGAGGCGCGGTTCTGGACAAGCTGTCCGCCCTCGGACTCAATACCGCCCTCCTTGCGGTAGTCCTCGTCCACAAATGTGCCGCCCCCAACCAGCGCGCGCTGGGTGACCAGGACGGTCACGGTAACGCTGCCGGCGGTCTTGGCGTTTTCTCCGGTAAGCTTCCAGGTGACGGTGTGGGTGCCCTCATCATAGACACCGCCGTCGCTGGCGCTGACGAAATCCACGCCGGGGTCCAGCTTATCCGTTACGGTGACGGATTCCAGCGTCTCGCCCTCCTCAAGGGTGATTCGGCTGTCCCAGGTAACGGTATAGGTGACCTTTTCACCCACATTCACCAGCTCCCCGTCGCCGGGGTCAGTCTCGGTCTTTTCGGTCTTGGGGGTGGGGTTCTCGACGGTCTTGGTCTGCTGCTCGGGGTCGCCGTTGACCTGGACGTAGGCGGTGTTGTCCACCCAGCCCACGGGCGTGGCGGAGCTGAGCACCCGCACCTCCAGTGTCACCGTGCCCTCAGCCCCGGCGGGCTGCACACCAAGATTCCAGGTAACGGTGTGGGTCGCGGCATCATAGACGCCGCCGTTTTCTGCTCTGACGAATGCCACATTCGGATCCAGCGGGTCGCGGATGGTAACGGTGGCGGGGACGTCCTTATAGTTCCGCCAGGTGATCTCGTAGGTGATCTGGTCGCCCACATAGACCAGCGGGCCGTGATACTTGCCGTCATCGCCGGGCGTCAGGTTGGCGTCGCCGACTGTGACATCATCGCCCTCGGCGCGGTCAATGTTCGTCTCCGTCTTATCCGGCTGGCCCACGGGGTTGACTATGGTGTTGGTGTAGTAGCTGTTATCCGCCACGCGGACCGTGGCGCGGTTGCGTACCATGTAGTCGTCGGGATTGGCGGGAACGGGCGCGTCGGCCACGCCGTCGCCGTCGTAATCCCACCACTTGGCCGCTCTCCCGTTCACCCTGACGGTGAGGGTCACGCTGCCGTGTTCATTGGCGCCCTTCTTGCCCAGGTCCCAAATCACCACATGACCATTGTCCACCGTGGCGGGATTTTGCGTGCCGTAAATCCCGGCAAGGGCCGCGTCGGCCTGCTCCTTGACCGCGTAATGCACGCCGCCTTCGGTGCTGTCAACGTAGTCCACACCGTCGTCCAGCGGGTCGATGATGACAACGCGGGCGGTATCGCCGGTGGTGTTGGCCCACTCGATCGTATAGGTGATGGTGTCGCCCACCTGGACGCCGGGCTGAGAGCCGGTGCCGTCGCCGGTAGGCCTTGAGGAGTCGCCGTTGATGGCGGTTTCGGACTTGCTTTTGTTGAACGTGTTGACGAAATTGGCGGACTCCTCGTAGGTGCCCGTGTTGCCGAAGACGGAGTACACGCCGTTGTAGTTGGTGTTGGGCTTCATCTCGGTCTGGTCCTTCGTCGCATAATTCTGGTCCTCGCCGTACACGCCGAAGTGGACGGTGGGGCTGGTGATATAGCGGCCTATATTCCGGATGTAACCGGATCCCTCGCCCTCGTAGTGCAAATCGCGGAGCACGCCGTCCTTGAAGAAGTAGTGGCGCACCTGATTGCCGCCGATGTCCTCGTCGCAACCGCCTTCACCCAAGGGTTTGCAGCTGGGATTGTCTCCCACATCGTGTGACAGCCCTGTGTCCGTGCTCATTTGCTTACCTTCATCCCAGAGCCAAAACGTGGACGATCCATCAGGAACGCCCGCCGGCTGGTGGTGGTTGTCGCCTGGCGCGTCCGCGACCATAGTGGAATAGGCCTCCCACACGACGGCGTTGGTGTGGTGGAACGGCTCGTAATGGAAATACGTCTCCTCATTCAGATTGCCGTCCTGGTCCACCGCCCACATCAGGCCCTTTTCGGTCTTATTAGCATCGTATGTGTTCGGATACGCCCCGCCGCCGTACCAGCCGTAGGTCGTACCATCATTATAGTAGACGGGAATCAACTGGGCGCCGGGGCGGTAGGTGCTGGTGGAGCCCACCTGCTGGGTGTGGCTCACCTCCTTCAGCGAATAGCCCTTGTCCATCTGCGCGTCGGTGAGCCTTTCGGTGACGCGGTACACGGTGGCGTTGGGGATGCCGCTGAACAGCAGCGCCTGCCCGTTCTTCAGGGTAAATTCGGCGGTGCTGGCCGCGATCGTTTCATTCGTCAGATCGGCGGGGAAGTAATCCGGGCGGTCGGCGGAGGGGATGATCTGGTCGTAGAGGTCGCCCTCAGTCAGAGTACTCCCCATAGTGCCAGAGCCGTCGTTCGGATTGGCGTTCTTGCCGAATTCCAGCTCCTTCGTCCAGTAGGCGCTGGAGGTGCGGTAGGGCGTGGAGATGGTGATCTCGGTGGTGTCGGAGACATTGGGGTCGATGGTCAGCAGCTCAAAATAACTAATGGATTTATCGCTATAATTGCTGATATTAAATTCAGAATTCCTGATGGGGTCAAGGTTATTCCATGCAGAGGTATACTCGTCCTCGGACACCAGCCAAACCTTGGCGGCCTTAAAGGTGCTCCCATCAATTTTAACATCACTACCAGAAATTACGCCGTTCTCGTCCACGTCGTTATTGTGGTAGACGCGGAAGCCTGTATCAGATCCGCCGGCCTCGTTCGTCTTGTTCTTCCCTATGTAGACATAGTACACGGTGCCGAAATAATTTTTGATGGTGTTATCGGCATAGACGTACCCCACGCCGTCAGAAGCGGGGATCACGCGCTTTCCGTTCTCATCCACCATGGCCTTTTGGCCGTCCTCGGTCTGGAGGAACAACTGGCCGTCCAGCTCCAGGTCGATGTAGTGGAACTGGCGCTGCCAGCTCTTGGCAGTCTCGTTCCACCGCACCACCACGGCGCTTTGCGTGCCGGTGATGCCTTTGATAAAGACCTGGAAATTGAATTCCTCGTTGTTGTCCACTTCGCCGGTCAGGGACTCGACGGTCTTCGTCACCAGCAGGGTGGTGTCCGCCACGTACAGGCGGCCGTTGTTGCCCAGGTAGGTGTTCACGATGATGTCGTCAGCTCTGGCGCTGGAGGCGGTGCTGATGGTGGGCATATAGTAGTTGTTGGCCGTGCGGGTGACGTTGTCGGAGTAGAAGCCCCAGGTCAGGTTCTCATAATCGGTATCCGGGTAGCGTTTATCATAATAGCTCTTGATTATGGCCTGATCATCAGTGCTCGAATAAGTGCCGCCCTTGTTTTGAACGGCCTGAGACAGGTCGCCGACGCGCAGCCCGCCGGGCTTGGCGCTGACGACCCATTCGCCCTCGGGGGTAGAAGTAGGCTTATCCGTCGGCGCTTTCCCTTTTTCAACACCCATATACCAGCCGGTATCGGGGTCGATTTCTGTGCCGATGTACTCCTTGCCGCGGGTGGGATCATTCGTTTCCGTGTAGGACAGATAGGGGTAGTCCTGGGTGTTCTTGCCGCTCACATCATGCCACACCAGCATATCGCCGTTGGAGATTCCGGCGGCGGAGTAGGCGGAGCCGAACTCGCTGCCCTTCCGGGTGATGACATACTGGGTAAATTCGGCCTTGTTGTTCGCTTCCAGATTATAAAATTCGATGGCCAGGAAGTAATAACCGTCGGAGGAGAACGGATCATCCGTGCTTTCATCGTCCGGCTTGGTCACGTCTTTAAGGATGTCGTTCTTGAGCAGAACGATGTCACCCTCTTTGGGGGACATATCGGTTACTTTTGAAGCAATTCCCGCCGCGTCGGTTCCCTCATTCAGCACCGCCAGCAGCCTGCCGCCGGAGTTGGCGGAGGGCTCCACCTTCTTCCAATCGGTCCCGTCATACTGATACGCCGCTCTGTACAGGGGCAGCGCTTTTTCGAACAGGTAGTAGCGGTTGTCGGAGGCCGGGGAGAAGGAGGTCACCGGGTCGCCGTAGGTATAGTCGATGTTGGTGGTGGCGTAGTCGCCGTAGCGGTTCAGGGGGTTATACCAGTTGGAGAAAAATTCCACGTTCCCCTGGGCGACGCCGCGGGCGGCCGCGGCCTCCGCCGTGGTGATCTTGTTTTTCAGGACGTACTCCGGGCTGATGGCGCCGGCCATGTTGATGCGGTTGTTCTCCAGCACCTCGTCGCTGACGCCCACGGTGTAAAACACGCGCAGCGGGAAGCTGCTGGCCTTATAGCCGGGATCGTCAGAATCCAGATTGGTGGTGTACGACCACTGGTCATCGTGTCCCGCTGTCGGGCTGCCCAAATTAATGGACACGGTGCGCAGAGGCAGCATGTTCACCGGGATGTTGATCCACAGGGCCTCGTCGTAGTTGGTGTCGGTCAGCACGTCGCCCAGAGAGTCGTTATAATCGCCGCTGTCCTCCACCCAGATTCGCAGGTCGGAAAGGGCGTACACGCCGGGGGTATCCTTATCCGCACCTTCCGGAACATCTGTTCCATAGGCGGGGTTCATGTGCAGCTCGCTGCGGTCAACGTCTTCATCCGCGATGCGATAGAAGGTGTACACGGTGTTCTGCATCTTTGTAACGGCGTCGCCAGGTAAAGCTGTGTTCATCTCATAGAGCGAGGGCACAAACTGGGCGGCGGTCCTGTAATTGACGCGGTATACCCAGCCCTCATTCCACATTTGATCGGATGTCTTGCCGGAAGGAGCTGTTGGCTGATAGTCCGCCGCAGTAGGCTCACCGTTGTACCAGCCCTCGGGAAGCTCTTTTGTTCCGGCTCCCTGATCGGTAGCTTTCATGTACGCGTCGTTCCACTGGTAGTCGTACACGGCGGTCTTGACGATGTTGTAGTACTCACCGAACAGGGCCAGTCCCTTGACGTCCTTCACCTCCATGTACTTGCCCATGGGGTCCATGTAGGTGACGGAGTCCTCCACGCCCAAATCGTTGGCTCCGGCCACGGGGGTGAAGAGGGGCGCGGTGATGGCGTCCACGATCTCCTCAAAGGTATTGGCCAGGTCCTGCGTCGCATCGCCCGCAGTCGAGGCATAATACGCCTTGGTCACATAGTCATAGCTCAAGTCACCCAGCTTGAAGCCTGCCTTGCCTGCCGCCGTTGTGGCTTCAGCCTTTGTGGGGATGTAGAAATCCCCGTTGCCCGTCCCTGTACCGAGCTTTTGCTCAGCATATACGCGCCAAAAGCTGCTGTGGCCAGGGCTTGGGTAGTTGTCTGTAAACTTTTTATCGTCGTAAGTATCTCCTTGCTCCTGATTGATCGGGCTGCCGTCTTTGTATACCTTAATTTTGCCCTTGACATTATTGGTGAGGAAGTTCCAGCCGCTCTGAATGGAGCGGAAGGTGGTAAGGCCGAGTTCGTTAGCGCTCTCCGCAGTCTTCCATGTCTCCCATGCCTGGATCGCTTTCTGGATTCCCTCTACGGTCATATCGCCGACTGTATAATCGTCGTAATAGGTATTATTTCCGGTATCTCCGGCTGTTTGGGTCAAATAACCGCTATTCTCCAGCCAGTCAATATTAAAGCATTTTCCCGGGTTCATCATGGCGGGGTTACTGGTTATGGCCGCCTTTGTGGCGTCTTTAGCATCAAAGCCCGCGTTGAAGCCCTGGGTCGTGGGGTCGGGCATATCCACCGTGATGGTGTAGATGCTCCAGTCGTCTGTGCCGCTGACATTATAAGCGCTCTTTACCGCCTGCTTGTAATAGGCCGTCGTCAGCAGGTAGTTAAAAATCATGTAGGCCTCGTTATCCCGATACTGATTCGCCAGTGCCTGCATGGCTGTCAGGCTGTCTCCTGTGACTTTGGTCGTCTTCGGAAACTCATCATTATATAGTACATTTTCCTCGTAGCTGATTTTTTTGTCTCCTGCGTCAGCGCTGGCCACAGCCTCGTAGTACAAATCTCCCTTAGTCGCTTTTTCAGCCTCATCTGACGCAGAGCGTTTCGGGTCCTCTGTCCCCTTGTCTCCCTTCACGGCGAGGAACTGGTTCCATGACGTGCCTTTCCTATCGCTATTATTAAGGTCTGTTCCGTCCGGATCATTTTTCTGGACAAAAGAGACGCCCTTGTAGCTGAAGTCGCAGACAAATCCCATGGCGTTGCTCGTAACACCATTACTCGTTGTCGGGGTCAGCCAGTTGTCCAGCGCGTCGGTAACGGCGCCGTCGGTCAGCATCACCAGGGAGGGGACGCACTGATAGACCTGGTTGCCCACCTGCTCGGTCTTGTTGGCGTTCAGCAGCTCCTGCATACCCTGATAGATACCGGCCTGGATATTGGTGGTGCCGTTGCTGTAGGCGGTGTATTTATTATCGCCGCAGTTGTTCCAGCCATTCCAGCCAGTACCGTTCTTATACCAAATGTGCCCGGGGTTGTCGGAATCTGTCGTGTCGTCTGCATTCAGCTCGCATATCTCATTGTTGACGAACACCCAGCCGCCTTCGCCTTTGCCTCCGTCTTCCTGACTTAAATTTCCGCCATCAGGTTGATCTATTTTTTTCTTATCGTTGTTCTTGCTCCAGCCGGCCGTTAAGTACTGCGTATTGTTACTGGGGTCTATTATTCCGTCATCCTCATAATCTTCGACCGCATCTTTGCCGGGCTCATAGTGCTTCATGGGCAGGATGGTCACAGCCGTGCTGTTGCCATGGTACCTGCTGGTACCATTAGACGTCTCTTGCTCCTCGTTCTCCCCTTTGTTCGCGCCGTCGCCAAACAGCACCACAGAAACCTCGTTATACTGACTGGCCAGCATCAGCATATCAATGGCGTTGTTGATAGCCGCCACTGTTTTGGCGATACGCTGAGAATCCCACAAGCGTTGCCCTTCATCCGCGGTGCTGGTGCTGTTATACATCGACCCGGAGTTATCGAACACGATCACCGTGCGCACGGGGGGAACGCCGACAATCTCCATGCTCGACCCAAGGGCGCTGTACACGTGCAGGAAATCCTCGTCCAGCTCGATTGAGCCCGTCACGCCGTCGTCGGCCAGGTCAAGCGTCAAGGTTTTCCCGTCCCAGTCGTCGTCCTTATCATTGGTAATATCGCCCAACGCGAACACGGACTTATCGGACCAGAGCCGCCCGGCGTAGCGGGTGTTCCCCGAGAAGTCCAGCATCTGCTTATATGTATCCATGGTGCTGGGGTCGGCCTGCCGGGTCACGCCGGCGGTGCCGGGCTCCCCCGCCGCGTGGGCGGTGGGGATGACCAACCGCAGCCCCTCGCACAGCGAGAGCACCATACACGCGCACAGCAAAATCGCTGTGAGTCTGCGCGGCAAGGCACACCTTTTAAAACGCTTCATAATCATTTCCTCCCAGTAAGAAATAATTCGCCAGGGTTTTTTATGTTTTTGCGCATTTTTTTGCTGTTTTAAGCATTCTTTCACAGGCCCCCGCTCCCCGTTCGCAGAGTGGGCCACTCTGCGAATTCAGGGGGCGGGGAGCGCTTTTCGCGGCCCCCGCCCCCTGATTTTCCCGCCGAATCCCGCGGGGCTTTCCCGGCGCGCGCGGCGTCTGACGAAAAAGTCTGACGGCGAATTCTACAGGCCCACCGCCGACAGCTTGTCCATATTTTCCCTTTTCAGCTCCAGGGAGGAGTGGACGTACCGGTCCAGCGTGATGCTGGTGTTGGCGTGGCCCAATATTTCAGAAAGGCTCTTCAGCTCAAAGCCCGCCTCCACGCACCGGGTGGCGAAGGTGTGGCGAATCGTGTGGAAGTGTACCCCCTCCAGGCCGCACTCCTTTGTATATTTGGCCAGCCGCTTCTGCACCAGCCGGGGCTCCATGAAACGCTCCGTGCCCGTCAGAAGAAACGCCGCCGGACAGTGCGGGTCAAACCGTCCGCACAGCCCGGCGGCGCTGTCATTGAGGGGTATCATCCGCACCGACGTGCCGCTTTTGGGGCTGCCGATGACGATTTTCGTCTTTCCCGGGCCCGCGTGGTCCAGGTCCCGTATTCGCTGCATGGTGGAGCCGACGCGGATCATCCTGTCGCCCAGGGACACGTCCTCCCACCTGAGCGCGCACAGCTCGCCGATGCGAAGCCCCGTGAGCAGGGCCAGGAGCACCCCGAACTTGCACGCGTCCATGTCCGTTCGGAGGAAGCTTACGAGCCTGCGCTGCTCCTCCTGGGTGAGTACCCGGGCCTCCCGCTTCGGCTCCCTGGGAAAAATCATCTCCACCGCCGGGAGGGCGCCGGGAAGCTGCTTTTCCGTGTACCGCAGGACGGAGCGCAGGACGGTCAAAATATCCCGCACGGTCTTCACCGACAGCCCCTCGCCCAGAAGCTCCTCCTTGAATCGCTCCGCCAGCGCCGTACTGAGCCCCTGGGGGAAGCAGCCGCCCAGCTTCGGGAGGATGTGCTTGGTCATCACGGAGTCGTATTTAATGAAGGTAGATTCCTTCACCCGCCCCCTTTCCGCCCGCAGCCATTCCCCGCAGTAATACGCGAACCGGTGGCGGCCTTCCGCCGCCGGGGGCGCGCCGGTGAGCAGCGCCGCCTTGCACCGCGCGGCCTTCTCCCGGGCCTCCCGGTAGGTCCTGCCGTAGCAGGAGCCGTATTTGAGCTTCCCGGAGAGCTCGCGCCCCTTGACATACCGGGCCTCCCAACGTCCGTCTTTCCTTTTATAAATGTTTTCGCCTTTTCGTGCCATAGATTTTACCTCCCTAAATAATTGGATATGAATTATTATACTCCCCCAGGCAGTCTGACGGCGAATTTGACGGTGAATACGCATCGTTCGGCGCTCAGGCGTCCCCCCTCGCTGAACCGCGCTCCAAAAAAATGAAAAAATTTATTCAAGGCGGACATTTATTTATTGAATTTAGAAAACGGTTGTGCTATACTGATACCGTTATAGGCTCAAAAAGTCCGTTCGCAGAGTGGCCCACTCTGCGAACAAAAAAAGGCCGCCTCGCATTTTGCGAGGCGGTCATTTTGTTTTTAATGGGGAATTTCCGGCTTACAGGTGCAATACCCTGTCCCTTATCTCCTGGGTCCGGCCCTGGTTCCAGAACTGGGTGCCGATGTAGCCGCAGGTCCGGCGGGCGACGTTCATCTTGTTCTGGTCGGTGTTGCCGCACTTGGGGCACTTCCAGATGAGCTTGCCGTCCTCCTCCACGATCTGGATCTCGCCGTCCCAGCCGCAGACCTGGCAGTAGTCGGACTTGGTGTTGAGCTCGGCGTAGATGATGTTGTCATAGATGAACTTCATCACCTGCAAAACGGCCTCCAGGTTATTCTGCATGTTGGGGACCTCCACGTAGCTGATGGCGCCGCCGGGGGAGAGCGCCTGGAACTCGGACTCAAACTTGAGCTTGGTGAAGGCGTCGATGTTCTCCGTGACGTGGACGTGGTAGGAGTTGGTGATGTAGCCCTTGTCGGTGATGCCCTCGATGATGCCGAAGCGGCGCTGGAGGCACTTGGCGAACTTGTAGGTGGTGGACTCCAACGGCGTTCCGTAGAGGGAGTAGTCGATATTCTCCGCCAGCTTCCACTCCTTGCACTTGTCGTTCATCTTCTGCATGACGGCGAGGGCGAAGGGCGTGGCCTCCGGGTCGGTGTGGGACTTGCCGGTCATGTACTTGACGCACTCGTAAAGGCCGGCGTAGCCGAGGCTGATGGTGGAGTAACCGTTATAGAGGAGCTTGTCGATGGGCTCGCCCTTCTCAAGGCGCGCCAGGGCCCCGTACTGCCAGAGGATGGGGGCCACGTCGGAGGGGGTGCCCAGCAGCCGCTCGTGGCGGCACCGGAGGGCCCGGTGGCACAGCTCCAGGCGGTCCTCAAAAATCTTCCAGAACTTGTCCGTGTCCCCGCCGGAGCTGAGGGCCACGTCGGGCAGGTTAATGGTGACCACGCCCTGGTTGAAGCGACCGTAGTACTTGTGCTTGCCCGGCTCGTAGTTGCCGGCGTTGGCGATGTTGCCCACCCCCGCGTCAGTGAAGCGGTCCGGGGTCAGGAAGGAGCGGCAGCCCATGCAGGTATAGACGTCGCCCTTGAGCTCCAGCATCTTCTTCTCGCTGATGTAGTCGGGCACCATCCGGCGGGCGGTGCACTTGGCCGCCAGCTTGGTGAGCTCCCAATACCGGGACCCCTCGGTGATGTTGTCCTCCTCAAGGACGTAGATGAGCTTGGGGAAGGCGGGGGTGACCCAGACGCCGTCCTCGTTCTTCGTCCCCTCGTAGCGCTGGAGAAGGACCTCCTTGATGATGAGGGCCAGGTCCTCCCGCTCCCGCTCGTTCCGGGCCTCCCCCAGGTACATGAAGACGGTGACAAAGGGGGCCTGTCCGTTGGTGGTCAGCAGGGTCACCACCTGGTACTGGATGGTCTGGACGCCGCGGCGGATCTCCTCCAAAAGGCGGTCCTCCACGATCTTCTGTATTTTCTCCTCCGTGGGGTTGACGCCCAGGGTCACCAGCTCCTGCTCCACGACCTTGCGGAGCTTCCGGCGGGAGACGTCCACAAAGGGCGCCAGGTGCGTAAGGGAGATGGACTGGCCGCCGTACTGGTTGGAGGCCACCTGGGCGATGATCTGCGTGGCGATGTTGCAGGCCGTGGAGAAGGAGTGGGGCCGCTCGATGAGCGTCCCGGTGATGACCGTGCCGTTTTGCAGCATGTCCTCCAAATTCACCAGGTCGCAGTTGTGCATGTGCTGGGCGTAGTAGTCCGTGTCGTGGAAGTGGATGATGCCGGCCTCGTGGGCCTCCACGATGTCCCGGGGCAGCAGGATGCGCTCGGAAAGGTCGCGGCTGACCTCGCCGGCCATGTAGTCCCGCTGGGTGGAGTTGACCACCGGGTTCTTGTTGGAGTTTTCCTGCTTGGCCTCCTCGTTGCAGCACTCGATGAGGGAGAGTATCTTTTCATCCGTGGTGTTGCTCTGGCGCACCAGGGACCGGGTGTAGCGGTAGGTGATGTAGTTCTTGGCTACCTCAAAGGCCCCGTGGGCCATGATCTGCTTCTCCACCAGGTCCTGGATCTCCTCAACGGAGGGGCTGCGGCCCATGTTCTCGCAGTCCAGCTCCACGGACTCGGAAATGCGCTTTATCTGGAGGGGCGTCATGCGGGCCGTCTCCTCTACGGACATGTTGGCTTTGCTTATGGCGTTCTCGATTTTTTTGATGTCGAATTCCATCTCGACGCCGTTTCTCTTTATTATTCTCATTCGTATCACCTCGCGCGAAAGTACTAAAAATATACCACATATTCCGCCGTGGGTCAAGGGGGAATCCATACATGTTGTGTTTTTGGGATTTGTCACAACACTATATGGTGTAGCGGACACAAATTCGACAAAATCGGCGGAAAACCGGCTGAAATTGCGCTCAATTCTTCGTTTCCCCGTGTCGAAATCTGTAGAAAATTGTATATTTGCACAAAAAAGTATCCTATATGAGACAAACTTCGACCTCCCGCCGGGCCTCCAGGCTCCCCGGCGTCACGTCGCACTCCAGCGCCAAAAGCCGCACCCCGGCCTCCGCGGCCAGCCTCAACGTGTCGGCAAACTCCGGGTGGGTCGCCCGGTTGGGCTCGAAGCGCGTGACCTGCGCCATCTGGACGATGAACACCGCCCAGGCGTCAAAGCCGGCCTGCACACAGCGCACGAGCTCGTGGAGATGCCGGACCCCGCGCTCCGTGGGGGCGTCGGGGAAGCGGGCGATGCCGTCCTCCTCCAGCGTCACGCCCTTGACCTCTAAAAACGCCCGGCGGTCCCCCGCCTCCAGGTAAAAGTCGAGGCGCGAGCCGCCAAAGACCGTCTCCGGCCGGATGAGGGTGGGATCGGGGTACAGCCTTCCCGCAGCCAGGTACTCATAAAAGACCCGGTTGGGCGCCGCGGCGTCCATATTGATGAGCCGCCCGCCCTTTTGGACGGCGATGAGGTCGTATTTCGTCCGCCGGGCGGGGTTTTGGGCGGGCTCCAGGTACACCCGGGCCCCGGGGACCAGCAGCTCCCGGCACCGGCCGGTATTTTTGACGTGTACCGTCTCAATATTCTCCCCCAGACGCACCCTCGCTATAAACCGGTTGAGCCGGCTCAAAAACTCCGCCGGGACCACGCCGCCATACGTCACGCGCCGCGCCTCCTCAAAATGTCGATCGGACTTAGTATCGCACCGGAAGCGCGCTTTGTCAAGGAAGCATTTGTTTATTTATTCTTGCGTTTTTTCGGCTTTCTGTTATAATTTTATAATAGTATATTGTCGCCTGGGGGTATTTTCATGAATATCATCATTGTCGGCGCCGGGGGCGTGGGCTACTCGCTGGCCGACAGCCTCAATTCCGAGGGGCACCAGATAACGCTCATCGACCCCAACTCCGACCGGCTCAACTCCGCCTTGGAGAAGCTGGACGTCCAGGGCCTGGCCGGGAACGGCGTCAACCACGACGTGCTTTTGGAGGCCGGCGTCCGCTCCGCGGACCTGCTCATCGCCGTCACCGACCAGGACGAGGTCAACATGCTCTGCTGCCTCATGGCGAAAAAGCTCTCCGGCTGTCAGACCATCGCCCGGGTGAGAAATCCCGTCTACTACCGGGAGATCGACCTCATCAAGGACGAGCTGGGGCTGAGCCTCTCCATAAACCCGGAGCTCTCCACCGCCGGGGAGATCTTCGACCTCATCCAGATCCCCGGCACCATGACGGTGGAGAGCTTCGCCAAGGGGCGGGTGAATCTCATCGGCATCCGCATCCCCCAGGGCTCCCCGGCGGACAACCTGAAGGTATCGGACTTCCCCGCCCGTGTCAGCCGCGGGACGCTCATCTGCATCTTGGAGCGCGGCGACACCCGCCGGGTGGAGATTCCCCGGGGCGACACGGTGCTCCGGGCCGGGGACAGCATCCACATCATCGCCCCGCCCCAGGAGCTGGGGCCGCTCTTCAAAAAGCTGGGCTTCCAGGTGAAGCCCACCCGGGACGTGATGATCGTGGGCGGCGGCCGCACCGGCTACTACCTGGCGGAAATGCTCCTCTCCTCCGGCAGCCGCGTGAAGATCATCGAAAAAAGCCGCGAGATCTGCGAGGAGCTGTCCGCCCAGCTCCCCGGCGCGGAGATCATCTGCGGCGACGCCGTGGACCGCCAGCTCCTGCTGGAGGAGGGCATCACCGGCGAGGACGTCTTCGTGCCCCTCACCGACATGGACGAGGAAAACATCCTCCTGTCCCTCTACGCCCGCAAAATATCCGCCGTCCGGCCCATCACCAAGGTCAGCACCTTCGGCTTCACCGAGGTCACGGAGGAGCTGCCCGTGGGAAGCATCGTAAACCCCAAGGAGATCACCGCCTACCAGATACTCCGCTACGTCCGTGCTATGTCCAACTCCTCGGATTCCTCCAACATCGAGTCCCTCTACTACCTGGCAAACCGCCAGGTGGAGGCGCTGGAGTTCCACATAAAGGCGGAGAGCGCCGTCACGGGCCGCCCCCTTTCGGAGCTGCGGGGCAAAATGCTGCCCAATCTGCTGATCTGCTGCATCTACCGCAACGGCCGGGCCATCATCCCCCGAGGCAACGATATGCTCTGCGTGGGCGACACCGTCATCATCGTCACCACCGCCCAGAAGCTGGCCTCCCTGAACGACATTCTAAAGGGGTGAGGCCATGAATTACTCCATAATCCGCTGGCTCGTGGGGTGGGTGCTGTGCATCGAGGCGGCATTTTTGCTCATCCCCCTGGGGCTGAATTTCGTCTACGGCGAGCCCTACGCCGTGGACTACCTCATCGCCATCGCCGTCACCGCCCTCCCCGGCGTCCTGATGGCGGCAAAAAAGCCGAAAAACACCGTCTTTTACGCCCGGGAGGGCTTCGTTGCCACCTCCCTGAGCTGGATCGCCCTGTCCGTCGCCGGGGCGCTGCCCTTTTTTATCTCCGGCTGCGTGCCCTCCTTTGTGGACGCCCTCTTTGAGGTCATCTCCGGATTCACCACCACCGGTGCGTCCATCCTCTCCGACGTGGAGGCCATGCCCAAGTCGCTCCTTTTCTGGCGCAGCTTCACCCACTGGATCGGCGGCATGGGGGTGCTGGTCTTTCTCCTGGCGCTGCTGCCCATGGCCGGGGGCCAGAGCATCCTCATCATGCGCGCCGAGAGCCCCGGCCCCAGCGTGGGCAAGCTCGTCCCGCGCTTGCAGCGCACCGCCGTCTACCTCTACGGCATCTATTTTTCCATCACCGTTTTGGAGATCGTCACGCTGCTTTGCGGAGGGCTGGACGTCTTCTCCGCTTTCTGCATCTCCTTCGGCACCGCCGGTACCGGCGGCTTCGGCGTGCTCAACGACTCCTTCGCCAGCTACTCCACCTACGTCCAGGTGGTGGTGACGGTCTTTATGCTGGCCTTCGGCGTCAATTTCAACTTCTACTTCTTCCTGCTCATCAAAAAGTTCCGGGCGGCCCTGGCCATGGAGGAGGTCCGCGCGTATCTTTTTGTGTTCCTGACCGCCGTGGCCCTCATCACCGTGAATCTCATGCGGATGGGCTTCGGGGGCTTCGGGTACTCCCTGCTCCACGCGGCCTTCCAGTGCTCGTCCATCATGACCACCACCGGCTTTTCCAGCGTGGACTTTGACCTCTGGCCCACGTTCTCAAAGACGGTCCTCATCTGCCTCATGTTCGTGGGCGCCTGCGCCGGCTCCACCGGCGGCGGCATCAAGGTCAGCCGCATCCTCATGTACTTCAAAAACATCGGCCTGGAGCTCCGGCGTCTCATCCACCCCCGCGCCGTGGACGTGGTGCGCTTGGACGGCAAGGCCGTGGACAAGTCCACGGTGGCCACGTCCAATATGTGGCTCCTGGCGTATATCGCCGTATTTTTCAGCTCCATGGCGCTCATCAGCCTTGACAATTTCGACTTCACCACCAACTTTTCCGCCGTGGCCGCCACCCTCAACAACATCGGTCCCGGCCTCAATTTAGTGGGCCCCAGCCGCAACTTCGGCGACTTCTCCGACTTCTCCAAGCTCGTCCTCATGTTCGACATGTTAGCCGGCCGCCTCGAGATCTTCCCCATGCTCCTGCTCTTGAGGCCCGCCACGTGGAGGAGGTAAGGTAAAAATTTCTCGGCTATTGTTGCTTGACATGTGCTATCGTATATGCTATTATATAAGTGGTCATGGGGGCGAATAATGTGCAGATACGGCTGAAGAAACAGGCGCAGAAATATCTTGACAGTGTGGACGACAACACCCGTCAAAAGCTATATAAGGCGCTGGAACAGCTCTCCAGGTGGGAAGGCGATATTGTCCGCCTCGCTGGGACAACAAACCGCTACCGCTATAAGATAGCCCATTACCGCATACTTTTCACATGGGAAAAAGGCGATATTGTCATAACAGTTATTGAAATCAATACCCGCACAAATATCAAGTATTGAGAGGTGATCGTATGAAACATGAATTAACACCCGAAGAACTGGAACGGCGCCTTGCGGAAATCAATGCCCGGGAGCCGGAGGAGCCGACAGCGGAGGACTTGGCCGCGTTTGCCTCCGCCGACGTGGAGGATTCCGCCGACACAGTCACGTTGGAGGAATATCAGGCGCAGCGGGAGTACAGTGGACGGCTGATGCTCCGTATTCCGCGGGAGCTTCATCGCGATTTAGTAAATGCGGCGAAAAGAAACGGCGTAAGCCTGAATCAATACGCTCTTTATAAGCTCGCCAGATAACTCAAAAATAGCATTCGGGCCGCCCCAAAAAGGGGCGGCCCGATCGTTATATTTGTTCTGCTCCTATTACCCTGTCCAAAAACGTCATATTCCTTCCCTCGTCCGGCTCAGGGCAGCGTGGGCACAGAGGGCCAAAGTTAGGAGCAGGACGGTGCAGTAGATGAGCACTACGGCCTTTTCCATGCCGCTCACCCCAGGTCCTGGACCGGGGCGGTGCGGGACGGCTCGTAGAAGGGCAGCTCGTCGCCTATATCCGGCGTCTCCACGCCCTCGCGCCACTCCCAGGCGGCGGCGTCGCGCATGGCGACGGTCCCGCCGTCCCAATAGATGTCCGTAAGGGTGGCCCCGGACATGTTGGAGCTGAAGAGCCACAGCGTCCCCGTCTCCGGCTTTATGTGCAGGCTCGTCTTATAGGCGTCCACGTCCGCCAGCCACACGGCCCGGCCGTCCTGGGCGGTCCAGAAGCTCCACTTGCCGCCGTCGTAGGTGATGAGCTCCACGGCGCCCCCGTCGCCGGTCTTGAAATCAAAGAGCGCGTAGCCCTGCACCGACGGGTGGCTCAAGACCTCCAGGTAACAGCCGTACTTATCCGCGCCCTCGGTGTCCTGTCCGCCGCCGACCTTGAGGAAGTCCAGGACCGCGTCCACGGTGAGCTTCTCGTTGTCGATGGCCCAGCGGACGTTGAAGGACAGCTCCTCCTCCCACTTGTACTCCCCGCCGCCCGCGTAGGAGTAGATTCGCACCTGCCGTTCGGCCTGGCCGGTGTAGTCGTTGAGGTAGTCATTCAGGATGAGCACGTCCGTCTCCCCGTCGCCGGTGAGGTCCGTGAAGCACACCGCCGCCGTGTCCGTCCAGTTTTCCTCGTAGACCGTGTGGAACTCGTAGTCTGAAACCTTGCCGTCCCGGGAGAGGAAAAACCGCGCGGTGTTGAACTCCGGCGTGGGCCTGTAGGTGATGAAGTGGACCTCACCCCAGCCGGGAAGCTCCACGAGGAACGACTGGTCCTCCACGATGTTCTCCGGGTCAAGCTCCACCCCCGCGCCGAACTGGACCTCCTGCACCGGGGGCAGGTTGGGGACCACGATCTTGGAGATGAGGCTCCAGTTGAAGGACTTGGCCAGCGCCTCCAGGTCGTCCCTGGTGACGGAGCCGGTGCTCAAGACCTCGTCGGCCTCCTCCCCGGCGTACACCAGCACGGTGAAAAAGCCGTTGCCCAGGTCCGCCAGAATAAGCGAC
The DNA here is from genome assembly GCA_947632155.1 of uncultured Oscillospiraceae bacterium. Taxonomy (GTDB): domain Bacteria; phylum Bacillota; class Clostridia; order Oscillospirales; family Oscillospiraceae; genus RUG626. Next base: position 38,893 of record CANROF010000012.1, read on the forward strand.
CGGCTGCCGCTGCCCAGCACCAGGCACACGTCATAATCGCCCACCTTGATGCTCCACTCCGTGTGCTCCTCCCCCAGCCAGGAGGCGTTGATCTCCATCTGGGTGAGGCTTCCCTTGACCGAGCGGTGAAGGCTGTAGCCGATGGTCTTTCCGCCCCGGGAAAAATGCGTATCCGTGCTGTAGGACCCGTCCTCGTAGACGATAAAGGCATTGCGGGACGAGCGCATGTCCGTAAGGTCCCCGCCCTGGAGCTTCGCCATCTCCTCATAGGTGTAGACCTCGCAGCGGTCCACGTAGGTAAGGCCGTACTTCTCGGCGGCCTCCCGGAGGCTGATGCCCGTATTCACGGACTCCATGTACGCCCGGCTCTCCGCGGAGTCGGCGTAGCCCTGGGCGGTGATGACACCGCTCTCCGGGTCCGCCACCCGGGCAAGGCCGAAAAAGCCCGTGGCCGACGCCGTCACGCCCAGCGCCGCCAGCACCGCCACCGCCGCGGCGATAAGCACGATCTTCCTCACAGGGGTCTTTTTGTTTGTCTTCATTTTCTCAAAATCCTCCAAATTCACGGTGCAGGAGGAACGGACGTGAGAAAATGTGTCCTTATATAGATCCTTGAAATCCTCAGCCATCACGATCTCTCCTCCACAAGCTCCGCTTTCAGCGTCTGCCGCGCCCGCTGGAGCCTGGTGGTCACCGCGGTTTCCGAAAGCTCCAGGATGCGCGCTATTTCACGGACGGAATATTCCTCGTAATAAAATAAGTACAGCGGGACCCGGTACTTCTCCGGGAGGGACATGACGGCGGTGAAGAGGGCGATCTGCTCCTCCGCCTCAAAGGGCACGCTGAGGGCCAGCTCCTCCGGCGGCGTGGGGACGCGCCGGGAGGCCGCCCGGGCCAGGTTTTTGCAGTAATTCAGCGTCACCCGGATGAGCCAGCGCTTCACGTGCTCGTCCCCCTCAAACCGCTCCTTTGAGAGGTACAGCCGCAGCAGCGCCTCCTGCACCGCGTCCTCGGCGTCCTGGGCGCTGCCCGTGAAGTTCAGGGCCACCCGGTACACCGTGTCCTTGTATTTCTCGGCGCAGCGGCCGAAATCCGTCCTGTTCATTCCCTCACTGTCCCCCGCTGTCTTTTGAAAGCTTTCACTAATAATACACGAAAAGCCGCCCCTTTGTCACAGGAAAACGGAAATTTTTTGTCAAAAAAACCGCCCCGGGACGAGAATCCCGGGGCTTACAGTTTGTCAAAAAACTCAAATTCAATATTTTTTCCAAGGACATGTGCCTTGGAAAAAATCCCTTTTGTCGCCCAAGTGCCGCCGTAGGCGGCGCGCAGGGCGACAGCAGGGAAGTTTTCGCTGAATTTCGCAAAATTCAGCGAAAATTTCCCGCACGTTCCCCTTGTCGAAAAAGGCCAACGGCCTTTTTCGACAGTTAGTTCAGCATGAGCTTCGCTTTCTTCAGGGCCATGACGATGACGGGGATGAGGACGATGTGGAGGACGATTCCCGGCACGGCGTCCAGGACCGCCCCGGCCAGGAAGGCGGAAAAGGGGAAGGTCGTGTGCTGGAGCCCCGCGTAAATAAAGCGCACGATGCCCCAGACGACCCGCCCAGCCACCATGGCGGAGACGAGGGATGCGTAGATGGCCCAGATCTTCTTGGGCAGGAGCTTATAGAGAATGCCCGCCACGGCCCCGTAGGCGGCCATTTCAAAGGCCATGAATCCCGCGCCGGGCATCATGGGCATCCCAAAAATGGCATTGCGCAGCAGCGGCGCCACAAATCCCACCGCCAGCCCCCAGGGCCAGCCGCAGACAAGCCCGCACAGCAGCGCCGGGATGTGCAGGGGGGAGAGGGCCGCGCCGATCTCCGGTATCTGTCCCGTCAAAAAGGGCAGCACCATGGCCAGCGCCAGAAAGAGCGCGGAGTATACGAGCTTCAAGGTTCGGAGCCTCATGGGGCTCATGTTTTCGGTTTTCACGTCGATGACCTCCAAAAAAATAAAGATACCCGGCCCGCTGCGCAAGCCCAGATATCTTCCTGATATCAATATAAATATGTACGGCTGCCTCCGGCTTCTGCCGTTTTACACCGGCTTCAGCCGGTAGTTTCATTATAATACGAAAGCTCCCGCCGGTCAAGCCCCGGCGGGAATTATGACACATATTTGAAGTGTTACCGATATTTGAAGTGCTCCCAAACGCCCCTGCCCGCCAGGAAGAGGACGTAGAGTATCCCCGCCCCCACGGCCCCCGCGGCGTTGCCCCCGCACACGGCTATGAGGTACGACGCCGTGAGATACGCCCACAGGCCGGGGCCCGCGCCCGGAGCGGCGGCGCTCTCGGACAGCGCGTACAAAATCTCCCCGGCGCACAGCCCGATAAGGCCGATGATAAAGGGCTCCGCTGTCAGCACCGGCCTCTCCACATGGATGAACATGGTCACCTGGGCCGCAATGGACAAGTAGAAGAAGACCGCCGCTATATTCAGCCTGCCGCCGAAAAGCATATCATCCGCGAACATCAGCGCCCCGGGGATCAGGAAGAAAAAGACCGCGATCAGCGCCGCGGAGAGCCCGGGGCGCCGGTCCGTAAAGGAGCGTATCATGGGGTTTCCTCCCTCTCTATCCGTTTTATGCCCCGCTCCACCTTGGACCGGGGGTTCATGATCTCCCGCCCGCAGCCAAGGCAGGTGAGCTTGAAGTCCGCGCCCACCCGGGTGACCCGCCACTCATAAGAGCCGCAGGGGTGGGGCTTTTTCATGACGAGCTTATCGCCCACTCTCACGTCCATTTGCGTCCCCCTTTATGGCGTCCCAGTACTTTTTGGCCTGCTGCTCCACCTTGTTATCGCCGTACTCATAATATCTGGCGTCGCGTATCCCGTCGGGCAAATACTGCTGGCGCACCCAGTGATTTGGGAAATTATGGGGGTAGAGATACCCCTGCTCCCGCTCAAAGCCCGTGCCGTCGGCGTGGACGTTCTGGAGCTGGCGGGGGATGGGCCCGGCCTTCCCGGACTGCACATCGGAAAAGGCCCTGTCGATGGCCTCCACCACGGAGTTGGACTTGGGGGCCGTGGCCAGGAGGATGACGGCCTGGGCCAGGGGCAGCTTGGCCTCCGGCATCCCGAGCTGGAGGGCCGAGTCCACGCAGGCCTTGACGATAGCCGCCGCCTGGGGGTAGGCCATGCCGATGTCCTCGCTGGCCGAGCAGAGGATCCGCCGGCAGGCCCCGGCCATATCCCCGGCGCTGAGGGCCCGGGCCAGGTAGTGCAGGGCCGCGTCCACGTCGGACCCCCGGAGGGACTTCATGAGGGCGGAGACGGAGTCGAAGTGCTGGTCCCCGTCCCGGTCGTAGCGCATGGCGTTTTTCTGGGAGACGATTTTGGCGTCCTCCAAGGTTATCTGAAGCCTCCCGTTCCCGCCTCTGGCGGCGGCGGTGAACAAAAGCTCCACGGCGTTGACGCTCTTTCGCACGTCCCCGCCGGAGGACGCGGCGATGTGCCGGAGGACCCCCTCCTCGATGTCCGCCTCGCCGAAGCGCTCCGCGGCAATTTTGGCGGCACGCTCCACGGCGCAAAGGACGTCCCCGGCTGTCAGCTCCTTGAACTCAAAGACGGTGGAGCGGGAGAGCACCGCGTTGTACACGTAAAAATAGGGGTTTTCCGTGGTGGAGGCGATGAGGGTGATCTTCCCGTTCTCGATGAACTCCAAAAGGCTCTGCTGCTGCTTTTTGTTGAAATACTGGATCTCGTCGAGATAGAGCAGCACCCCGTTGGGCACTAAAAACGTGTCCAGCTCCGCGATGATGTCCTTGATGTCCTGCAAGGACGCCGTGGTGGCGTTGAGACGCCGGAGTTCCCGCTTCGTCTCCCGGGCGATGATGTTGGCCACCGTGGTCTTTCCGGAGCCGGAGGGGCCGTAGAAGATCATGTTGGGGATCTGCCCGGAGGCGATGATGCGCCGGAGCAGGCCGTTTTCGCCTAAAATGTGCTTCTGGCCGTAGACCTCGCTGAGGGTCTGGGGCCGTATCTCGTCGGCAAGGGGTCTGTACATGCTCCTTTTCCCTCCTTACATCTCCTCCCCCGCCGGGGGGAGGTAGTACTGGCGCCTGAAATCCCGGATGTCCATGCCCCGGGCAAGCTCGTCGATGAGCAAAAGCGCCGCCGCCCGGGCGTCGCTGCCGGCCCGGTGGTGATCGAGGGCTATGTCCAGGTATCCGCACAGGGTGTTGAGCTTTTTATCCGGTAAGTACGGGTAGCACCGCCGCGCCATCTGGCAGGTGCAGGCGTAGGGCGCGGAGTGCTTCCAGAAGATCCCGTAATGCCCCAGGCACTTACTGAGCACCCCCATGTCGAAGGGGGCGTTGTGGGCGACGAGGGTCCCGGTGTCGAAGACGGGCCGGAGCTCCCGCCACACCTCCGGGAAGGTGGGGGCAGCGCCGGCCGCCTCCGGGGTGATGCCGGTGAGGCGCACGTTGAAGGCGGAAAAAAACGTCTCCGGGTTTATGAGGGTATCGTAATCCCAGACGATCTTACCGCCCTCCACCACCGAAACGCCGATGGCGCTCATGCGGTCGTTTTTGAAATTCGGCGTCTCCACGTCAAAGACGATAAACCGGTCCACACCCTCACCCTCTCTATCTATATGGGCAATTATAGCATTTTCACGCCGCTGTTGCAAGAGGCCGGAGAAAGTGATATACTATCCGCATAAAGGATGTGATACCATGGACAGAGCCACATCGGATGAGATCGTCGCCCGCCTGGAGCGGGAGTACCCCTTGGCGGAGTGTACGCTGGACTATGACGACGCCTACCACCTCCTGGTCAGCGTGCGCCTGGCCGCCCAGTGTACCGACGCCCGGGTGAACGAGGTCACCCCCGCCCTCTTCCGGCGCTTCCCCACGGTGAAGGCCATGGCGGAGGCGGACATTGCGGAAGTGGAGCAGTACATACGCCCCTGCGGGTTTTACCACGGCAAGGCCCGGGACATCGTGAACGCCGCCATCATGATCGAGACGCAATTTTCCGGCCGCGTCCCGGACAACATGGAGGATCTGCTGAAGCTCCCCGGCGTGGGGCGCAAGAGCGCCAACCTCATTCTGGGCGACGTGTACCGCGTCCCCGGGTCCGTGGTGGTGGACACCCACTGTATCCGGATAACGAATCTCCTGGGCTACGTGGACACAAAGGACCCGGCGAAGATCGAGCCCATTTTGAGAAATATCCTCCCCCCGGAGAAGTCCAACGACTTCTGCCACCGCATGGTCCTCCACGGCCGGGCCGTCTGCGTGGCGAGGCGCCCCCAGTGCGAAAAATGCGTCCTGGCGGACCTGTGCCGGCATTGCGGCGCTCAGAATAAGGAGGCCACGGTATGAAAAAACGGCTTTTCGCGCTGTTCCTGGCCCTGACGCTGCTCCTGCCCACGGCCCTGACCGCCGGAGCCGCGGAAACCGTCATGGAGTGCCGCCTGCGGGGGACGTACTTCAACAGTCTCAGCGAGGCGCTGAAGGTCTACGAGGACGGGGACGTCATCGAGCTTCTGATGGAGCTCCACCGGTGCTGCCAATTGGCGCCCAATGACGGCGAGATCCGCGTCCGGGGCGTGGACGGCGTGCGGGTGTACGACGACCTCTTTACCGTGGGCGTCCACCAGGAGCTCCGGCATTGGACGGAGGACGGCGTCCACATCTTCAAGTGCGTGGACCTGGAGCGCGACCCCTCCTTGCCGGAGGTGACGGTGGAAACCGGGACCGTGCCCTGTGGCATTGTGCGGTGCGCAGGGGCCTTCCCCTGGCCGGGGGAGACTGTCCGGGCGGAGGTGTCGCCGCATCCGGGCTGTGAGGTGGCGTCCTTCACGGTGCTGGACAGCGAATTGAACGAGATTCCCTCCTGGCCTGTGGAGGATCCCGGGTATGGCTCCGATGTGTATTATGAATTCGTTCTCCCGGCGGAGCATCTGCCCGTGAAGCTCTACGCCGCCGTCCGCCAGGTGGGAGAGACGGACGAAAACTGCCCCAGCGTGCGCTTCACCGACGTCCCGGCGGACGCCTGGTACCACACGGCGGTGGACGAGCTTGTGGCCCGCGGCGCCCTCAGCGGCAAGACCGCCGGCAGATTTGTCCCCTACGCCGGCCTCACCCGGGCCGAGGCGGTGACCGTCCTCTACAGTCTCGCGGAGAGGCCGGACGTCCCCTGGTCCCCGGTCTTTTCGGACGTGGCGGAGGACGCCTGGTACGCCGGGGCCGTCCTCTGGGCCGACCGGGAGGGCATCGTCAGCGGCGTGGGCCAGGGACGCTTCGCCCCCAACGCGCTTCTCACGTGGGAGCAGCTCTGGGTCATGCTCCTGGCGCTGTCCGGCGAGGAATACCATTTCTTCCGCCTCGACACCGAGGAGGCCGTGCGGACCCGGGAGGTCAGCGCTTTCGCCGCCGACGCCCTCACCTGGGCGCTGGACAACGGCATCTATGCCGCCGACCCCATCCACGGCCACGCCTCCCCCACCCGCGCCGAAACAGCCGTCACCGTCTACCTCTATCTCCTCTACCGGCAAAAGCTCGCCGAAAAAGGGGAATAAAAAAGCCGGGGGAAATATTGATTAACATTTCCGTATCCTCCACCTTTCCGGGCGGTCGATAGGCAGCTTGCACTTTTGAAATCCGCGCAAAAACCCGGCCCGCCAAAATGGCAGGCCGGACGTTTTTCTTATAGCGCGTTGTTCGCCTTGAGGAGGCCGGAGAAGTCGATCTCCTCCTCGGGCTCCTCCGGCTCGGGCTCGGCCTCGGGGGAGGCGGTGGCGGAGACGGGCGGCTCCTCGTCGTCGGGGTGGTACATCGCCAGACCCGCGCCGGCGGGGATGAGCTTGCCGATGATGACGTTCTCCTTAAGGCCGATGAGCCTGTCGATCTTGCCCTTGGAGGCGGCCTCGGTCAGGACCTTGGTAGTCTCCTGGAAGGACGCGGCGGACATCCAACTGTCGGTGGCCAGGGACGCCTTGGTGATGCCCATGAGAAGCTGCTCGTAGGTGGGGAATTTGACCTCCTCACCGGCGGCCTGCCGCTCCCGGAGCTTATCCTCGGCGTTGCGGACATCCAGAATATCCACGGTAGAGCCGCTGAGCAAGTCGGTGTCGCCGGGGTCGTCCACCCGGACCTTCCGGAGCATCTGGCGGACGATGATCTCGATGTGCTTGTCGGAGACATCCACGCCCTGCTGGCGGTAGACCTTCTGGACCTCGTTGATGAGGTACTTCTGGGTGGCGTCGCGGCCCAGGATCGCCATGATGTCGTGGGGGTTGAGGGCGCCGGAGGTGAGCATGTCGCCGCGCTTCACCGTGTCGCCCTCCTTGACGCGGATGCCGGAGGAGTGGGCCACGGAGTAGACGCGCATATCCCCGTCCTCGGGGTTGGTGACGGTGATCTGCATCAGGGCCCCCTTGTGCGTCTCCTCCATGGAGACGACGCCGTCGATCTCCGAGAGGGTCGCCATCTTTTTGGGCTTTCTGGCCTCGAAGAGCTCCTCCACGCGGGGAAGGCCCTGGGTGATCTCAACACCCGTCTCGCCGCCGGCCACGCCGCCGGTGTGGAACGTGCGCATGGTGAGCTGCGTGCCGGGCTCGCCGATGGCCTGGGCGGCGATGACGCCCACCGTCTCGCCCTCGTTCACCGTCTCGCCGGTGGCAAGGTTCAGGCCGTAGCAGTGGGCGCAGACGCCGCTCTTCGCCTCGCAGGTGAGGACGGAGCGGACCTTGACCTCGTGGATGCCGTGGGCCTCCAGGACGTCGGCGTCGGAGTGGACCAGCATGTGGTCCCGGGTGAACAGCACCTCGCCGGTGGCGGGGTCGGCGATGTCCTCGGCGGGGTAGCGGCCGTGGACGGAGTCGGCGAAGGACTGGGCCACGGAGCCGTTCTCTATCTTCTCGCTGACCATGATGCCCTCGTGGGTGCCGCAGTCGTGCTCCCGGATGATCACGTCCTGGCTGACGTCCACCATGCGGCGGGTGAGGTATCCGGAGTCCGCGGTACGCAGGGCGGTGTCCGCCAGGCCCTTCCGGGCGCCGCGGCTGGAGATGAAGTACTCAAGGACCGTCAGGCCCTCGCGGTAGTTGGCCTTGATGGGAATCTCGATGGTCTTACCGGCGGTGTTGGCGATGAGTCCGCGCATACCGGCGAGCTGCCTAATCTGGGCCATGGAGCCGCGGGCGCCGGAGTCGGCCATCATGAAGATGGGGTTGAATTCGTCCAGGTTGTTCTGGAGGGCGTCGGCCACCTTTTTGGTCGTCTCCTCCCACTCGTGGACCACTAAGCGGTACCGCTCGTCGTCGGTGATGAAGCCCTGGTGATAGAGGTCCTCGATGTCAACCACCTTTTTCTCAGAGGCGGCAATGAGATTCTGCTTCTCCTCCGGGACGGTCATGTCGGCGATGGAGATGGTGATGGCGCCCTGGGTGGAGTATTTGTACCCCTGGGCCTTCACGGCGTCCAGCATCTCCACGGAGATCTCGAAGCCGTGCTTTTCGATGCAGCGGTCGATGATCTTCTCGAGCTGCTTCTTGCCCACCTTGAATTCCACCTCCAGGTCCAGCGCGTGCTCGGGATCGGTGCGGTCCACGAAGCCCAGGTCCTGGGGGATGGGGTTGTTGAAGATGATGCGGCCCACGGTGGTGTCAATGAGGCCCGTGCGCTCCACGCCGTCCACGGTGCGCTTCATGCGGACCTTGATGGGGGAGTGCATACCCACGTCGCCGGACTGGTAGGCCATAATGGCCTCCTCCGGGGAGATGAACGCCTTGCCGGTGCCCTTCTCCTCCCGGATGAAGGTGAGGTAGTAGGACCCCAGCACCATGTCCTGGGTGGGGACGGTGACGGGCTTGCCGTCGCGGGGGTGCAGCAGGTTGTGGGCAGAGAGCATCAGAATGCGCGCCTCGGCCTGGGCCTCGGAGGACAGGGGCACATGGATAGCCATCTGGTCGCCGTCGAAGTCGGCGTTGAAGGCGGTGCAGACCAGGGGGTGGAGCTTTAAGGCCCTGCCCTCCACCAGCACCGGCTCAAAGGCCTGGATGCCCAAGCGGTGGAGCGTGGGGGCGCGGTTCAAGAGTACCGGATGCTCCTTGATGACCACCTCCAGGGCGTCCCAGACCTCAGTCTCGCCCCGGTCCACCTTCTTCTTGGCGGATTTGATGTTGTTGGCGGCGCCGTCCTCCACCAGCTTCTTCATGACGAAGGGCCGGAAGAGCTCGATGGCCATCTCCTTGGGCACGCCGCACTGATAGAGCTTCAGGTCCGGGCCCACCACGATGACGGAGCGCCCGGAGTAGTCCACGCGCTTGCCCAAGAGGTTCTGGCGGAAGCGGCCCTGCTTGCCCTTGAGCATATCAGAGAGGGACTTTAAGGGCCGGGAGTTGGCTCCCGTGACGGCCCTGCCCCGGCGGCCGTTGTCCATCAGGGCGTCCACGGCCTCCTGGAGCATCCGCTTCTCGTTCCGGACGATGATGTCCGGGGCGTTGAGCTCGATGAGCCTCTTTAAGCGGTTATTCCGGTTGATGACCCGGCGGTAGAGGTCGTTGAGGTCCGAGGTGGCGAATCTGCCGCCGTCAAGCTGCACCATGGGCCGGATGTCCGGCGGGATCACGGGCAGGGCGTCGATGATCATCCACTCCGGGCGGTTGCCGGATTTAAGGAAGCTCTCCACCACCTCAAGCCGTTTTACGATCTTGGCCTTCTTCTGGCCGCCGGCGGTCTTCAGCTCCTCCCGGAGCTCGGCGCTGAGCTGCGCGCAGTCGATCTCGGCAAGGAGCTCCTTGATGGCCTCGGCGCCCATGCCGGCCCGGAAGTCGTTTTCGTACTTCTCCCGCATGTCCCGGTACTCGGCCTCGGTGAGAAGCTGGTTTTTCTGGAGGGGCGTGTCGCCGGGGTCGGTGACGATATACGCCGCGAAGTACAGGACCCGCTCCAGTACCCGGGGCGTCAGGTCCAGGATGAGGCCCATCCGGGAGGGGATGCCCTTGAAGTACCAGATATGGCTCACCGGCGCCGCCAGCTCGATGTGGCCCATGCGCTCGCGCCGGACCTTGGCCCGGGTGACCTCCACGCCGCAGCGGTCGCAGATCTTGCCCTTGTAACGAATCTTCTTATATTTACCACAGTGGCACTCCCAGTCCTTGGTGGGCCCGAAGATGCGCTCGCAGAAAAGGCCGTCGCGCTCGGGCTTCAAGGTGCGGTAGTTGATCGTCTCCGGCTTTTTTACCTCGCCGTAGGACCACTCACGTATCTTCTCGGGAGACGCGATACCGATTTGAATGGAGTCAAATGGGGCGTAACTCATATTTCATCGTCCTCCTCGTTAAAAACATCGGGCTCCCCGTCCTCGTCCTCGTCGTCGTCATCATCGTCGTAGTCGTCCAGAAGCCCCAGCTCGTCATCGTCGCCTTCGGGCAGGTCCACGTCCTCGATGCCGTAGCCGTTGGAGGTGAACTCGTCGTCGGAGGAGGCGTAGCGCTCGTTCTCCACGTCCCGGAAGCCGTGGGCGTATTCGTCCTCCTCGTCGTCCCGAAGCTCGATGGGATTGCCGTTCTCGTCCAGGACGTTCACGTCCAGGCACAGGGACTGGAGCTCCTTTATGAGCACCTTGAAGGACTCGGGCACGCCGGGCTTGGGGATGTTGTGGCCCTTGACGATGGCCTCGTAGGTCCGGACACGGCCCGTCACGTCGTCGGACTTGACGGTCAGGATCTCCTGGAGGGTGTAGGCCGCGCCGTAGGCCTCCAGGGCCCAGACCTCCATCTCGCCGAAGCGCTGGCCGCCGAACTGGGCCTTGCCGCCCAGGGGCTGCTG
>CANROF010000013.1 GCA_947632155.1 uncultured Oscillospiraceae bacterium
GACCCCAATTACGGTGCCTATTATGAAGCAGGCTATGCGCTTGGGCTTGGGAAAGAAGTTATTATCTCTTGTAGCAAGGAAGTTTTTACAAAAGATTATACCGCCAAAGAAGTTAGCCCTTACGCAAAATACTTAAAGCCGCATTTTGATGTTGCACAAAAGCAGACACTTGTTTGGGATGACCATAATGATCTGACAAAAAAGCTGTCTGAATGGATTAAAGCCATTATAGGTTAAACACTACATTCAAGATCGTGTGATAGTTCGATTCATTACAAAGTAAAGCACGGAGTACCGGGGATTCCCTGGTACTTCGTGCTTTTTGTTTGCCCCAATCCAGCCTGACAGATGCCGTAATTATAATTTTGGCTTCAAAACTTTCTTACGGGCACCCGTCATTGGCCGGAGGGGTCTTTTGCTTTATGGGCTGTCAGTGGATGAACAGCGACAGGATGATGAGGATGATGGAGCCGAAGGCGGGGACCAGGATGGAGCCGACGGACCAGGTCTTCAGGCTCGTCTTGATGTCCATGCCGGAGAAGTTGGTGACCACGTGGAAGTAGGAGTCGTTGAGGTAGCTGGGGCACATGGTGGTGAGGCACAGGGCCAGGGCCGCGAGATAGGGGTTGATGCCCAGCGTGGCCATCATGGGGGCGATGATAGCGGAGCCCGTGATCATGGCGGTGGTGCCGGAGCCCTGGGGGAAGCGCATGATGACGCCGATGATGATGGGGACCAGGATGCCGGGGATACCGGTGGCGACGATCCAGTCGGCCATGATCTTGGCGGCGCCGGTGGCATTGATGACAGCGCCCAGGGCGCCGCCGGCGGCGGTGATGAATACGATGGGGCCGGCGTCGCGGCAGGCCTCCTGCATCATGTTGACGCAGGTCTTCTTGTCATAGGTGCGGCAAAGCAGGAACGCGCCCATGAGGATGGAGACGAAGAGGGCGACGACGGGCTGGCCCAGGAAAGAGACGACGTTGGCGAAGGCAGTCCCGGCAAGGGGCTTGATCTGGCCGACGATGGTGTTGCAGAAGATGAGGATGATGGGGACCAGCAGGGTCGCGAAGGAGAGGAACGCACTGGGAAGCTTCTCGGCGGCCAAGAGGTCGGCGAAATCCTGGGTGGCCAGGTCCTGACCGTTCTTCTGCTTCTCCTGGATGCGGTCCAGGACCGCGAGCTGCTCCTTGGAGTACTTGGAGCGGTCGATCTCATAGGGGACCACGAGGTCCGGGTACTTCTTGCCGAAGAACCGGAACAGGAAGACGGAGAAGATGAAGATGGGCACGGAGATGGCGATGCCGGCCAGGATGTAGAGGCCTAAGTCGATGCCCAGGCCATTCTCATTGAAGGTGGAGACGACGGCCAGGGGGCCGGGCGTGGGCGGTACCATGAAGTGGGTGATGTAGAGGCCCATGCCCAGGATCCCGCCCAGCCAGACCATGGATTTCTTGGTCAGACGCGAGAACTCCTTGGCAAGGGAGGAGAGGATGACGAAGCCGGAGTCGCAGAACACGGGGATGGACACCACAAAGCCCGTGAGGCCGAGAACGACGTCGCAGTTTTTGACGCCCACCAGCTTCAGGATGGTCAGGGCCATGCGCTTGGCGGCGCCGCTCTTCTCAAGGAAGATGCCCATGATGCAGCCGAAGCCAATGACCACGCCGATGCTGGCCATTGTGTTGCCGAAGCCCGTTGTGACGGTGCTGACGCACTGGGTCAGCGTCTCAACGGTGCCGAAGGGCATTGCCAGGATCGCTATGAGGATAGCCGTGATTATGAGGGACGGGAACGCGTGCATTTTGGTGAAGATGATCAGCAGCATCATTACGACGATGCCGATGGCCATTGCCAATACCGGATGTAGCATTTTTCTTTCCTCCTGTTTATTTTTAGTTATACAAAGCGCCGGAGCGCCAAGTACCTCAAATGACCGGGCCCAGGCAGAAGATGTCCATGGAGCCGTAGTAGCCCAGGGCCTCGTTCTTTGTCGTCTGGCCGGAGAGGACCCGCAGTAAAAGCTCGAAGGCCTCCTCCCCCACCTCGTCGATGTGCTTCTCGCCGGTGATGATGGTCCCGGCGTTCAGGTCCATGTCGTGGCCCATGCGCTCATAGGTGTTGGGGTTGCCGCAGATCTTGATGACGGGCATGGACGGGAAGCCCTGGGGCGCGCCCCGGCCGGTGGAGAACATCATGATCTGGGCGCCGGTGGCGGCCATGCCGGTCAAAATCTCCGGCTCGCGCCCCGGGGCGTCCTTGATCCAAAGGCCCTTCTGGCCGTCGATGCGGTCGCAGTACTCCAAGACGCCCTGGATGGACCGGTGGCCGGACTTGACGATGGCGCCCAGGCTCTTCTCCTCGATGCTGGAGAGGCCCCCGGCGATGTTGCCCGGGGTGGGCTGGCCGCCGCGCATGTCCTCGCCCACCGCCTTGGCGCGCTTTTCCATGCGGTCCACGATGTCGTAGATCTTCTGCCCCACGGGGCCGTTCTCGCCGCCCACGGCCCGGCGGGCCAGGATGTGCTCGCCGCCCAAAAACTCGGTAGTCTCGCCGAATACCACCGTGGCGCCCAGGTCCACCAGTTTGTCGGCCACGTAGCCGATGACGCAGTTGGAGGCCATGCCGGAGGTGGTGTCGGAGGCGCCGCACTTGATGGACATGATGACCTCGGATATGTCCGCGGGCTCCCGCTGGAGGCCGGAGATCTGCTGGACCAGCCGCTGTGCCGCGTCGATGCCGGCCTGGATGGCCCGGCTGGTGCCGCCCAGCTCCTGGATGCGGATGATCTCCACGGGCTTGCCGGTGGAGCGGATCTCCTCAACGATTTTTTCGTGGTCCGTGCCCTCGCACCCCAGGCTCACCACCAGCGCCGCGCCCACGTTGGGGCTGCGGCCCAAGTTTGAGAGGACCTGGGTGACCCGCTTCAGGTCCAGGGGCAGTTGGCAGCAGCCCTGGTGGTGGAAGTAGCCCACCGTGCCCTGGACCTGGCGGCATATCGCCTGGCCCACGTCGTTGGCGCAGATGACGCTGGGGATGACCGCCACAAGATTCCTGGCGCCCGCCTTGCCGTCGGGACGGCGGTAACCCATGAATGTACAGCTCATTTCCGTCCCTCCTCAAAGATCGCCGCGGCCGCGAAGGGCCTCCATGTTGTGTACGTGGACGTACTCGCCCTTTTTGATGTCCGCGCTGGCGGCGCCGATGCACTCGCCGTATTTCATGACGCGCTCCCCCCGGGGGATGTCCACAAGGGCTATCTTGTGCCCGTAGGGCACGTCGCCGATGACGGCGATGTGCTCGTGGGAGCCCTTTTTGTCCCGGACCTCCACCACGGTGCCGTCGGTGATGCCGTTTGCGAAGATGGTGGCCACGTTGTCCAGGTCGTCCACCTTCAAGGCCAGCTTCAGCTCCATATCAGCCCTCCTTTACCGCCAGGACCGCCACGCCGTCGGGAATGACCACGACCTGGGCGTCCCGGCCCATGAGCTCGTAGGCCTTCTCCAGCGCCTCGTCCACGGAGGAGGCCGGTATCATATTGGCCTTTTTCACAAGCTCGTGGTCCAAAAACGTGGTGACGATGATGACCCGGTGCTTTTTGAGGATGCGGGAGTATATCTGGGCGCACCACTGCTCGGAGATCGTCTCCTTGGGCGGTATTTTGGACAGGTACTCGTCTATCTCGTCCACCGTTCCCCGGACGATGAGCTTTTCAAAGTGCGTGCCGCCCATGCCGTCGCAGCAGGAGGCGCACATGATGATGACGCCGCCGTCCCGGCAGCAGGCCTCCGCCGTGGCCACGGCCTTGGGGCTCTGATAGAGGTTCTGGTCCAGGGGGTAGCCGCCGTTGGAGGTGACCACGATGTCCCCGGTGACGCTGGGGCACTGTGCCAGGCTCCGGACAAAGGCGACGCCCTTCTCGTGGGCCTTTTCCAGATCCCCGGCGAAAGCCGCGATGACCTTCTTCTCGCCGTTCAGCGCCACATTGAGGATGAACTGCACGTTCACCGCCCTCGCGGCGCAGACCATGTCCTCATGGATGGGGTTGTGCTCTAAGACGCCCGTGGTGGAGTAGGGACTGGAGATGGCCTTGTAGGAGTGGTTCTCATTCACCGTGGCGGCGTTGCAGATGCCCGGGAGGATGCTCTTGCGCCCGCCGGAGAAGCCGGCGAAGAAGTGGGGCTCGATGAAGCCCTCCGTCACCAAAAGGTCGCACTCCAGCGCCAGGCGGTTGACCCAGAGCTCCGCGCCGGAGGGCAGCGTCATCACATAGTCGAAGTCCTCATCCCGGAAAGCGTCGTTGACGGCGATCTTCTCATTGTCCACAATGGCGTCCCCGAACATCCGCCGCTGCTCGGCCTGGGTGGTGGGCCGGTGGAGGCCCGTGGCGATGAGGATGGTGATGTCCGCCTCCGGGTTGCCGGAGCGAATCTCCCGAAGAAGGATGGGCAAGGTGAGCTTGCTGGGTACGGCTCTGGTGTGGTCGCTGGTGACGACCACCACCTTCTTCTTCCCCCGAGCCAGCTCCGAAAGCCTCGGTGTGCCGATGGGATGGGAAAGGGCCTCCTCCACCAGCTCCGCCTCGGTCCTCCCCGGGTCAAACTCGTCCGTGCGGGAGTTCACCACGGCCTTCAGGTTCTTCTCGTCAATGTGAAGGTCCATGGACGAGGTATAGTAGGGAATCTTGATGGTTTTCAGAAAAATCACCTCTTTCGACGGGGATTTCGACCGTTCGTTGTGCGGAATGGCTAAAATCCTCGAATGATGTATACATTATACGTTCTTTATCAGATAATGTCAACAGAAATGTTTACAATTTATACAAAAATCGCCCGCCGGTCTGGCCGGCAGGCGATTAGATTGACGAATTGAATTAATTTTTCACCGCGCTAAATCAATAAGCGGCAGCGGCGACGACGCGGCGTGGGCGGCGCCACCACCACCTGATTTGCAAGCTTTGCCCCGTTCCCGGAGCCCAGGGGCGGCAAGCTCGTCTACGCTTCCGCGGCTCCTGTTATAGACCACCAGCTCATGTCCGGCCCTCATAAGGTTCTTCGCCATGGGCCTCCATGATGCCAAGTCCGATAAAGCCTATTTTCATGCCCTCACCTCACCAGGGCCACGGCCACGTCGTTGACGTTGGTGCCGGTGGGGCCGGTGACCACAAGCCCGCCCACGGCCTTCAGTGCGTTGTAGGCATCGTTGTCGTTGAGCACCGCCACGGGGTCCAGGCCACGGGCGGCCAGAGCCGCCATCGTCTCGCCGTCGGTGTAGCCCCCGGCGGCGTCGGTGGGACCGTCGGTGCCGTCGCTGCCCACGCTGAACACAGCGGCGTCCAGCCCCGCGATGGCTGCGGCGGCGGCCAGGGCCAGCTCCTGGTTGCGCCCTCCCCTGCCGTGGCCCACCAGCTTCACCACCGTCTCGCCGCCGGCTATGTAGGCGGTCCTTTTGCCTTGCCCGGCGTTGGTCCGGGCGACGCTGCCCAGGAAGCTCCCGGCCTCCCGGGCCTGGCAGCAGAGCATGTCCGTGAGGACCACCGGCTCATAGCCCAGCCCCCGGCAGATTCCCGCCGCTGCGGCGCACAGCTCCCGGACAGAGCCGGTGATGACCGTCTCCACGTTGTCAAGCTCCTTGGGCGTCTCGGCCTTCAAAAGCTCCCGGACGGTGTCCGAAAGCCGCAGGGAGTACCTCTCCGCGATGGCCTGGGCGTCCGCGGCGGTGCTCCTGTCCGGGGTGGCGGGGCCGGAGGCGATCATGTCCAGGGGGTCGCCCAGAATGTCGCTGAGGACGATGGCGTACACCTTCGCCGGGGCGCAGAGCTTGGCAAATCTGCCGCCCTTCACGCCGGAGAGGCGCTTGCGGATGGTGTTTATCTCCACGATGTCCGCCCCGCAGGCCAGAAGCTGCCCGGTGACGTCCTGAAGCTCCTCCAGGGGCACCAGGGGCTTTTCAAAGAGGGCGCTGCCGCCGCCGGAGAGCAGGAAGAGCACCGTGTCCCGGGGCGTCAGGCCCGTCACCGCGTCGATGGCGGCCTGGGTGCCCACGATGGTGTTCCCGTCCGGTACCGGGTGGCCCGCCTCAAAGCACCTGTAATCGCCGATGGGCCCCATGACGTGGCCGTATTTCGTCACCACCACGCCGGAGTCCGCCCTGTCCCCCAGGACCTGGTGGGCCGCGGCGGCCATCTGCCAGGCGGCCTTTCCCGCCGCGATGAGCACGACGCGCCCGGGGAAGGTCCGCCCCTCCAGGGCCCGCCTCACCGCCGCGTCGGGCTTCACCGCGTCGATGGCGCCGGAAATGATAAGGTCCGCGTCCTGTCTGAGTGTGCGCTGTTCCATAGTCAGTTCCCCTTTCCAATATTTTCGTTATTTTTGACAATTATACACGACTTTCCGACAGGAATCAAGAGCAAATTTACCATTGGGCCGCCGCACACAAAAAAGCGGCGGAAAACCGCCGCTTTTTACAGATTGTTTTCTCAGCCCTGGGGCTCCGTTCCGCCCTCAGCGCCGCCGCCCTCCCCGTCGGGGGCCCCGCCCTCACCAGAGGTATCGGGGGTGTCCGGGGTATCCGAATCATCGGGATTATCCGGATTGTCCGGATTGTCCGGATTATCAGGATTGTCGGGAGTATCCGGATCGTCGGGGGTGTCCGGGGTGTCGGGATTCTCGGATTCACCCGGGTTATCAGGGGTATCCGGATTTTCAGGATCATCCGGGTTATCCGGATTCTCGGGGTTATCGGGATTCTCGGGGTTATCCGGATTCTCCGGATTCTCCGGCTCGTCCGGGGGGACAGGGGCGTCGGGGCCAACGGCCACAATGGTCTTTCCGGCGTAATACGTGTCCTTTGTCACGAAAACGCGCCTGATGATGGAGCCGTTGCCGTCCCGGTAGACCTTGTACGCCTCGGAGACGCAGCCTGTGGCGCCGTACTCCCGGACGACCCGCTCGCCGGGGGCCAGCGTCTCGTCAACTGTCTCCACCACGCTGGGGCTCATGTACTCCAGGACGTTGGATTCCAGCTCCACGGTGATGTCGCTCTCCTTGGTGCCCCAGATCTCCACGGTCAGGGCCTTGTCCTTGACGTAGGCCACGATCTTGATGGGATAATTCCTGTTGTTTTTGAATTTCAGGTCCAAATTCGGCCAGTAGACCGTGGCGTCGAAGCTGGGTGACACGTATGCCACCATCATGTCGTGGTTGTAGCGCTGGGTGATCTCCAGGTCCGCCACCAGGGCGCAGTAGTAGATGGAGGAGCTGGTCTGGCAGATGCCGCCGCCCACCTCCTGCACCGTGGTGCCGCCGGCGAAGGCGCCCGCCGGCATGTAGCCCTTTTCGCTGGTGCGCTCGCCTGTGGCATTGTTGAAGGAGAACTCGTCGCCGGGGTTCAGGACCATGTCGTTTATGGCCTTGGCGGTGAGGTCGATGTTGTTGATGCGGTTGTCGGTGCTGTCGTACATGGTGGTGGTTATCTCCGCCAGCTTATCGGCGAAGAGGCGGTCCTCCACCTGGCCGGCGGAGACGTCGGGCTGGGTGACCACCAGCTCCACGACGACGCTCTCGCCGGGGGCCGCGGAGCCGTAGGCGGCCTTGGCCGCCGCCTTGTCAAAGGAGATACCGGGGGTGCCGCCCTCCGGGGACTGGGTGTCGGGGTTGAAAACGGCGTCCACGGGCTCGGTGTAAATTTCGTCGTATATGGCGTCTATGTCCAGCTCCGCGCCGGCCTCGCCGGGGCATTTGGCCTCGGAAAACCGGTCGGTGGAGGCGCTCTCCCCGGAGAGGAGCGTATCGCGAACGAAGTCGAACACCCCGTCCTCGTCCACCTTATAGGCGTTTTCCGGCTTTGTGAGGATAAGGGAGCTGTCGGTGACGGTGTACGCCCCGTCGGAGGCGTCGTGGTTGACCCTGGCCGCGGCCTCGGAGATGATGGCCCGGACGCCGTCCTCGTTGAGGGTCCGCTGGGCGTAGACCTCGTGGGACTTGGACATGCACTTTACGTAGGAGACGAGGTTCGAGAAAAACCCGCCGTCCCGGCCGTAGGCGTAGGCCGCGTCCACCGCGTCCGTGACGGAGGAGGCGATGCCCACCTCGTCGCTGGTGACGCTGACGCTGATCCGGTCCGTGAGCACGGCGGTGGCCTTCACCCCGGAGGGCACGCCCACCCCGGCCTCCAGCAGCGCGCTGCTGGCGCGCTCATACGTCATGCCGCCCACGTCAACGCCGTTGACGGTGACGTGGGGGTAGATGGTGTTGCGCCCGGCCACGTAGGCCCCGGCCCCGAAAAAGCCGATGACGGCAATGGCGGTGACCGCCGCCAGAACGACGACGGCAACGGTGACGCCGTTTATCCCCCCGGCGCGTTCACGTTTCTTTTCTCTCTTTCCCTGTGCCATATCCATGCCTCTTGACCAACGGAAAACCACATTTTCCGGTATTCTATACTATACTATAAATCATATCCGAAGCCGTCGGAAAAATCAACTACAATTCAGTGAAATTTTGACTTCAAAATGTTACTATTTTTCGGCAAATCCACGCCCGTCAGCCTATGCCCTGGAACAGCGCCACCTCGCCGGGGCGCTTGGAAAACATGGAAAACTGGTAGGCGTCCCCCTCCTCGCTCTTCCAGGGGGAGACGATGCTCATGCGCTGCTTTGTCTGGGCGTCCAGTATCTCGCCGATGAGGGTGTTGGACAGGAGGAAGCCCTCCGGCGTGAAGCTCCAGCGGTCCTGGTTCTTCACCATCCACCGGTGCTCCACAAAGGAGTCCATCAGCTCCCGGGCCATGTCGAAGCGGCAGGGGAAGATGTCGTAATACTCCTTTTCGGAAATGCCGCGGGTGGTGCGCAGGCCCAGCATCAGGTACTCCCCCGCCCGCTCGAAGTCCGTGATGCTCTCGGCGTGGTCCACAACGCTCCGGCCGGAGAGGATATTCTGGGCGTAGAGCTCCATGTCCGCCACGCAGCTATAGCGCTGGCCGGAAACGCACGAGTGCGCCGCCGCGCCGAAGCCCATGTACTCCCCCATCTGCCAGTATTTCAGATTGTGCCGGGACTCATAGCCCCTCCGGGCGAAGTTCGATACCTCGTACTGCTTGTAGCCGTTGCGGCCCAAGGCGTCCACGGCGTAGAGGTACATGTCCGCCTGCAGGTCGTCGTCCGGGATAAAGGGAGAGTCCTTAAATGGCCAGAGGGGCGTGCCCTCCTCGATCTTCAGGCCGTAGCAGCTCATGTGGTCGGGCTTCAGGGCCAGGGTCCGGGTCAGGGTGTCGGCCCAGTCCTCCCGGGTCTGGCTGGGCAGGCCGTAGATGAGGTCCAGGCTCACGTTCTCAAACCCGGCTTTCCGGGCGTTGAGGACCGCCTCCTCCACCTTGGCGAAGTTGTGGAGCCGCCCGATGCTCTTCAAAATGCCGTCGTTTGCCGACTGCGCGCCGATGCTGAGGCGGTTGAAGCCCGCCCGGCGCAGCTTCATAAGGTCCCGTAGGGTGGTGCTCTCGGGGTTCACCTCCACGGTGAATTCCCCGTCCACCATGACCCGGCCGTATTTTTTGAGGGCGCTCATCAGCGCCACCAGCCGCCCCGCCCCATAGAAGCTGGGCGTCCCGCCGCCGATATAGACGGTGTCGATGACGTAGCCCTGGAGCTGCGAGGAGGACTCCCTTATGTGCGTCAGCAGCGCCTTCTGGTATTTGGGAATCATGTCCTCCCGCCCGGCCAGGGAGTAAAAGTCGCAGTACGCGCACTTCCCGGCGCAAAAGGGTATGTGGATGTATATCCCCAGCGTCTTCTCCATTCTCTCGCCTCCCACCGCGATTTTCGTCATTTTATACTATACACCCCTGCCCCCGTTTTTTCAATCCCAAAAAAGTGAAACCGTGCCGCAGGGGCCGATGGCGCGTGTAATGGAAGTCGGGTAGTGGACCGATAGACGGGTCGCCGGGACGGCGACCCCTACGGCATAAACGATTGGTTTATACTAATCCCTGATTAAAAACGCCAACCGAGCGGCGAGAATTTTTTGCGTCAGGCGAGGAAGACGGCGCAGAGAATACTGTATGTATTGTCAAGCCGTCTGACGAAGCATGGCGCAAAAAAGACCGTCGCGAATTGGAGTTTTTGATTAGGGATTAGTATTATACGTTTGGCATAAACGCGAGGGCGTTCCGTAGTAGGGGCCGGACACCGTGCCGGCCCATCCCCCCGTCATACCGCTTCGTGTCCGTCATCCGCGCCAACGTATCCGTAGGGGCCGCCGTCCCCGGCGACCCGTCCCCCGTTTTTCTCTCACCTTCCGACTTTCGCTCCGTCTCCGAAAACGGTATTCGCCGCGCGTTCGGAACGCGCGGCGAATAATTTGGGTGCGCGGTGTGGGCGCTCAATACTTGTATATCCCCCCGCCGATGAACTCGCGAAGGAGGGAGGACTGGGGGACGTGCTTTTCCTCGATGGGGACGTACTGCTCCAAAAGGGGGATGATGCCGCGGACCTCGTCAAAGCCGTCGCGGTCCCGGGTCAGGTCCCGGAAGAGGGGCAGGGCCAGGGGGGCCAGGACGCTCATCTCGTACTCCAGGGTGGAGTCCAGGATGAGGCGGGCCTTGGGGATGTAGGGCGTGATGTGCTCCCGCTCGCCCCGCATGACGTTGGCCCAGAGGGAAAGGGTGTACTCCGCGTCGGCGCCCCGGAAGTTGTTGTCCCGGACGACCCGGCGCACAAGGCGCGTCCACTCGGGCTTGAAAATACTGCCGTCCGGCATCACCGTCTCCGAGCTTGCGGATATGTAGAGGGCGAAGGCCCCGGGGTTTTTATCGGTTATCATGTCGTTGAGGGCGTGGATGCCCTCGAAGATGGCCACCTCGTTTTCCCGGAGGCGCAGGGGCGTGAACATGCTGGCCGAGCGCTTCTGGCGGGTGAACATGAAGTAAGGCACCCGGATCTCCTCCCCCCGGGCCAGGGCCGCGAAGTGCTCGTTCAAAAGCTCGATGTCCATCAAAAGCGGCGACTCGTAGTCAACCTCCCCCTCCGGCGTCCTGGGGCAGGTGCGCAGGTCCAGGGTGTTGAAGTAGTTGTCCATGGAAATGGTGTGGGTGTTGACGCCCCGGCGCTCCAGCTCCGTCTCCAGGCGCTTGGCCGTGGTGGTCTTCCCCGCCCCGCTGGGGCCGGAGAGCAGCACGATGGGGCAGTTTTTCATATTCCCGCATATGGCGTCCGCCGCCCGGACGATGCGGGCGGAGTAGCTCTCCTCGGACTCCTCCACGAAGGCCGCGGGCTCCGTTCTTGCCCGGAGATTGATGCTCTCAAGTGTATATGCCATGATTCTGTCCTCCCGTCTCTCTGTAAAATTCCGCGATCTTCTCCTTGCCGGAGAGGATATTTTCGATTCTCTCCATGTACTCCTTGGGGTATTTGGGGTCGAATATCCGCTCCACCCGGCCGGTCCTCCTGTCCACGAGCTTGGTGGAGCCGCCGCCCCCCATGGCCAGGATCGTGCACAGCTCCTCCATGATCAAAATGTTGTAAAGGCTCTCCGTCCCCGGCTTTGCCCAGCCCACGTTCTCAAACCCGCCGGACATGAATTTCTGGCGGTACAGGTAGTAGGGCCGGTACCCCGCTCCCCGCAGCCGCTCCGCGGCCTCGTCCAGCATTTGCCGGACGGCGGCGGCGTCGGGGCGGGCGGTGTCCTCCTCGGTGATGCGGGAGCCCTTTTTGAGGGCCAGGGTGTGGACGGTGACGTTCTCCGGCGCCAGCTCCAGCACCCGGGTCAGCGTATCCGAAAAGCCCTCCGGCGTGTCGGCGGGCAGGCCCGCGATGAGGTCCATGTTGATCTGGCAGTTTAAGTTCTCCCGGGCCATGGCGTAGGCCGTATAGATGTCCCGGGCCTCGTGGCGCCGTCCGATGGCCCGGAGGACCTGGTCGCTCATGGACTGGGGGTTTATGCTGATGCGGGTGACGCCCTCCATAGCCCGGAGCTTCTCCGCCGTCACGGTATCGGGCCGCCCGGCCTCCACGCAGGCCTCCCGCAGGTGCGTAAGGTCGAATTCCTCGGAAAGCCACCCCAGAAGCGTCTTTAATTCCTCCGCCGACAGCGTCGTGGGCGTGCCGCCGCCAATGTAGAGGGATATGGGACGGAGCCCCAGCTCCCGGGCGACCCTGGCCGTGGCGGCGATTTCCTTATGCAGCGCCTCCAAAAAGGCGGGGATGAGCTTCATGGACTTCTCCACGCTCTGGCTCACAAAGGAGCAGTAGGCGCAGCGGGTGGGGCAAAAGGGGATGCCCACATAGAGGGCGATGTCCCGCTCCCGGAGCTCCCGCTCCACCCTCAGCGACGCCTTGGCGGTGTCGAGGCACAGCCGCGCCCGGTCCTCCGCCACAAAGTAGTCCGCGGCCATTTTGGATACGGCCTCCCGGTCCCCCATCCCCCGCTGGAGATACCGCGTCATGATGGTCCCGGGGCGTATGCCGGTGAGCGCCCCCCAGACGGGCCGCGCCGGGATGAGCTCCATGGCGGCGGCGTAGAACGCCAGCTTGAGGATCCGCTGGGCCTCCCGGTCCCGGGTCTGCTTTGTCCGAAACTGCGCCGGGTCCCCGGCCTGGACCGCCCGGGCCGTCCCGCCGTTATAGCACAGCTCCACCGCGGCCATAGCCTCCGTATCCGAAAACCGCAGCTCCGCCCGGGCCCAGTCCTCCCCCGGCGCCGGGGGCGCCTCCGGGTACTCCGGGCACTGGGCAGGCATCAGGGCCAGCAGGATCTGCTCCACGGCGTACTTGTAGTCGTGTCCGATAAGATAGAGCTTCATATCTCCTTGGCATACCTCAGATAATAATTGGTGGCTTTCTCGATGTCCAGGGTCGTGGGGTCCATGTGTCCGGGGTAGACCTCGTAGTTGCCCGGGATGTCCCCCAGGCGGCGGAGGGAGGCCATGAGCTTCTCCAGGTCCCCGCCGGGCAGGTCCGTGCGGCCGCAGCTCCCTTCAAAGAGCGTGTCCCCGGTGAAGAGGGCGTCCTGGCACTTGAGGGTCACGGAGCCCGGGGAGTGGCCCGGCGTCTCCATCACCCGAAAGCGCAGGCTCCCCACGTCCACGGTGTCCCCGTCGGACCAAAAGCGCGTGTCCGCGGGGCCGCAGTAACGGTAGCTCTCCGGCGTATCGGTGAAGTCCGCCCGGTGGATGAAGATGGGCGCGCCCGTCTCCTCATGGAGGGCCGCGGCGGCGCCGGTGTGGTCGTAGTGGCCGTGAGTCAGGAAGATGGCCCGGACGGTGAGCTTCGTGTCCTCAAGGTAGTCCATGATGGTGTTGAACTCGTCGCCGGGGTCGATGACGGCGCACTCTAAGGTCCTCTCGTCCGTCACCACGTAGCAGTTGGCCTCGATGTGGCCCACGGGAATACATTTTATCAGCATGGTTCAATTCCTCGTATCAAAAAGAATAGTCACGGGCCCGTCGTTGACGGACGCCACCTGCATATCCGCGCCGAAAACGCCGTGCTCCACCCGGAAGCCCCGGTCCCGGCACGCGCTCATAAACAGCTCATAGAGCGGTATCGCCGTCTCCGGCCGCGCCGCCTCCGTGAAGCCCGGGCGGCGGCTCTTGGTATCGGCAAAGAGGGTGAACTGGGATACGCACAGGATCTCTCCCCCGGCGGCGGCCAAATTGAGGTTCATTTTACCGTTTTCGTCCTCGAATACCCGCAGCCCGCACACCCGGTCGGCGAGCTTTATGGCGTCCTCCGCCGTGTCGTCCCGATGGACCCCCAGCAGCACGAGAAACCCTTTCTCGATTTTCGCCGTCACCGCCCCCTCAATGGCGACGGCGGCGCTCAAAACTCTGGTGACAACAGCGCGCACAGGCTCCCTCCTTTCTTAACCCATTTCAAATATTTTTTCCGGCGACATGCGCGTCGGAAAAAATACCTTTTGTCGCCCAAGTGTGCCCCTGCGGGGCGCGCGCAGGGCGACAGCAGGGAAATTTTTCTGAATTTCGCAAAATTCAGAAAAATTTCCCGCACGTTCCCCTTGGCATCGAAAGCCCGTCAGGGCTTTCGAGCCAGTTATGTGCCTTGCCTTTTGACTTCCTTGACGCTCCGGACGCCCATGATGCGCGTCATGGCGGTGCCCAGCTCCGCCTTGTCCTTCACGCGCAGGGTGATGAAGACGGTGGCCTCGCCGCCGCCCATGTTCCGGGCGGTGAGGGCGTCCACCTTCACCTTTAAGGACGCCAGGACCGTGGCGATGTCCATCACCAGGCCGTCCCGGTCATTCGCGGTAATGGCCAGGGCCGTCTGATAGCGGTCCTCCTCCCCCGGCGCCCAGTGGACGCGGATCCAGCGGTCCCCCTCGCCCTTCTCGGCGGAGGCGGAGTAGTTGCGGCAGTCGGTGCGGTGGATGGAGACGCCGTAGCCCCGGGTGATGAAGCCCACGATCTCGTCCCCCGGCACGGGCATACAGCAGTGGGAGAACTTGACCAGGCAGTTGTCTATCCCCTCCACGATGATTCCGTTGACGGCGTGGGGCTGCTTGCCGCTGGACGCTGCCCAGAAGGGCTCGGCCCCCTGCTTGCGGGCGGAGCGCTCGATAAGGCGCATCTCGTCCTTGATATTGTTCACCGTCTTCTGGGCCGAGAGCCCCCCGTAGCCGATGGAGGCGTACATGTCGTCCAGGGCGGAGACGGAGATGCGCTCCAGTATCCTGGGGAGGGCCTTTTCGTCGCTGAGGACGGACAGCGGCACCGCCTGGCGGCGCATCTCCGCCTCAAAGGCGGCGCGGCCGGTGACGATGTTCTCCTCCCGGCGCTCCTTTTTGAACCACTGGCGTATCTTGTTGCGGGCCTCGGAGGACTTGACGATGCCCAGCCAGTCGCGGCTGGGGCCCTTGGAGGTGTTGGAGGTGATGACCTCCACCACGTCGCCGTTCTGCAAAACGTGGGAGAAGGGCACGATGCGGCCGTTGACCTTGGCGCAGGTCATGCGGTTGCCGATGGCGGAGTGGATGGAGTAGGCAAAGTCGATGGGCGTTGCCCCGGCGGGGAGGCTCTTCACATCCCCGTGGGGGGTGAAGACAAAGACCTCGTCCGCGAACATGTCCACCTTCAGGTTGGAGATGAAGTCCGAGGCGTCGGAGTCCTCCTGCGTCTCCAAAAGGTTGCGTATCCAGGCGAACTTGTCCTCGTCGCCCCGGCTCTGGATGCCCTCCTTATATTTCCAGTGGGCGGCGATGCCGTACTCGGCGGTGCGGTGCATCTCCCAGGTGCGGATCTGGACCTCGAAGGGGATGCCCTCCGTGCCGATGACGGTGGTGTGGAGGGACTGGTACATATTGGGTTTGGGCGTGCCGATGTAATCCTTGAAGCGCCCGGGCACGGGCTTGTAGAGCTCGTGGATGCACCCCAAGACATTGTAGCACTCCGTGATGTCGTCCACGATCACCCGGAAGGCGTAAATGTCCATGATCTCGTCAAACTCCATGCTCTTTCCGAACATCTTGCGGTAGATGGAGTAGATATCCTTCGTCCGGGACTGGACGCCGCACTTTATGTGGGCCTCGTCCATGCGCCGGCGGATGGCGGCCTCGGTGCGCTCCATGAAGCCGGCGTTGCGGATCTCCCGCTGGCGCAGGGCGTTTTCTATCTCGTGGTACCCCACGGGGTCCAGGTACAAAAGCGACAGGTCCTCCAGCTCCAGCTTGATCTTGGACATGCCCAGGCGGTGGGCGATGGGGGCGTAAATCTCCATCGTCTCCCGGGATTTTTCAAGCTGCTTTTCCCGGGACTGGTACTCCATCGTCCGCATATTGTGGAGCCGGTCGGCCATTTTGATGAGCACCACGCGGATGTCCCTGGCCATGGCCAGGAGCATCTTCCTCAGGTTCTCCATCTGCTCCTCTTCCTTGCTGGTGTAGCGGAGCTTCGTGAGCTTGGTGACGCCCTCCACGATGTCCGCCACGCCGTCGCCGAAGCGGCGCGCCACTTCCTCGTGGGTGACGGGGGTGTCCTCGATGACGTCGTGGAGGATGGCGGCGATGACGGATTCCTCGTCCAGCCCCATCTCCGCCACGATCACCGCCGCGGCCAGGGGGTGGGTGATGTAGGGGCTGCCGTCCTTTCGGAGCTGGTCCCCGTGGGCCTCCCGGGCGAACTCGTAGGCCTCCCGGATCCTGGCGGAGCTCTTTATCTGGGTACACTGTTCCACCGCCCGCTCCAGGGCCTCATAAGCCCCGGCGCAGACGCTCTCCACAGACGTATTCACGGTTTTTGTGTCTGAATTATCCATAATTTCACCTGAAATGAAGTTTATGCCAGGGGGATGTAATCGCAAAGGCAGAGCTGCACGCCCCGCCGGCCGCGAAATTCGTTGATCTGGGGCGTGAAGGCCACGGCGGCGCGGCCGCCCACCCGGACGCCCAGCTCCTCCGGGCCCTTGGAGAAGTAGACCGCCTCGAACACCTGCCCCTGGAGGCCCAGCCACAGCTTTGTGTGCTTGCCGTCGGACAGCCCCGCGGCGTTCTCCACGGTGACGTCCGCCATGCACAGCACCGGCTGGGGGTTGCCGGGGCCGTAGGGCTCCAGCTCGTCCAGGGCCTCCACGTTGGGGAGGCTCAACAGCTCCGGCTTTATGACCTCCAGGTCCACGTGGACCCGCTTCTCCGGGACGCCGCCCTGGCAGGAGGCGTACTCCCGGCCCAGGCCCTCCCGGAGGGCGTCGATCCTGTCCTCCCGGACGGTGAGCCCCGCCGCCAGGGCATGGCCGCCGAAGGTCAGGAGGTCGTCCCGGCAGGCGGAGATCGCCTCGTACAGATTGAAGCCCTCCACGCTCCGGCAGGAGCCCCGGCCCACGCCGTCCTTTACGCAGATCATCACGGCGGGAAGGCCGTACTTTTCCGAAAGCCGCGAGGCCACGATGCCGCAGACGCCCTGGTGCCAGGTGCGGGACGACAGCACGATGGGCCTGCCCTCCGGCGGGCGGTCCCTCAGCATCTCCAGCGCCTCCCGGTACATGTCGCCCTCGATGCGCTGGCGCTCGCGGTTCATGGCGCACAGCTCCCCGGCGAGGATACCCGCCCGCTCCCCGTCCCGGGTGAGCAGCAGCTCCACCGCCACGTCGGTGCTGCCAAGGCGCCCGGCGGCGTTGATGCGCGGCGCCACGCCGAAGCCGATGTTGCCCACCGTGGGGGCCTTGGCGTCGATGCCCGCGGCCTGGCGGAGCTTCAAAAGGCCGGGGCGGCGCCCCGCTTTAAGCTCCTCCAAGCCCCGCTTGATGAGGACCCTGTTCTCCCCCGTCACGGGCATCACGTCCGCGATGGTGCCGGTGGCCACCAGGTCCCCGTATTTTTCCAAAAGCCGCTCCTCGCTGCCCGGCCCCTCCAGGGCGCAGACGAGCTTGAAGGCCACGCCCACGCCGGCCAGGTCCTTGGAGCGGGAGGGACAGTCCGGCCGCCGTGGGTCCACCGCCGCCACGGCCTCCGGTATGGGCCCGGAGCACTCGTGGTGGTCGGTTATGATCATCTCAAGGCCAATCTCCCTGGCGTGCCGCGCCTCCTCCGAGGCCGTGATGCCGCAGTCCACGGTGATGATCAGGGTGACGCCCCAGCCCCTCACGGTGTCCAGGGCCGCCGCCTTGACGCCGTAGCCCTCCTCCAGGCGCTCGGGTATGTAGATCTCACAGGGAACGCCCCTGGAGCGCAGATACTCCGTCACAAGGCAGCTCGCGGTTATCCCGTCCACGTCGTAGTCGCCGTATACGGCCACGCGCTCCTTATCCTCAATGGCCCTTTGGACGCGCCGGACGGCCCTGTCCATGTCGATAAACTCCATGGGGTCGGAGAGGACACCCAGATCCCAGCGCAAATACTCCCTCACCCCGGCCATGTCCCGGACGCCCCTGGAGGCGAATACCACCGCCGCCAGGGGATTCACCCCGGCGCGGCAAAGCCCCACCGCCGTCTCCCGGTCAAAGCCGTGTACATCCCATCTGTCGATCACTTTCATGTCTCCTGTAATCCGTTAATCCGTATAGGGTAATTCTTTCATAAATAATTATTATATCAAATCCCGCCGCAGATAACAATACCGCCCGCGGAAAAAATTCATGGATAATATCGGCGGACGGGCCGCCGTGGGGGAAATGTAGAAAA
Source organism: uncultured Oscillospiraceae bacterium (assembly GCA_947632155.1). GTDB lineage: Bacteria > Bacillota > Clostridia > Oscillospirales > Oscillospiraceae > RUG626. The sequence goes on from CANROF010000013.1 coordinate 18,123, forward strand.
ATTATTAAAAAACAGCAAATCCGATTTAAATTTCCGTTGGGGTGTGGTATACTTATCATGAGGAAATTTGTTTACATGGGAGGTGACGTTGGGATGACGGAGCTTTTGGCGCCGGCGGGGTCGGCCGAGGGCGTGTCCGCCGCCGTGCAGAGCGGCGCGGACGCGGTGTATCTGAGCTTTTCCGCCGGGGAGGACCGGGGGAGGTTCGACCTTACCGAGGACGAGCTTGGCAGGGCCTGCCAGTTCTGCCGTATGCGCGGTGTGAAGCTCTACGTCTGTCTCGACGTCCGCCCCACGGACGCCGAGCTCCCCGCCGCGCTGGAGGTCGCCCGGAGGGCCCAGCGCATGGGCGCCGACGCCATTATCGCCCAGGACCTGGGGCTCATCTGGGCGCTGCGCCGGGCGCTGCCCTCCATGCCCATCCACGCCGGGGCGGGGTTGGGCATCCACGACGAGGACGGACTGCGGCTGTGCCGGGCCATGGGCCTTGCCAGGGCGGCCCTCCCCAGGGAGCTGCCCTTTGAGGAGATCAAAAAGCTCTCCGCCGCCGGCATCATCGACTTAGAGGCCGCCGTCCACGGGCCGCTGTGCCCCGCCTGCTCCGGAAAGTGCGCCCTGTCGGGCGCGGCCGTCTCCGGCGGACCCTGCCGCGGGGAGTGCCTTTCGTACTTCACCGCCGGGGCCCGGGAGCGCCCGCCCCTGGGGCTTTTGGATCTGTGCCTGGCCGACGAGCTGGGGAAGCTCACGGATCTGGGCATCGCCGCGGTGCGCATCGACGGCCGGGAGCGCCGTCCGGAGTACGCCGCCGCCGTAACGGGCGTCTATTCCCGGGCCCTGGGCACCGGGCGCAGGCCCTCCGCCGAGGACCGGAAGCTTCTGGAGGGGGCCTTCCCCGCCGGGGGCTTCACCCGCGGGTTCTTCGCCGGGTCCGACGTCTCCGCCATGCGGGGCGTCCGGGGCGCGGAGCCCCAGGGCGACACGCCATTCTATGCCGCCGTCCGGAAAAACTACTTAAATCACGAGTTCCAGCGGGTCCCCGTGACCTTTGAGGTGGAGCTGAAGCTTGAAACTCCCGTGCGCCTCACCGCCGCGGACGACCGGGGGAACACCGTCTCCGGCACCGGCGCCGCGCCGGAGCTGGCCTTCCACACCCCCACCACCCCGGCGATGCTGAGGACCGAGCTTTTCAACACCGGCGGCACGCCCTTCCGGTGCGACGGCGTCACCGCGTACATCGAAAAGGGCGTCTACATCGACCCCAAAAAGCTGGCCCCCGTCCGGGACGAGCTTTTGAGCCAGCTTCTCATGAAGCGCATCGCCATGGACAGCCGCGCCGAAGGCGTGGTGGACGAGCTCCCCCCGGCCCCGGCGGTCAGCGAGCCTCCGGTGCTGACGGTGATGGTGCGCAAGTGCTCGCAGCTCTCGCCCAGGCTCCTCTCCCTGGCCCCGCCGGTCATCTACCTCCCGCTGGAGGAGGCCGTCAGCGGCGATAAGCGCCTGGACCCGTTTTTGGAGGCCCGGGAGATCACCGTCTGCCCCGTCCTGCCGCCGGTGATCCTCTCCGGGGAGCTGGGGCGCGTGGCCGAACAGCTTTTCAAGGCCCGGCAGATGGGCCTCACCGAGGTCATGGCCGGGTACATCGGCCACATCATCCTGGCCCGGAAGCTGGGCTTCGAGGTCCGGGGCGACACGTATCTCAACGTCCGCGGCTCCAACACCCTGGCGGTGCTTTTGGGCCTGCGGCTCAAGTCCGCGGCGGTGAGCCAGTCCCTGAGCTCCGCCGAGGTCCGTACGCTTCGCAAGTACATCGACACGGAGCTTGTGGTCTACGGGCGGATGCCCCTCATGTACACCGCCGGGTGCGTCATAAAGGCCCAGACGGGCGTGTGCTCCTGCGACAGCTTCAGCGGCATCCCCGACGCCCAGGGCTTCATGTGCCCCGTGACCCGCTCCTTCGGGTGCAGGAACGTGGTGTGGAGCGCGGCGAAGCTCCACCTGGCCCCCCGGAGCCGGGAGTACCTGACGGCGGGTCTGTGGGGCGTGCGCCTCAACTTCACCACCGAGAACGCCGACGAGGTGGTGCGGATCACCGAGCGCTATCTGGAGATGGGTACATACGAGCCGTCCACCACGACGCAAGGAAAATTTTAACTGGCCCGAAAGTCCGGAGGGCTTTCCAGCCTGTCGAAAAAGCCCTGACGGGCTTTTCCGACAAGGGGAACGTGCGATTTGGGTTTTTTGACAAATAATACCAAGGAGAAATAACGTGATCATTCTCGCCTCAGCCTCTCCGAGAAGGCGCGAGCTTCTTCTCAAAATGGGCATCGACGAATTTGAAATACGGCCCTCCGCCCACGAGGAGCCCTTTGACGGCGCTCTGGGCGTGGAACGGGCGGTGGAGCGCATCGCCCTTATGAAGGGCCGGGACGCGGCCTCCGGGGCGGGCCCCGGGGACATCGTGATCGCCGCGGACACGCTGGTTTTTTTGGACGGGGAGCCCCTGGGCAAGCCCCGGGACACGGCGGACGCCGTCCGGATGCTCTCCGCCCTCTCCGGCCGGGAGCACACCGTCATCACGGGCCTCGCCGTCCTCTCCGGCGCCGGCGAGCAGGTCTGCCACGCCGTCACGCGGGTGCGCTTCCGGGCGCTTTCCGAGGGGGAGATCCGCTGGTACGTCCAGAGCGGCGAGCCCATGGACAAGGCCGGGGCCTACGGCATCCAGGGCCTGGGCGGTTTGCTGGTGGACTCCATCGACGGGGATTACTACAACGTGGTGGGCCTGCCGGCGGCGCGCCTGGCGCTGATGCTCCGGCGGGCGGGATATGATATATTTTCGAAGGTGAAGTAAGTGAAGGATTTCTTTTCCAAAAAGGGGATATTCATCGCGGCGGCGGCTCTGCTGGTGGCGGTGGCAGCCGCCATCACCGTGGCCGTCACCGGCGGGCACGCGGGGTTCGCCTCGCTTCTCTCCGAGCCCTTCTTCAAGCCGGTGAAGAGCGCCATGACGTCCCTGGTGGGCTCTCTGGAGCGGACATACGACTACATGTACCGTTACGACGAGATTGAGGCGGAGAACGAGCGCCTCCGGGCCCGGATAGCCGAGCTCGAGCGGGAGTACAGGGAGTACCAGGAGATCAGCGAGGAAAACGCGCGCCTCCGGGAGCTTTTGGGCTTCGCCGCCAGGTACGAGGACCTGGCCATGGAGCCGGTGTCCGTCATCGCCTGGACGGCCTCCAATTTCTCCTCCTCCTTCACCGTCAGCAAGGGCTCCTCCGCCGGGATAGAGCTCTATGACCCGGTGGTGACGGAAAACGGGTATCTGGTGGGGCAGGTCACCAGCGTGACCTCCGCCTCCTGCGTGGTCACCACCGTGGTGGACACGTCCATGCGCGTGGGCGCGCTCATCTATGAAAGCGGCGAGACGGGGGTGCTCTCGGGGGACTACGACCTCTTCAAGGCCGGGCAGCTCAAGCTTTCGTATCTCGGGGAGGAGAGCGGGCTCGTCATCGGCGGCACCGTCGTCACCTCCGGTTCCGGCGGCGTCTACCCCGCGGGGCTGGTCATCGGGAAGGTCAGCGGCATCGCCGTGGGCTCCTCGGGCCTGGACCCCTACGCCATCGTGGAGCCCTCCGCGGATATTTCCGATGTCACCCACCTTTATGTCATCACCGACTTTTCGGTGAACGAGTGAGGCGCGGCCATGGAGAACACAAAGCGCCGCGCGGCGGTAAAGATACTTATCCTGGGTCCCTACCTCATCCTTCTCTACATCCTCCAGTCCACGGTGTTCACCCACATCGAGCTTTTCGGCGCCAAGCCCATGCTGCTGCCCATAGCCGCGGCGGGGATGGCCCTCTTCGGCGGGCGTATCCAGGGCGGGGTGTTCGGGCTCTTCGCCGGGATGCTGACGGACCTCTCCTGCAACCAGCCCACGGTGGAATTTACGCTGATACTGACCTTCTCCGGGCTCCTCATCGGGGTCCTTTCGGACACGGCGCTGGTGCAGGGCTTCCCCTCCTTCCTGCTGACGGCCGCGGCGGAGCTGGCGGTGTGCTCGGCGTTCCAGGTGGTGATCCCGGTCGTCCTCCGGAACGCGCCGCCGGCGGTGCTGGCGGGCATCGCCCTCCGGCAGTGCGGGAGCTCCCTGGTCTTCGCCATACCGTTTTACTACATCTCGCGCTTTCTGAGCCGCGTCATTTCAAGGTGATGGAATATGGATAAATTTATAAAAACCTCCCGGGTCATAGCCCTGGGGCTGGCGCTGGCGGTGATCGTCGGGATATACGGCCTGACGCTCTACCGCATACAGGCCATCGACACCGAGGCCATCCTTGAGGACACCGGCGGCAGCGTCGCGGCCACCACCTACGCCGTCCACGCCGCCCGGGGATCCCTGCTGGACCGCAACGGCGTGCTCCTGAGCTCCGATCGGACCATCTACGACATACGCATCTCCCGCCAGCAGCTTTTGCAGCAGCCGGACCGGAACACCATCTTGCTCAACCTCATCCGCGCCGCCAACCGGTTCGGCGTGGAGTACACCGACAACTTCCCCGTGACCATGGCCGCGCCCTTTGAGTACCTGGTGAACATGAGCTCCACCCAGCGCTCCCGGATGCGCAGCTACTTTGAGTATTTCACCGAGAGCCTCCACGTCGCCGACCCCGACGACCCCGGCATCACCGCCACGCAGCTCATCTCCTGGATGCGCGAGCACTACGGCATCGACTACACCGTCACCGCCGAGGACGCCCGGAAGATCATCGGCGTGCGCTTCGAGCTGGAGATCGGCGCCATTTTAGGCGCCAACGACTACGTTTTCGCCACCGACGTGTCCCAGGAGTTCGTGAGCTACATCTCCGAGCTGAGCCTGGCCTCCGTCACCATCGAGACGCGCTCCACCCGGGTCTACCACACCGACTACGCGGCGCACCTCCTGGGCTACGTGGGCGCCATGACCGAGGCCCAGTACGAAAACAAATACAAGGACCTGGGCTACCCCTTAAACGCCCTGGTGGGCCGGGACGGCGCGGAACAGGCGTTTGAGGAATATCTTCACGGCACCGACGGTTCCGTCACCATCTACACCGACGAGACGGGCGCCGTGGTGAACAAGGTGGTGAATTCCGAGGCCAAGGCCGGCAGCAACGTCTACCTCACCGTGGACATCGGCCTCCAGAAGGTGGCCGAGGACGCCCTGGCCTCCACCATCGGCCAGCTCAATCGCGACCGGACGGAGGAGTACGAGAAGGCCCTGGCCCAGGGCAAGGACGTAAAGGAGCCGGAGATGGCCAGCGGCGGCGGCGTTGTGGCGGTGGATGTACGCACCGGGGAGGTCCTGGCCCTGGCCAGCTACCCCACCTTCAAGCTGTCCACCTTCTATGAGGACTTCGACGCCCTGAACTCCGACCCCGCCAGCCCCATGCTCAACCGCGCCACCTACGGCAACTACAACCCCGGCTCCACCTTCAAGATGGTGACGGCCCTGGCGGCCCTGCGCAGCGGCACCATCTCCCGCTGGACCACCATCCGGGACCAGAGCGTCTACATGGCCTACGCCCAGCAGAACTTCACGCCCACCTGCTGGATCTACCCGGGCAGCCACGGGACGCTGGACGTGGTGGGGGCGCTGGAGCAGTCGTGCAACTACTTCTTCTACACCGTGGCGGACGAGATGGGCATCAGCAGCATCTCCGAGGCCGCGGAGCTCTTCGGCTTCGGCCAGCACACGGGCATCGAGATCGGCGACGACATGGGCACCGTGGCGTCCGTTGAGTCCAAGCGCCGGCTCCTGAATGAGAGCTGGTGGAACGCCGACACGCTGCTGGCCTGCATCGGCCAGGGCCTCAACCTCTTCACCCCCGTCCAGATGGCAAACTACGTGGCCACCATCGCCGCCGACGGCGTCCGCCACAACCTCACCTGCCTCCACAGCGTGGCAAGCTTCGACTATTCCGACGTCCTGCTCAGGCGCGAGCCCCGGATAGCCGGCGTCATCGACGACCCGGAGGGGTACCTGGAGATCCTGCAGGAGGGTATGCGGGCCGTGGCCAAGACCGGAACGGCCGCCTCGGCTCTGGCGGACTACCCCATTCCCGTGGCCGCCAAGACCGGCACGGTCCAATTGGACTCCTCGTCCATAAACGACGGCATCTTTGTCTGCTACGCCCCCGCCGACGACCCGCAGATCGCCATAGCCGTGGTGGTGCAGAAGGGCGGCTCCGGCTCGCGCCTCATCACCATCGCCCGGGATCTCCTGGATTACTGGTTCCAGGGCACAGACGACTGGGGCTCCGGGATCGTGCAGGACAATTCACTGGTTAGATAATTTTTCCAATAGTAATTAATGCCTTGTTTCCCGTCGTTTTGACCACCATATATTGTGTTTTGGGGCATGAATATATTCAGAATGTGAATATATTTGTTTTTCGAATCCCTTGCAAAGTTGAAAGCTCTCATATATAATGTTATTTGGGGGTATTTATGGGCATTTCTATTTTGGTGACCTCCGGCAAGGGCGGCACGGGCAAGACCACCTGCTGCGCGGCTCTGGCCTCACATTTGGCGGCCCTGGGCCGCAGGACGCTCTGCGTGGACTGCGACGCGGCGCTCAGGAATCTGGACCTGGTGCTGGGCCTGTCCGACGGGGTCCTCTGGGACTTTACGGACGTCATATCCGGCAGGACCGACACGGCGGGGGCCGTCACGGCCCACCCGAAGATTCCCGGTCTTTGGTTCCTCTCCGCTCCCACGGACCTCACGTCCGATGCCGACGCGGCGGGCTTTGCGCGGCTTTTGGGGGAGCTTCGGGAGGAATATGACTACGTCCTTTTGGACTGCCCCGCCGGCATCGGCAGCGGCTTTCGCATGGCGGCCTCCGGCGCGGACATGGCGATCGTGGTCACCACGGGGGACCTCACCAGCCTCCGGGACGGCCAGCGTACTGCCTCGGAGCTGCGGGCCATGGGGCTTGAGGAGCTGCGGCTCCTCGTAAACCGCGTCTACCCCCGGGCATACCGGCGGGTGCGCCGGAACATCGACGAGATCATCGACACCGTGGGCGCCCGGCTCATCGGCGTCATCAGCGAGGACCGGCGCGTCTCCGAGGCCGGGAATCTGGAGATACCCCTGAAGCTCTATAAGGCCCGGCGCGTAAACCGCCAGTTTGCCCGCGTGGCCCGGCGCGTCACCGGCCAGCGCGTGGCGCTGGGGAAAATTTGATACTTGAATTATAAAAGAGCCAATCTTTTCATCTATAAGAAAGAGGTGACCGGAATGAACATCGCTTTGATGGCTCATGACAGGAAAAAGGAACTGATGGTGCAGTTTTGCATCGCGTACTGCGGAATACTGTCCGCCCACTCCATATGCGCCACCTACACCACCGGCAGACTTGTGAAAGAGGCCACAGGTCTGCCCATCGACCTGTACCTCTCCTGCGACCAGGGCGGCGACCAGCAGATGGCGGCCCGGCTTGCCTACAACGAGCTGGATCTGGTCCTCTTTTTCGACGACCCCACCGACCCCAAGGGGATGGCCGCCACCAACAAGATTGGACGGCTCTGCGACCAGCAGAACGTCCCCTTTGCCACCAACGTCGCCACCGCCGAGGTCCTCATCCGGGGCCTCAAGGACGGGATGCTGGACTGGCGCGACATCGTAAACCCCAAAAAATAAAGGTGCCCCGGGCGTCTTTGACCCATGCCATAAACTGCCCCCGCTCCACCGGCGGGGGCTTTCTTACGCAAAAGATGTATGAATTAAGGAGTTTATATGGAACGCGTTAAACCTCACACGCTCTCCGGATTTATGGAGCTGCTGCCGAAAAAACAGGTGCTGATGGACAAGATAACGGCGACGGCGGAGCGCGTCTACTCCCTCTACGGCTTCACGCGCCTGGACACGCCGCTTATCGAGAGCTCCGAGGTGCTTTTGGCCAAGGGCGGCGGCGAGACGGAGAAGCAGATATACCGCTTCACCAAGGGGGACACGGACCTGTCCCTCCGGTTCGACCTCACCGTGCCCCTGGCAAAATACGTGGCGATGAACTATTCCGAGCTCTCCTTCCCTTTCCGCCGGTATCAGATCGGCAAGGTCTACCGGGGCGAGCGGGCGCAGCGGGGGCGCTTCCGGGAGTTTTATCAGGCGGACATCGACGTCATCGGCGACGGCGCCCTCGATATCATGAACGAGGCGGAGATACCGTCCATCATCTACCGGCTCTTCACGGAGCTGGGCCTTACCCGCTTTGTGATCCGCGTAAACAACAGGAAGGTGCTGACGGGCTTTTACGATATGCTGGGCCTCTCGGACTCCGCCGCGGACATCATGCGCGCGGTGGACAAGCTTGACAAGATAGGCCCCGGCAAGGTCCGCGCCATCCTCACCGGCGACGTGGGCGTCCCGGAGGAGCGGGCCGATGAGATTCTCGATTTCATATCCATACGGGGCTCAAATTCCCAGGTCCTCGCCGCCCTGGGGCGCTACGCCGGCAGGAACGAGCTGTTCGACCTGGGCCTTTCGGAGCTCTCCGCCGTGGCGGAGTACCTGGTGGCCTTCGGCGTCCCGGAGGACCACTTCGCCCTGGACCTCACCATCGCCCGGGGCCTGGACTATTATACCGGCACCGTGTACGAGACTACGCTCCTGGACCACCCGGAGGTGGGCTCCGTCTGCTCCGGCGGGCGGTACGACGACCTGGCGGGGTATTACACCGACAAAAAGCTGCCGGGGGTAGGCATATCCATCGGCCTTACGCGGCTTTTCTTCATCCTTGACGACGTGGGGCTCCTCTCCGACCGCGTCCCCACCGCCCCGGCGGACGTGCTCGTTCTGCCCATGACGGAGGACCGCTCCGCCGCGGTGGGCCTTGCCACGGCCCTGCGGGCCGCCGGGATACGGGCCCAGATCTACGCGGAGCCCAAAAAATTCAAGGCCAAAATGAGCTACGCCAACCGCCTGGGCGTCCCCTTCGCCGCCCTTTTGGGCGAGGACGAGATCGCCTCCGGCCGGGTGTCGCTGAAGGACATGCGCACGGGCCAACAGACGCTGATGACCGCGGAGGAGGCCGTGGAGGCCGTCCGCGGGGCCCTTTGGTCCTCCGCCGGCGAGAGGCCCGTCCGGGAGTGACCGCCTTTTATGCTGGGAGGGAGCGAAAATGTCCCTGAAAAGCCTGCTGACCGTGGCCGCGATACTCCTTATAGCGGTGCTGACGGTGGGGCTGGTCATCTGCCGGCCCATGGGCCCGGAGAATTACGCCTCCGGCGTGTTCAACTTCGAGGCCGTCACCGAGGTCCGCGCCGCCGCCTGGGACGCCGGCCTCGACCAAAACCCCTCCGTTTTCACCTTAGAAGCGGAGGACCCCGGCATCGAGGCGCTTATCAAGCTCACGGACGGCCGGGGCTTCGGCCGGGCGCCGGGGTCGCTTTTCTCCGAGCCGGAGCCGGATTATGAGGAAAAAAGCCACTGTTGGATGGCGGTCTTCACCTGCGCCGTCTCAAACAGCCGCCTGATGGTATCCTACGACGGCGGCGTGCTGCGCCTCACCGGCAGCGAGACTGTCACCGTCACCGCCCAGGATAAATCGGAGTGGGCGGAGCGGATGTACACGCTCATACTGTCCCTCTACCCCGCCGCGGAGGACTGACCGGGCGATCAAATATAGAATATATAGAATAATAGAATAGATATATGGAGTGATAACTATGGTCCAATCACGCACCCACAACTGCAACGAGCTCCGGGAGAGCGACATCGGGGAGCGCGTGCGTCTGGTGGGCTGGATGGAGAACGTCCGGTTCGTCAGCGGCAGCCTCGCGTTTCTCGTGCTCCGGGACTTCTACGGCACCACCCAGGTGGTCATCGAGGACGAGGCCCTTTTGGCCCAGGTGAAGTCCATCAACAAGGAGTCCACCATCGCCGTAAACGGCACCGTCCGGGAGCGCAGCAGCAAAAACCCCAACCTCCCCACCGGCGGCATCGAGGTGGTCCCGGAGAGCATCGAGCTTCTCGGCCGCTGCCGCTACAACGAGCTGCCCTTCCAGATAAACCGCTCCAGGGAGGCCGACGAGTCCTTACGCCTCAAGTACCGGTATCTGGACCTCCGCAACCCCGAGGTGAAAAAGAACATCGTTCTGCGCTCGAAGGTCGTCTCCGCCCTCCGGAACGCCATGACGGAGGAGGGCTTTTTGGAGATCACCACCCCCATCCTCACCGCCTCCAGCCCCGAGGGCGCCCGCGACTACCTGGTCCCCTCCCGCAAGCACCCGGGGAAGTTCTACGCCCTGCCCCAGGCCCCCCAGCAGTTCAAGCAGCTCCTCATGACCTCCGGCTTTGACCGGTACTTCCAGATCGCCCCCTGCTTCCGGGACGAGGACGCCCGGGGCGACCGCTCCCCCGGCGAATTTTACCAGCTCGACATGGAGATGGCCTTCGCCGATCAGGACGACGTATTCGCGGTCTTGGAGCGCGTCCTGCCCCCCATCTTCGCCAAATACGGCGCCTATGACCGGGCCAGCGAGGCCCCCTTCGTCCGCATCCCCTACCTTGAGGCCATGGACAGGTATGGCTCGGACAAGCCGGACCTGCGCATCGACCTTACGCTTCAGGACGCCACCGCCGTCCTTGGCGCCTGCGGCTTCGGGCCCTTTGAGGGCAAGACCGTCAAGGCCGTCGTCGTCACGGGCTTTGAGGCCACCCGGAAGCAGATAGACCGGCTCTGCGCCGACGTGGAGGTCCAGGCCGGCGAGAAGGCGTACTGGTTCCGTCTGGACGAGGGCTCAAACGTCGTCGGCGGCATCGCCAAATTCGTGGAGCCCGTGAAGGCCGCCGTCATCGACGCCCTGGGCCTCACCCCCGGGTGCTTCGTGGGCCTCACCGCCGGGGACCTGCTCACCGCCCAAAAGACCGCCGGCGTCCTGCGCAATAAGCTGGGCGCCCTGTGCCCGGCCCATATGGACCGGGACCAGTACGCCTTTTGCTGGATCGTGGACTTCCCCATGTACGAGATCGGCGAGGAGTCCGGGGAGCTTGAGTTCTGCCACAACCCCTTCTCCATGCCCAACGGGGGGCTGGAGATCCTGCAAAAGGCCGCCGCCGGCCAGGTGGACCCCCTGACCATCACCGCCTTCCAGTACGACCTTGTGTGCAACGGCGTGGAGCTCTCCTCCGGCGCGGTGCGCAACCACGACCCGGAGATCATGATCGAGGCCTTCAAGCTCGTGCGCCTGGGCGAGGACGACGTCAAGGCCAAGTTCCCCGCCATGTACAACGCCTTCTGCTACGGCGCGCCGCCCCACGCGGGCATCGCCCCCGGCGTGGACCGGATGGTGATGCTCCTCACCGGCGCCGAAACTATCCGGGAGGTCATCCCGTTCCCCATGAACAAAAACGCCCAGGACGTGATGATGGGCGCCCCCGGCGAGGTGACGCCACAGCAGCTCCAGGAGCTCTCCATCGCCGTCACAGCCCGGGAAGAGTAATACTAATATCCAAGCTCAATTTATTCGCCGCGCTTTTGCGCGGCGAATTTTTTTGGAAAGCCGCACGTCTTATTTCAACAGGATTCTCACGCGGTCCGTGGTAAGATATGGCAAAATCTTGGGATACGGAGGGGATTTTCGTGAAAGCGCTGGTGCGGGAACGGGAAAATAAGCTGACGGAGGGGCAGCTTTCGGAGCTCCGGAGGCTTCCGGCGGGGCGGCTGCGGGAGACGGCGGAGATCGAGATGGCGTATCTGGGCCTGCCGCCGGAGAGGGCCGGGGAATATGTGGACCGGGTGCTGCTCTCCGCCCTGCCGGAGGCGCTGCGGGAGGCCCTGGCGTCTCTCCCCGCCGCGGAAACCAGCGTGGAGGCCGCGGACAACGTTCTAAAGGTGACGTTGCGCCTGCCGATTGGGTAAAATTTCTTGCTTTTCCCGCGCAACCTGCTATAATGTATAGATACAATCATCCCACTCACGGGGGCGCGTATGGCGAAAAAGACCAAGAGCACTGAATTTTCCGGGTATCTCCTCACCCTCCCGGGTGAGGAGCGCGAAGCTGTGTCCGCTTTTTTCAAGGTCCTGGACAGGCACCTGCGCATCGGGCGGGAGTGGAAGCGGCAGCTCGTCCGGGATTTTGAGGCGGCCATCCTCTGGTACGCGAAAAACGGCGTCCCGCTGGACGAGGCCCTGAGGCGTCTGTCCCCCACGAAGCTGGGCGGCTTCTACTCCCGCCCGGCGGACGACTGGTTCCCCCTGGACGCGGCGGCCAAGGTCTATCCCCTCTCCATGAGCCACAAGCAGATGGCGGTTTTTCGCCTCTCGGCGTATCTGGACAGGGACGTGGCGCCGGAGCTTTTGCAAATGGCCCTGACCTTCACCATCAAGCGCTTCCCTTTCTTCGCCACAACCATAAAAAACGGCGTTTTCTGGCACTACATCGACGCGGCCAAGCGGCGCTTCCCGGTGGAGCCGGAGTCCACCGTGCCCTGCGCGGACATCAATGTCTCCCTGACGGGCTCCAAGTCCTTCCGGGTGCTCTATTTCAAAAACCGCGTGAGCTGTGAGTTTTTCCACATCCTCACCGACGGCACCGGCGGCATGATCTTCCTAAAGACCCTCACCGCCGAGTACCTGCGGCTCCTGGGGGAGAGCGTCCCAGCCGAGAGGGGCGTTCTGGATATCGACGGGCTGCCCGACGCCGCCGAATCGGCGGACGATTTTTCAAAGTGCGTCTCCGGGCGCAAGTCCTCGGGCTTTGTGGACAAGCCGGCCATACAGATGGGCGGCAAGCTGTCCTCCGTCAAGCCCTGTCAGGTGATACACTTCGACATGGACGCCGGGGCACTCCGCGCCGCCGCCAGGGCGCGGGGCGCGTCGGTGACGGCGCTGGTGACGGCCATGATGTTCATCTGCTGCAAGGCCGCCACGGACCGCCAGCACGGCACGGTACACATCCAGGTCCCGGTGAACATGCGCAACTATTTTGAGTCCAAGACCCTCCGCAACTTCTCCCTCTACGCCAACATCCGCCTGGCGCTGGAGGATATCGGCCCTCTGGACGGCATCCTCCCGGAAGTCTCCCGGCAGCTCCGGGACGGCGTCGCCTTTGACAAGATGCAGGAGATGATGAACGGCGCGGTGAAGCTGGTCCGGTCCGTGCGGCTGGTGCCGCTCTTTATCAAGTGCCCCGTGGCGCGGGTGATCTACGGCTTTCTGGGCGACCGGGCCTTCACGACGACGCTCTCCAATCTGGGCGTCGTGGACCTGCCGGAGGGCATGGCGGAGCACATAAAAAAGATGGACTTCGTCCTGGGGACCGTGGCTCTGGCCCGGGCGGCCTGCTCCATGGTGACGGTGAACGGCGTGGCCACGCTGTCGGTGGCGAAGCTCACCACCGACCCGTCCTTTGAGGAGCGGATGTACGCCCTTTTGCGGGACCTGGGGCTGGAGGTCAAGGTATCGGGGAGCGAGCTCTATGGATTTTGAGATCATCTATCCGAAGATCAAAAAACAGTCCCTGGTGATGCTGCGGCTGCGGTACATTATGGGGCTTGTGTTCATCGCGGCCTCCGTGGCCTGCGTGGCGGTCAATCTGGCTGTGGGCGGCAAGGCCTGGAGCGTCATCGCCCTCTGGGGGATGTACATGGTCTGGACGCTGGTCCTCCGTCAGCCGCTGGTGGAGCGCAACCTCATAAGCCAGGGCGTGCGCCTGGCGGTGATGACGGGGATCCTGCTGGTGCTCATCGACCGGCTCCTCTACCCCGGGTGGGCGGCTTTCGTGGTGCCCATCGTTTCCTACGCGGCCCTCATCGTGCTGGCGGTGCTGTTTTTTGTCAATGTCTCCCAGCAGCGCCACAACGTGATGCCCCTCATCATCCTGACGGCCCTGGTAGTGGTGGGCTCCACCGTGGCCATGTTCGTCTTTTCCGAGACTCGCTGGCCCATGATCGTCCTGGCGGCCACCGCCGCCGTGCTGCTCATCGCCACGGCGCTCATCCTGCGCGAGCGGCTGATCTCGGAGATCGTCAAGCGTTTCCATATCAAATAATAGTAATATCCATTTAAGCGCTGAAAGCGCGAAAAGAGGTATTTCATGAAGACCCACCCTCCCAAGCTCCGCTGCTTCCTCCGCCCCGCGCCCTTTGGGCGCAGGCTTTCCGTTATGGCCGCCGGCGTGCTCATCCAGGGCTTCGGGCTCTCTCTGCTGCGGGCCATCGACTTGGGGCTGGACCCGTGCTCCTGCCTCACGCTGGGGGTTTCCCGGCTCACGGGCCTCAGCTTCGGGACATGTCAGGTCCTGTGCCACCTTATAAGCTTTCTCGTGGTCATACGCTTCGACATGAGCCGCCTGGGCTTTGGGACCGTGGGGAACATGGTGTTTTTGGGGTACATATCCGACTTTTTCGCCTGGCTCTGGCGCGTCGCGCTGCCGGAGGGCTTCTTCGCCTCCGCCGCGGCGCGGTATATCCTGCTGCTCCCCACGCTGGCGGTGTTCCTCTTCGGCGCGGCGGCGTACATGTGCTCGGGGCTCGGCTCCTCGCCCTACGACGCGGTGCCTTTCATTCTGTCGGAGCGCCTGGAAAAGCTCTCTTTCCGGTGGGTCCGCATGGCCTGGGACGTGGGCTTCATGACCCTGGGCCTCATATTGGGCGTCAAGCCCGGCGTCGTCACCGTGGCCACCGCCTTCTTTTTGGGCCCCATAGTCGCCTGGGTCCAAAAAAAGCTGGAAACGTCCCTCTTCGCGGAAAAATCATGAAATAGCAAAATAGGCAAAAAAAGGAGCCGAATTTCGGCTCCTTTTTTTACGCGTTTTTCTCACCCCAGGTGTAGCTGCTGCTTCAGGGCATCCTGAAGGACCTGGGAGAAGTTTACGTTTCTTTCGCACGCCGCCGCGTTGAGCCACGCCGGAAGCGTGACCGTGCGGGTGACGGAGCGCGTCACCGTGGCAAGGCGAATCGTGGGCATATAAACGTCCACCAACGTCAGCACATCGTTCATCCCCCCTGTGGGAAGCATCTGCAACGGTGTGGGCTTTGGTATCGGCTCCCCGTCCTGCTCAAGTCCATACATCACGGCGCCCAAAAGCTCCCTTGCGGAGTTCATGGCGTCCAGCTCATTCTCCCCGCTTGTGGCCGCGTCCAGGTCGGGAAAAACGACGGAGATTTCTTTTCCCTCCTCAAAATGCATAATTGCGGGATATACATATTTTTCCGGAAGTTTCATGACATATTCCTCCTTATTCATCGAAAACGAAGCCCCGACTGCCTCTCAATGCTGTCAAGCGTAGGCCGAGGGATGTCCTTATCCGGGTGTTTAACGGTGGTGCGCCCTTTCTTTGTCGGGTGTTTGAACTGATGATGGCTCCCGGTTACGCTGACAAGATACCACCCATCTTCTATTAGCGCGGCTATGACCTCTTTTGAGGACCAGCTTTTCATCAATTCCCACCCCCAATAGCATAATAACACATATTATTATATGTGTCAACGGGGAGGACAAATTTGTCCTCCCCGTCAGTTTGTCAAAAAACTCAAATTCAATATTTTTTCCAAGGACATGTGCCTTGGAAAAAATTCCTTTTGTCGCACAAGTGTGCCCCAACGGGGCGCGCGCAGGGCGACAGCAGGGAAGTTTTCGCTGAATTTCGCAAAATTCAGCGAAAACTTCCCGCACGTTCCCCTTGTCGGAAAAAGGCCAACGGCCTTTTTCCGACAGTTTTACCCGTTTATGAGCCTGACCAGGACGGCTTTTTGGGCGTGGAGGCGGTTTTCGGCCTCGTCGAAGATCTCAGCGGCGTGGGCCTCCAAGACCTCGTCGGTGATCTCCTCGCCGCGGTGGGCGGGGAGACAGTGGAGGACGATGGCGTCGGGCTTGGCGTACTCCATGAGCTTCGCGTTCACCTGGTAGCCGGTGAAGTCCCGGCGGCGCTTCTCCGCCTCCTCCTCCATGCCCATGCTGGCCCACACGTCGGTGTACACGGCGTCGGCATTGGCCGCGGCCTCGTTGATGTCCTCGGTGATGGTGAGGTCCCCGTTCTCATGGGCCCACCTGACGATGTCCGCGTCCGGGAGGTACCCCTTGGGGCAGCCGATAGCCACGCTCATGCCCGTCTTGATGCCCCCCACGATGAGGGAGTTTGCCATATTGTTGCCGTCGCCGATGAAGGCAAGCTTGCGCCCCTGGAGGGTCCCCTTGTACTCCCGGATGGTCTGGAGGTCCGCCAGGACCTGGCAGGGGTGGGCGTAGTCGGTGAGGCCGTTGATGATGGGAATGGAGCCGTAGCGGGCCAGGTCCTCCACCTCGCTCTGGGCGTAGGTGCGGATCATGATGGCGTCCAGATAGCGGCTCAGGACCCGGGCGGTGTCCTGCACCGGCTCGCCCCGGCCGATCTGGAGGTCCCGGGAGCTCAAAAAGAGGGCGTTGCCGCCGAGCTGGTACATGCCCGCCTCGAAGCTGACGCGGGTGCGGGTGGAGGACTTCTGGAAGATCATGCCCAGGGTCCGGCCCGCCAGCACCGGGTGGGGAATGTTGTTTTTCCGCTCGAATTTGAGCTGGTCGGCCAGGCCCAGAAGGTCCAGGATCTCCTCCCGGGAAAGATCGCCTAATTTCAGTAAATGCTTCATTCTCCGATCACCTCTTTCAAAATTTCCACAGCTTCCCTGAGCTGTTCGTCCGTGATGTTGAGGGGCGGCAGGAGCCGCACCTTCTCGTGGGCGGTCAGGACCACCACGCCGCGCCTCAGCGCGGCCCGGGCCACCTCCCCGGCGGGCTTATCCGTGAGGATGCCCACCATGAGGCCCATGCCGGTGACGCTTTGGACGCCCTTCGCCCCGGAAAGCGCCGATCGGATGTACTCCCCCTTGCGGCGGACGCCCTCCAGGAGCGCGTCGTCGATGCGCTCCAAGATGCTCAGCGCCCCGGCGCAGGCCACCGGGTTGCCGCCGAAGGTGGAGCCATGGTCCCCGGCGCCCAGGGTGTGCTCCACCCGCTCCCCCAGGAGGCACGCCCCCAGGGGCAGGCCGCCGCCCAGGCTCTTGGCGGTGGAGAAAATGTCCGGCGTGAAGCCAAACTGCTGGTAGGCGTAGAGCGTCCCGGTCCGGCCGTTGCCGGTCTGGACCTCGTCCACGATGACCAGCATCTCGTGCTCCCGGGCGATCTTCACCACCTCGTCCACGTACTGCCTTGTCAAGGGCACCACGCCGCCCTCGCCCTGGATGAGCTCCAGCATCACGGCGCAGCAGTCGCCTTTTTCGGCCAGCGCCCGGACCTCCCCGGCGTCCTGGGCCGAGGCGTAGACGAAGCCGGGGGTGAAGGGGCCGAATTTCGTGTGAAAGGCGTCCTGCCCCGTGGCGGCGAGGGTGGTTATCGTCCGGCCGTGGAAGCTGTTTTTCAGGGTGATGATCGTGGCGCGGCTCTCGTCGCCGTACTTGTCAAAGGCCCACTTCCGGGCGGTCTTTATGGCGCACTCGTTGGCCTCCGCCCCGGAGTTTCCGAAAAATACCTTTTTCATCCCCGTGCGCCGGCACAGCATCTCCGCCAGCTTCACGCAGGGCTGTGTGTAGTAGAGATTCGACATATGCTGGAGCCGGGACGCCTGCTCCGCCACCGCCGCGGCCCAAACGGGGTCGGCAAGGCCGAAAGCGTTGACGGCGATGCCGGCGCCCAGGTCGATATAGCGCCGCCCGTCCGCGTCAAAGACCTCCGCGCCCCGGCCGCTGACGAAGACCACGTCCGCCCGGCCGTAGGTGTTGGCTATGTACTTTTTGTCAAGGGCTTTTATATCCATATCCATAATCTTACTCCTCACGCCGTAAACATGGTGCCAAGGCCGGCGTTTGTCAGAAGCTCCATCAAAATGGAGTGGGGCACACGTCCGTCGATGATGAAGACCTTCCGGACCCCCCGGCGTATGGCCTCCACACAGCACTGGATCTTGGGAATCATGCCGCCGGAGATGACGCCCTCCGCCACCAGCTCCGGCACGTCGGAGACGGACATGCGGCGAATCAGCGTATCCGGGTCGTTCCTGTCCCGCAGGAGCCCCTCGATGTCCGTCATGGTGAGCATGGACTCCGCCCCGAGCTTCCCGGCGATGCGGGCGGCGGCGGTGTCGGCGTTGATGTTGTAGAGGTTCCCCGCCTTATCGCAGCCCACGGTGGAGATAATGGGGATGTAGCCCATGTCCAGCAGGTCCGTGATGGGCTTGACGTCCACGTCCTCGATCTCCCCCACCGCGCCCAGGTCCGGGTCCAACTGCGCGGCCCGTATCATGTGGCCGTCCACGCCGGAGATGCCGATGGCCCGGCCGCCGGAAAGCTCCACTAAGTTCACCAGGTCCTTGTTGACCTTCCCGGCCAGGACCATCTGGACGATGTCCATAGTCTCCGGGTCCGTGACCCGCAGGCCGTTTTTGAATTCCGACTTCTTTCCGGTCTTTTTCAGCATGTCGGAGATCTCCGGCCCGCCGCCGTGGACCACCACCACCTTCACGCCGATCATGGTGAGCAGCACGATGTCCCCCATCACCAGTTTTTTCAGATTCTCGTCCGTCATGGCGTTGCCGCCGTATTTGATGAGGATGATCTTTCCGGCGTATTTTTGAATGTAAGGCAGCGCCTCCGTCAGCGTCTGCGCCCGGAGCGCGTGGTCGTGTAAGTCCATAGTCGGACCTCCTTTTTAATAATCCGTTACGTCGAACTTTCGGTCTTTAAAGTAATAGTCTCTGTCCCGGTCGGTGATCTCCCTGATGACCCTGCAGGGGTTTCCGGCGGCGATGACGTTGGCCGGGACGTCCCTTGTCACCACGCTCCCGGCGCCGATGACGGAGCCGTCGCCTACCGTCACGCCGGGGAGGATAACGGCGCTGCCGCCTATCCAGACGTCGCTGCCGATGGTGACGGGGATGCCGTACTCGTAGCCGGAGGCGCGGCTCACAGGGTGGACCGGGTGTCCGGCGGTGTAAATGGATACGTTGGGGGCGATGAGCACGTTGTCGCCGATGGTCACCTTTCCCACGTCCAGCACCGTCAGGTTATAGTTGGCGCCGAAATTCTCCCCCACCTCGATATTATAGCCGTAGTCACAGTGGAAGGGCGGCTCGATCCACACGGTTTCCCCGGTTTTCCCCAGGAGCCTTTTCAAGATCGCCGGTATCTCCCGGCGTCTCTCCGGCGGGAGGTGATTGAGCTCGTAGATGAGCCTTTTGCAGGCCTCCCGCTCCTCGGTGAGGCCGTCCAGCCACGCCTTGTAGGGAAGCCCGGCCAGCATACGTTCCTTCTGGTCCAATTTCCGCTCCCCCGTCAGGTCCTGTAGTCGCCGTTTATCTTCACGTAATCGTAGGTGAGGTCGCAGCCCCAGGCCTCGGCGGCGCTGTCGCCGGAATTGAGCTCCACTAAGATGTCGATTTCGTCCTCCAAGAGCACCTTTTTGGCCTCGTCCTCGGAAAACGGGATGCCGGCGCCGTTTTTACAGACGTCCACCCGCCCGGCGCGGGATACGAAGCTCACGTCAACCTTTTCCACGTCAACCTGGGCGCCGGAGTAGCCGATGGCGCACAGGACCCGGCCCCAGTTGGCGTCGGCGCCGAACATGGCGGCCTTGGTGAGGCTGGAGCAGATGACGGCCTTTGCCACGGTCCTGGCGGTATGGCCGTCGGCGGCGCCGGTGAGGCGGCAGGTCATGAGCTTGGTGGCGCCCTCGCCGTCCTTGGCGATCATCCGGCAAAGCTTCACGGTGACGGCGTGGAGGGCCGCGCGGAAAACGTCAAGGTCCTCGCCCTCGCCCTCAATAAGCCTGTTCCCCGCCATGCCGTTGGCCATGACGGCAAAGGTGTCGTTGGTGGAGGTGTCGCCGTCAACGCTCACCATATTGAAGGAGGTCTTTACGTCCTCGGAAACGCACCTTTGCAGCATCTCCGGGGTGATGGCGGCGTCGGAGGTGACCCAGACCAGCATGGTCGCCATGTTGGGGTGGATCATGCCGGAGCCCTTGGCGATGCCGCCCAGGCGGCACCTGACGCCGCCGATCTCAAACTCAACGGCCGCCTCCTTGGGGACGGTGTCGGTGGTCATAATGGCGTTTTCCGCCAGATCCGAGTGGTCCCCCAGGCCCGCCGTCAGCTCCGCCATGCCCTTTTTCATGGGCTCTAAGCTCATGGGCTGTCCGATGACGCCGGTGGAGCCCACGATGACGTCGGCGGCGGCGATGCCGGTATACTCCTCCACCAGCGCGCTCATGCCCTCGGCGATCTCAATTCCATTGGCGTTGCAGGTGTTGGCGTTGCCGGAGTTGCATATGACGGCCTGGGCGTAACCGTCGGCCAAATGCGCCTTTGTCACCTTGATGGGCGCGGACCTCACCAAATTCGCGGTATAGACCGCCGCGGCGGCGCAGCGCCTCTCCGAGACGATGAGGGCCAGATCCCGCTTTTTGGAGCTGGCCTTGATGCCGCACCGCACGCCGTTGGCCCGAAAGCCCCGGGCCGCGCACACGCCGCCGGGGATGAATGTGATGTTCATACAAATTCCTCCAGTATTCTATAGGACCATGAGAAGCGTCCCCGCGCCGATGAGGACGCAGCCAAGAAGCGATTTTACGGTAAATTTTTCGTGGAGAAAGACGAAAGCCAGCACCAGCGTCAGGACCGTGCTGAGCTTGTCGATGGGCACCACCTTGGACGCCTCGCCGATTTGCAGCGCCCGGTAGTAACAGAGCCACGACGCCCCGGTGGCGAGGCCCGAGAGAATGAGAAAGAGCCAGCTTTTCCGGCTGATCTCAGAGATCCCGCCCTGGGTGTTGGTGAGGAACACCATCCCCCAGGCCATGGCCAGCACCACGCAGGTCCGGATGGCGGTGGCCAGGTTAGAATTGACGTCCTCAATGCCCACCTTCGCCAAAATCGACGTCAGCGCCGCGAAAACCGCGGAGCCGAGAGCGAAAATGAACCACATAAAATCACCTCCGGCGGGTTTCCCCCGCCAACACCTCCAAAAGCTCCGCGGCCAGCCCGTCCACGGACTTTTCCACGGAGCGGAGCCATAGACGCCCCTACACATTGAGCCCCGTGAGCTCGTCGGCGCCGATGAGTATGTTCATGTTCTGCACCGCCGCGCCGGAGGCGCCCTTGCCCAGGTTATCGAAGAGGGCCGTCACCGTGACGCGCTCATCTCCGCCGGAGACGATGAGCATCAGGTCGTCCCGGCCCGCGAAGGCGTTGGCGTCGATCATGGGCGTCCCCCAGTTGAGGGGCGCGACGTTGATGAGGCGCCGGTACTGGTACCAGTCGTCCAGGGCCTCCCGGATGCTCTTGGCGGTGGGATGGCCGGGCAGGAGGTCTAAGTGGAGGGCCACGGTGGTGGCCATGCCCTTGTAGTAGTCGTCCACGATGGGCGAAAAGACCGGCACGTGGGCGAGGCCGCAGACCGCCCGCATCTCCGGAAGGTGCTTGTGGGCCTGGGTGAGGCCGTAGACCCGGGGGGCGTTGAGGCCGGCGGGCTTCTCCGGGGCCTCGTAGTCCGCGATCATCTTCTTCCCTCCCCCGGAATAGCCGGTGAGGGAGAAACAGGTCAGCGGGTAGTCCGCCGGGACGATGCCCAGCTTTACCAGGGGGTAGACGGAGACGATGAAGCCCGTGGCGTGGCAGCCGGGGTTGGCGATGCGGCGGCCCCGCTCGATGGCGGCGCGGTGGGCGTCGTCCAGCTCGGGAAAGCCGTAGGCCCAGCCCTCCGCCGTGCGGTGGGCGGTGGAGGCGTCGATGACCCGGACCGCGGGATTTTCGATCATGGATACCGCCTCCCGCGCCGCGTCGTCGGGCAGGCACAGGAAGGCGATGTCGCAGGAATTCAGGGCCTCCCGCCGGGCCTCCCGGTCCTTCCTGAGCTCCTCCGGGAGGGTCATAAGCTCGATGTCCCGGCGGGCCTTCAGCCGGTCGTATATCTGCAGCCCGGTAGTCCCGGCGCTACCGTCGATGTAGATCTTCATTGTATCTGCTCCAGAATGTACTCTATCTGCCGCTCCACGCTCTCCGGGGCGGGGCCGCCCAGGGAGGTGCGGCGCATAAGGCAGTTGTCGATGTTGATGGCGTCATAGAGGTCCGCGTCAAAGAGCTCGCTTTTGGCCTTGTACGCCTCCAAGGGCAGGTCCTCCAGGGTGGCGCCGGCCTTGGTGCAGTCGGCCACCAGCTCGCCCGTGAGCTTGTAGGCGGTGCGGAAAGGCATCCCGCGCCCCACCAGGTAATCGGCCAGGTCCGTGGCGTTGATGAAGCCCGCGGCGGCGGCGCGGCGCATGTTCTCCGGCAGGAGGGTCATGGTCCCCAGCATGGGAGCGGTGACGGTGAGGCAGGCGTCCACGGTGTCGAAGGCGTCGAAGATGAGCTCCTTGTCCTCCTGCATGTCCTTGTTGTACGCAAGGGGCAGGCCCTTGAGCACGGTGAGAAGCGCCATCAGGTCCCCGTAGACCCGCCCGGTCTTGCCCCGGGTCAGCTCCGCCATGTCCGGGTTTTTCTTCTGCGGCATGATGGAGGAGCCGGTGGAGTAGGCGTCCGAGAGGCGGATGAATCTGAATTCCCAGCTTGACCAGAGGACGATCTCCTCGGACAGGCGGGAAAGGTGCGTCATGATAAGCGACAGCGCGGCCCCCAGCTCCACGCAGAAATCCCGGTCGGATACGCCGTCCAGGGAGTTGGCCGAGACGGAATCGAAGCCCAAAAGCGCCGCCTCCAGCTCCCGGTCGGTGTCGTAGGTGGTGCCCGCCAGGGCGCAGCAGCCGATGGGCGACACGTTCATGCGCTCAGCGGCGTCCCAGAGCCTCCCCAGGTCCCGGGAGAACATCATGGCGTAGGCCATCAGGTGGTGCCCCATGGTCACGGGCTGCGCCCGCTGGAGGTGGGTGTACCCCGGCATCACCATGCTCTTGGCCTCCCCCGCGCGCTGACAGAGGGTGCGGAGCATGCCGCGCAAAAGCTCCGCCGTGGTCCCCACCCGCTCCCGGAGGTAGAGGCGCGTGTCCAGCGCCACCTGGTCGTTGCGGCTGCGGGCGGTGTGGAGGCGCTTTCCCGGTTCGCCAACGCGCTCCGTCAGAGTCTGCTCCACAAAGGTGTGGATGTCCTCGGCCTCCGGGTCGATGGTAAGCCGCCCCCCGTCAATATCCGATAAAATGCCGTTGAGGCCATTGACAATGGCCTCCGCGTCCTCGGGTGTGATGATGTTTTGAGCCGCCAGCATCTTGGCGTGGGCGATCGAGCCCAGGATGTCCTGGCGGTACATCCTGGAGTCCACGCGGATGGAGCGGTTGAAGTCCTCGGCCGCGGCGTCAATGGCGCCGGAGGCCAGGCCAGACCAGAGCTTAGGCATTGGGCACCTCCTGAAAACTGGCTCAAAAGCCCCCTTGGGGCTTTTGATGCCAAGGGGATACGTGCGGGAAAATATACTGAATTTTGCGAAATTCAGTATATTTTCCCTAGGGATTTTTCCCGACGTACATGCCGCCGGGAAAAATATTGAATCTGAGTATTTTGACAATCTTCGCGGGAGCAAGGAACCGACCCGGTGTCCGGCATTCTGCCGTCAGGAATTCTTTTTATCCACCTGCGCCTGGACCGCGATGGGCAGGCCGTAGAGGTTGATGAAGCCGGCGGAGTCTTTCTGGTCGTAGTCCGACTCCCCGAAGGTGGCCAGCTCGTCGGAATAGAGGCTCCAGGGGCTCCAGACGCCGGCCTTGATAACGTTGCCCTTGTAAAGCTTCAGGCGCACCTTGCCGGTGACCCGCTCCTGGGTCTTGTCCACGAAGGCGGACAGCGCCTCCCGCAGGGGGGTGTACCACTGGCCGTTGTAGACCAGCTCCGCGAAGGTGATGGAGAGCTTCTGCTTTTCGTGCTGGGTCATCTTGTCCAGGCACACCGTCTCCAGGTACTCGTGGGCCTTGTAGAGGACGGTCCCGCCGGGCGTCTCGTAGACGCCGCGGCACTTCATGCCCACCAGACGGTTCTCCACGATGTCCAAAAGCCCGATGCCGTTGGCGCCGCCCAGGGCGTTCAGCTTGAAGATGACCTCCTTGGGGCTCATCTTCTCGCCGTCCACCGCCACGGGGACGCCCTTTTCAAACTCGATCTCCACATAGGTGGGCGTGTCGGGGGCGTCAATGGGGGAGACGCCCATCTCCAGGAAGCCCTTTTTCTCGTACTGGGGCTCGTTGCCGGTGTCCTCCAGGTCCAGGCCCTCGTGGCTGAGATGCCACATGTTCTTGTCCTTGGAGTAGTTCGTCTCACGGCTTATCCGGAGGGGCACGTTGTGGGCCTCGGCATAGTCGATCTCCTCGTCCCGGCTCTTGATGTCCCAGACCCGCCAGGGGGCGATGACCTTTATCCCCGGGGCGAAGTGCTTCAAGGTCAGCTCAAAGCGGACCTGGTCGTTTCCCTTTCCGGTGCAGCCGTGGGCGATGGCGTCGCACCCCTCGGCAAGGGCGATCTCCGCCAGGCGCTTGGCGATGACCGGGCGGGCCATGGAGGTGCCCAGGAGGTAGTCCTCATAGACGGCGCCGGCCTTCATGGTGGGGATGATGAAGTCGTTGACAAACTCGTCGGTCAGGTCCTCCACGTAGAGCTTGGAGGCGCCGGTCTTTTTGGCCTTCTCCTCCAGCCCCTCGTTCTCGCTCCCCTGCCCCACGTCGCCGCAGACGGCGATGACCTCGCAGCCGGGATAGTTCTCACGGAGCCACGGGATGATTATGGATGTATCAAGCCCGCCTGAATAGGCCAGGGCTATTTTTTTGATGGGCTTTTCGGACATAAGGTTCTCCTCCGTATTGAAATAGTCTTGGTTTGTGCTTAGATTATCCTCTTTTTCCGCGGAAAAGTCAAGGGCTATTCACTTATCCACCCGTTTTTGTGAAATAAGCGAAGGGACCGGTCCCCCGGTCCCCCTTTTTCGTTATTTTACGCCGCCGGCCGCGGCCTTATTTTGGAAGCTGTGAATATTTATGCAGAAACAATGAATATTTATTTAATAAACAGTCCCACGGACTCGGAGAGCGTCAGCCCCTCCACGGTGTCCTGGCAGACGGTCAGGACCTTGCCGCGCAGCTCCTCCGCCCCGCCGGCCTCCTCCAGGGACGCCGTCAGGCTCCCGTCCTCGGCCCTTGTCGTCTCCAGCTTCTCGCCGCCCACGGAAAGGACGCTCCAGTCGGTGAAATTCTGGCCCGTCACCCGCAGGAGGCCCGCCTCCTCGTCGATCTCGTACCCCGTCACCGACACCGGCTCCACGCCCATTTTGAGGTCCGTGGCGGTGTAGGGATTCTCCCCGCCGTAGCAGTAAAAATCGCCGTAGAGCATGTCGTGCTCCAGGAGCTTCAGCCCGTCCAGATAGTCCGGCGTGTCCCGCATCTGCCGGTGGTAGCGGAAAAGGAGCCCCCGGCTCATGCCAAGCTCGCTCAAGACCTTGGCGGAGAGCTGGTAGGCGGACAGGTCCTCGTCGTCCTCCGGGAGGCGGAAATTGGACCACATGACGTACTCCGTCTCAAAAATATCGCCGTTGGTAAGCTCCTCGGAGCCGATGTCGAAATTTGGCAGGTGGTCGCCGTAGAGCACCACCACCGTGGGCTCGGCCCTGCGGGAGAGGGCGTCGATGAGCTCGCCGATGAAGGCGTCCGTCTCCTCAAGCTGCTCGGTATAATAGGCGAAGGCGTCCTGGGAGTCCGGGTCGGTGGCCCAGGTGATGCCAAGGTGCTCCGTGTCCACGCTGTCAACGCCCCGCTGGTACTTGCCGTGGCCCTGGACGGTGATGGTGAAGATGAAGTCCTGATCGCGGGTGGCGTCCAGGGCCTTCAGGATCTCCTGGGTCAGCACGGCGTCCTTGGCCCAGCCGATGGGGTTGTACTCCACATTGTCCATGTACTCGATGGAGGTGAAATTGTCAAAGCCAAGCTGCGCGAAGACCTGGTCCCGGTTATAGAAGGTGGCGGTATTGTTGTGTATGGCGGTGCCGGTGTAGCCCAGCTCCTTCAGGTCCCAGACCAGGGACTCGCAGGCCTCCTCCTGGAGGATCGTCTTGTACGGGTACTCGCCCATGCCGAAAAAGTCCAGGCTCATGCCGGAAAGTACCTCAAATTCCGTGTTGGCCGTGCCCGCTCCAACGGAGGGGACGGTCAAAAATCCGGAGGTGTACCTGTCCTTCAGGTCCGTAAACACCGGGATGGGGTTTTGCTGGAAGCTCACGTCCCCCAGATAGCTCACGTCGAAAAACGACTCAAGCTGTACCATTATGATGTTCGGGAGCATCCGGGGCTGCTCCGGCTCGTCCAGGTTCCCCACCAGCCAGTTCACGGCGGCGCGGGAGTAAAATTCCGGCCTCGATACGCCCCTGTCCACCGCCCCGGTGCAGAAGCAGTACACAAAGCCGTAGGTCCTGTAGGACCCGGCCACGTTGCTGAAGACCTCCTCCCGGGTGTCCTCGTGGCCCACCACCGTGACGCTGTAGGTACCCACGGCCAGGAGCACGGACCCGGCGATGAGCACCGCCGCCATTTTGAGCTTCACCGGCCTCTTGCCGGACCTTATGAATACGGCCACAAGCGCCGCAATGAAGAGCAGCAGCATGACGGCAAGCAGCGCGATCTGCCACCAGTCGAGATACACCGTAAAGATCGTCCCCACCGAGGGCAGAAGCGATATGTCGATGAGCCCGAAGGGCGTCACCCGGAAGGCCAGCACCACGCCGTTTACGATGCCCGCCAAGGCCCATATGGAGGAGAACAGCGTCAGGAAAAATACCCGCTTGCGGAAAAGGTGCGCCAGCGAGATGGTAGTCAGGACTATGAAATAGTTGGCCAGGAAATTGACGGGATGTACGAAGATGAACGCGATGGCCGCAAAGGGGGAGTGGCGGCTTGCCGACTCGATGATCAGCATGTCTATAAACGCAAGGACCGCCGTGAATATGACCGGGTGCGTGTCCAGCATCCGTCCGGCCCAATCGCGGAGCTTTTTCATTTTTCCGCTCTTCACCGAGGCCTCCATATTGATGCATCTCCTGTATCTCTAAAAATCAAGCCTGCTTATCATATCAAATCGGAACGTTTTTTTCAATCCGCTATTGCTTAAATTATTTTTAAAATCCGATTACATTTTTGTACAAAGGCATGAAAATCCCGGATTTTTTCCGTTTTCAAGGTAGTCTTTGACATTTTCGCGCCGCTGTTGTATACTACAAAAAAAACATGTCAGGAGGTATCGCCATGCTCACACAAGGCCAAGCAGCGCCGGATTTCACGCTCAATGACAAGGACGGCGTCCCCGTTACCCTCAGCTCCTTTCGGGGGCGGCGCGTGGTGCTCTATTTCTATCCCAAGGACATGACCCCCGGCTGTACCCGTCAGGCCTGCGCTTTCGCCGCGGCCTATCAGGACTTCCGGGACCTGGACGCCGTAGTCATCGGCGTCAGCCGGGACTCCGAGGCCTCCCACCGGCGCTTCGCGGAGAAGAACTCCCTGCCCTTTATCCTGCTCTCCGACCCGGAGCGCGCCGCCATCGAGGCCTTTGGCGTCTGGCAGGAGAAGCGCAATTACGGAAAGGTCACCATGGGCGTGGTCCGCTCCACCTTTGTCATCGGCCCGGACGGCGTCATCGAAAAGGTCATCCCCAACGCCAAGCCCGACACCAACGCCGGGGAGATATTGGCGTATCTGCGGGGGTGAGAACATGCCGCTTTCCATTGTCCGCGGCTCCGCGCCCTCCCGCCCGGCGCCGGCCGGCGCCGGGGACGAGGAGCTGACTCAGATCTACATATCGGAGTTCCGCCGCGCCGCAGGACTTCTCCGCTCCCCCGTGACCCTGGGCCTCATCGGCCTCCAATGCGGCGTCACGGCGGAGCGGTCCCTGCGCCTGGGCGTCCGGGCGGCCAGCATTTACCTTTCCTCCCACGACGCCCCCATCACGCTGACGGTGCCGGAGGGCCCCGCCGGGGAGCTCTCGGAGGGCGTATCCGCCGGGCTCCGGGAGTACATCGCCCGGCGCTATGACGGCTTTGACGGCCACATCTTTGGCCGCGTCCTCAGCCGCTCCGCGCCGCAGGAGGCTCCGTCCCGGCCGGTAAGGGCCTCCCGGGCCGCGCGGAGGGCGGAGGACGCCGCGCCCTTCGCCGTCACGCCCACGGCCGCCGCAGCGCCGCAGCCGGTCCTCAAAAAGGAGGCGCGGCTGGACGAGCTCCTGGCCCGCACAGACGCCGGCTTCTCCGAGACGCTGCTGCGGCTCATTGACGAGTCCGGGTACACCGACCCCGAGGTCTACAAGCGGGCCAACATCGACAGGAAGCTCTTTTCCAAGATTCGCTCCAATCCCGCCTACCGCCCGTCAAAGTCCACCGCCCTGGCGCTGGCCTTCGCTCTGCGGCTCGATCTGGAGGCCACCCGGGACCTCATCGGCCGGGCCGGGTACACCCTGACCCACGCCAGCCGCGGCGACATCATCGTGGAATACTTCATCGAGAACGGAGATTACGACATCTTCCGCCTCAACGAGACGCTGTTCCGCTTCGACCAGCCCCTTCTGGGCGGCGCGTAACACGAGAAAGTTTGGCTTATCCTCCTGTACGGGCCGCCGCCCACGGCGGCCCTTGTCCATTTTTCATTTTGTCGCCTCCCAGGCGACCTCTGGCCCCCAATTCTTTGCTACAATAGAGCCATCAAAGAAAAGGAGGCCATTCAAATGACAAACAACCTTACCGAGCTCGTATTCATCCTGGACCGCAGCGGCTCCATGGGAGGCCTGGAGTCCGACACCATCGGCGGCTTCAACTCCATGCTGGAAAAGCAGCGCCGGGAGCCGGGGGACGCTTTCGTCACCACCGTGCTCTTCGACAACGAGTCCGAGACTGTCCACGACCGGCTGCCCATCGAAAAGGTCCCCAAGCTCACGGAGCGGGAATACTACGTCCGCGGCTGTACGGCCCTCCTGGACGCCGTGGGCGGGACCATCGAGCACATCGCCGGGATACACAAGTACGCCCGCCCCGAGGACGTGCCCCAAAAGACCATGTTCGTCATCACCACCGACGGGCTGGAGAACGCCAGCAAAAAGTACAGCTACGACGCGGTAAAAAAGCTCATCGAGGCCAAACGCGAGCTGGGCTGGGAATTTCTCTTCCTGGGCGCCAACATCGACGCCGCCCGGGAGGCCGCCCGCTTCGGAATCGCCCCGGACCGGGCCGTGCGCTACAAGTCCGACCGCGCCGGCACCGCCCTCAACTATCAGGTGATCAGCGAGGCCGTCACCGCCGTCCGAGCCTGCGCGCCCCTGTCCGCCGACTGGAAAAAGGCCGTGGAGCAGGACGTCAAAAAGCGCGGAAAATAGTTTATCCAGTCACTCCGCGCTCTCTACGGTGACCTCCCCGGCCGGGAGGCGTCCGGCCTCCAGCGCCGCGGACAGGAGCCGGTCCTGGGGAAAATTTTTCGGAATACCGTCCCTGTACCGGTCAGGGAGGCGGAAGCGCACGCGCTCCACCTCCCTGCCGCCGCATATACAGGGCGTTTTTCCCCCGATCAGCACGGTCCGGCACCTGTCGGCCAGGAATACGGGACGCGCCGGGGCGCCCAGGAACACGGCGGCATCCACGTCGGCGATCCCGTCCCGGCGCATGGGCTCCGGCGTCAGCCCCAGGTCCGCGCAGGCGGCCTCGATGGAGGACGTGTCGCCGGGAATGTCGGTAACAAGATACCGAAATTCCTGTCCCAGCTCCCGGGCGAGCCGCGCCGCACGCCTGTCGGCCCGGGGCGCGCTGAGAAGGACCCTTGTCCGCGCCGGAGAGGCCGCTTTGAGGATCTCCGCGGCCTTGATAAGCAGCAGCTCCCTTGAATCCCCCTCCCGAAAGCCCCGGTCAAGAAAAAAATCACGGAACGGGAAATCGTGGGAGAAGAGCACGGTGGAGACGCGCATCAGCTTCAGCGTCCCGCAAAGGCCCTCCAGCGCCCGAACGAGCCGCTTTACCCGGGTCCGCGGAGATGCTTCAACTGTCGCCAGCGCCGCGGGCAGGCCCAAGACCTCCGCCCCCTCCACCCGGACCCGCCCCCCGAACCCCCGCGCGGCGCTCCGGCCGCCGTCCATGAGACACAACAAAAAATCCCCTCCCGAAAAGCTTTCAGGAAAGGATATGCGGATAAATAGCAATAAATAATAGCCAAAAGCCCGTCAGGGCTTTTCCGGCAGACTAAAAAGCCCGCCATAGGCGGGCTTTTCAGCTTGTGTTGGCGTCTACCTATTTTCCCGGGCCGTTGCCAGCCAAGTATTTTCGGCGCCAGTGAGCTTAACTTCTGTGTTCGGAATGGGAACAGGTGGACCCTCACCGCAATCAACACCAACTATGGTACACCTTCAGGGACTCGAACCCTGGACACCCTGATTAAGAGTCAGGTGCTCTACCAACTGAGCTAAAGGTGCATATGGTGACCCGAGGGAGAGTCGAACTCCCGATTGGGGCGTGAGAGGCCCCCGTCTTGACCACTTGACCATCGGGCCATCGGCTCAGCGAGCCATAGGCATGCGCCCTGAGAACTGAACAAATGGATGGGAAACGAAGCTTAAGAGCCTGCTATTCTTTTAAAGTCAAGCCCTCGGGTTATTAGTACCGATCAGCTGAGCGCCTTACAACGCTTACACCTTCGGCCTATCAACGGTAT
>CANROF010000014.1 GCA_947632155.1 uncultured Oscillospiraceae bacterium
GAGCGCGGCCTGTCACAGCTTGATGTCGCCGAGGCGCTGAATGTGTCCCGCCAGGCCGTGTCAAAATGGGAATCGGGGGCGGCGCTTCCGTCCATTGACAACCTGTGGACCATTAGCCGGCTCTACAATGTCACCGTGGACTGGCTTGTGAGCGGGGAAGCCGGACCCGAAGTAACGAACGCGCCCCAAGAGTCGGTCGCGCCCCAAATTCCGAACGTGCCCCGCGAGCCGGAAGAATCGCCCGCACCGGAGGTATCCAAAAAGACGCGCAGTAAAATAGTCAAGCCTGTTCTCTGTCTCATTTGCCTTCTGGCCGCGGTCATCGTCGCGCTGGCGGCAGCGCCGGCAAGTCCCGGCCCCCAGGGGGAGCCGGAGATCGTCGAGTTTGAGGATTTGATCTGCGAAAACTGGCAAACAGCCCAGGTCCGGGAATTCCGCATGGGATGAGGCCCGGTGAGAAGGAGGTCTATTCATGAAAATACAACTGCTGTCCGTCTGCGCCCTCATCGTCATTCTGGGCACGGCGCTCACCGTCTACGCGGCCCCCGCGCCGGAAGTAGAGCCCGACAGCAAAACACCGGACCCCAGGGACTACTTTGAAGTAAACGAGTTGGGGCTGACGTATGGGCCCAACATTTATTCTGACGTCACGCCTGACCTTGTGGCCGCCATCGGCCTCAACGGGGCCGACGGGTATGTGTATTGGGAGGAGCTTCTTGGCGTCGGCGCCAGAAAGTCGCCGGATGACGTGGTGACGGACGTTCCCTCATCCATTCCCCTCTACGCCTCCGACGGCGTCACCGTCATCGGCGAATTCCCCGTCGGGCCCAGGCCCGTGGGCGACGTTGTGCCCGTCAATCTGGTCATTCAGCCCTACGAGCCTGTAAAAAGTGACTCCTCCTTTGCGCTGCAGGCGGGGGACACCGTAAGAATCTATGGCTCCTATGCCCCAAGTCTCTTTGGTGTTCTTTTCGGTCTTGTCTCTCCCGATGGCAAATTCTATGGGGCCGATGCCGCGGGCGGGCTGTTTGACAAAACCATCCGGGTCCCTGAGTCCGGGAGCTACTGCCTTGGCTTCAGGAACAGCTCGGACCAAATTATCCGGCTATCCGGATATGTTGAGTATTAACAGAACGTTTTTGAGAAGGAGGTTCCTGCATGAAAAAACAACTGCTTTTCGTCTGCGCCCTCATCGTTATTCTGGGCGCGGCGCTCACCGTCTACGCGGCCCCCGCGCCGGAAGTGGAGCCCGACAGCAAATCACCGGACCCCAGGGACTACTTTGAAGTAAACGAGTTGGGGCTGACGTATGGGCCCAACATTTATTCTGACGTCACGCCTGACCTTGTGGCCGCCATCGGCCTCAACGGGGCCGACGGGTATGTGTATTGGGAGGAGCTTCTTGGCGTCGGCGCCAGAAAGTCGCCGGATGACGTGGTGACGGACGTTCCCTCATCCATTCCCCTCTACGCCTCCGACGGCGTCACCGTCATCGGCGAGTTCCCCGTCGGGCCCAGAAACGATGACGTTCAGGGGACATGGGGCCAGTGAATAAACGAAGCTGCTGCCGCAAGGTTCGCGGCTCTGCCGCATGATCAAGAGAACTCGCCGCGCGGTATATATTTTTAGGTGGGACGTGGTACTACTTGTACTTTCTCCAGTAAAATACCCCGGACGCGAGGGCCGGAATGCCGACCCAGAGGAGGAGGGCGGGGGTCCACCAGAGCTTTACGTAAGTCTCAAAGCCCATCCCCGTTCCCACGGGGATGAAGAGGAGCACGGTCAGGGGCAGGGAGAGGAGGCCCAGGACGCGGTGGGCGACGATCCAGGTCTGCTCGTCCCGCACCGTCCAGGGCAGCCGCAGGCCCATGTGGCGGCTGCGGGGCAGCTTGGGGGCCACGTTGCCGTAGACCGCCATGGGCAGGCCCAAAAGCACCGCCATCAGGAGCTTCTCGGCGGTTTCGAATCTCTTGGGGCCCATTTTGTCCGCGAACGCGTCCAATATTCCCCTATTGGCAGCCACGGCGAGGAGCACAATGGCCGCCGCGTAGGCCGCCGTGAAGATCGTGACGCCCCGCAGGGTCCGGACCTTGGGGTTGTCCTGGGATATATTAGCTATCGCGGCGGTGTTTTTCATATAGACCGTGATCATCACCGCGGTGCAGATAACGGCCAGGGCGCACCCCGCGGGCCCGCCCAGCACCGCGCCCATGATTCCCACCACGCCGAGGGCGGACATCAGGAGCTTCACACGCTGGACGCTCATACCCGCTCCCCCTCTCTGCGGGGCTCCGCGGTCCGCTCCCGGGGGACGGAGAAGAGCTCCGAAATCCGCATCACCATCTCCTGCGCCACCGAGAGGTTCAGGGAGTAGATCATCTGGTTGGCCCGGCGCTCGCAGGTGACGATCTCCGCCTGCTTCAGGATGTCCAGGTGCCGGGACACCGACGGCTGGGAGATGTCGAATTTCTCCGCGATCTCCCCGGCGCTCAAGCTCTGCCACCGCAGGAGCTTTATGATCTCCCGCCGGTAGGGGCTTGCCAGCGCCTGAAAAAAATCCTCTGCCATATATTTGCCCTCCTTTATAGAATTTGTTCTATATAGCATTATAGCTATATAGCTAAGCTTTGTCAAGAGGGTGGGGAGATTTTTTTGCGGTTTACCGGAAAGTTTTTGCGAATCGAAAGTAGGGGCCGATGTGGTCATCGGCCCCTACGCGGACGTGGCGCGTTTGACGGTAGATGAGTGGTGAACGAAAGACGGGTCGCCGGGGACGGCGACCCCTACGGCTGATTTTGAAGGTTTTTGCGTTGATATGGGAACGTCCGTAATCGCGGCACGGGCCGATGTGGTCATCGGCCCGTGCCGCGAGGTTTTGGGGGTTTCGCGTTTTGTTGGGGGGCGGGTTTGATTCATCAGGCCCGGTTTCTCAAAATTTATACATCCCCGTGTTTACGGTCACCGTGTCCGGGTCGGGTGTTATGGGGGGTTTTTCCTCCTTCGGGGCGTCGGGGTCCCGGACGGCGATGTCGTCCACGTCCTCCGAGACGGCCCGGACGGCGGACTCCTGGGCGGGGGTACACTTCACGCAGTCGCAGCGGAGGATGGAGAGCCCCGCCTCGATCTCCTCCGGCGTCAGCGCCCGGTCCAGCGTCACGCTGTCGCAGCGGTAGAGGGTGACAAAGCCGTGGCGCTCAAGGAGCGCCCGGGTCACGGCGACGGCCTCTTTCCCCCACGAAAGCTTGCCCCGGTAGGGGATGATGTCGCCGCAGTCCGGGTCCAGCTCCTCCAGCCGCGCCTCCAGCTCCTCCGGGACAACGGCCCGGCCCGCGACGCGCAGGCCCTCCAGCTCGTCCAAAAGCGCCATATTCTCCCGCTCCACCGTGAGGTTCCCGCCGATCCAGAGCTTCTTCCCCCGGCGCAGCAGCTTTTTTGTGAGGTTCTGGCTCCTGTCCAGATAGACAAACCCCTCCGGCATGACGATAAGGCCCTCGGGCTTCTCGGCGCCGGCGAGCTTCAGCGCGTCCTCCAGCACGTCCTCCGTCACCGCCAGCTCCCCGCACAGCACCCGGGTCCCCGCCTCGATGAGGGCGGGCAGCTCCCCGGGGTCGCCCACGGTGACGGTGTCCGGCGTGTAGATACTCTTTCCGGCGAAACGCAGGCGGAAGATTTTGTCGATGACCAGGTCGTCGTCCACATACTCGTACCCCGCCGGGTACAGGCACTCCGTACCGGTGACCTCGATTCTCGGGGTGTAGTCGTCCCGGCGGCAAATGAGCTTGCCGTTGACGATTATCCCCGCGTAGCTCTCCGCCGCCGCGCCGGCCCCCGGCGCCACGGTGAGGCTCCCCACCACCGCCAGCACCGTAGGTCCCTTGGCCGCGTCCTCCGCGGTCAGGGTGAAGCTCCCCATCTTCGTCACCACCCGCGCCCCCTCCGGGACGTTGATGACGGCGCCGGAGTTGTGCCGGACGCCGCACCTGGCCATGACGGCCAGGGACGACGGCGTCACCAGCAGACTCCCGCAGTTGATCTGTACCGCGCCGTACCCGGCGATCTTCTCCTCCGTCAGCTCCGTGGCGTCGCATCTTCCGCAGTTGATTTGCAGTTTTTTCATAGTTATCGCTCCTCAAAATAAGTCTTTTTCAGTGTCTCTCTGGCGGATCTGAGCCTTGAGCGGACGGTGGCGGGGCTCAGGTCGAACAGCTTCCCCAGCTCCGCGGAGTTAAACCCCGCGAAATACCGGAGGTAAAACAGCTCCCGCTCCCCGTCCCGGAGCTCCCCGATGGCCCGCCAGACCTCCGCCCGGGTGAAGTCCTCCTCCACGGGCGTCTCCGGGACCTCCGCCTGGGCGGTCCTGTCCCGGCGGAGGGAGTCGATGAAGAGATTCCGGGCCGTCTTTTTCAGCCAGCTCCACCTCCCCCGCTCATCCAGGGGCGCCAGAATGTGGTAATTCATCATAGCTCTCAAAAACGCCTCCTGGGCGATGTCCTCCGCCGAGGCCCGCTGCCCCGTCAGCCTCTCGCAGAACGCCGCAAGGCGCGGCCAGTATTTTTCATAGAGCTCCGGCGTAGAGATCACCACCTTTTTTGCTTTTTCGAGCGCTCTCATTTTATAGACGTTTGAAAGAAGCGAAGTGTTGACAAAAATTTGGGCGGGTTTCAAACCCGCCCGAAGCCGTTTTATTTGTCCTTACGCCTCTTCACAGAAGATGTGGTACGGCTTGCCCTCGATGTAGATGGGCGTCAGCTCCGCCTGGATGAGGGGCTTGGCGTAGTTGATGAAGGCCGGGAGCATGTCGGTGTGGTTGTCGTTGACCCACTCCATGGGGACCTTCTTCTCAAGATTTGCCACCTCGGAGATGGGGTGGAGCTCCGTGATGCACTGGTAGGGCTTGTTGGAGACGCGCCGCAGGGCCACCATCTCCCCGGTGTGGCCGGCGAAAGCGGCCTTTGTGGCGGCGCCGCCCACCTGATACGCCTCCGTGATGTCGGTGCGGCTGGTGAGGTGCGCCGCGCAGCGCTGGAGGGTACTGAGCTCAATGGAGCGGGTCTTGGTGTCCAGCTTGCGCTCCACGACGCCCGCCAGATACCGGGCCGTGCCGGTCAAATTCTTATGCCCGAAGGCGTCCACGCGCCGGGGGTCGTCGGAGAGCTCGCAGACATACCGCCCGTCCTCCAGCTTCACGCCCTCGGACACCGCGATGACCACGCTGGGCTTCTGCTCCTGCATCACCCGGACCTTCTCCACAAAGCGGTCCACGTTGAAGGGCACCTCGGGAAGGCAGATCATGTCCACGCCCTCGCAGTCCTCGCCCCGGGCCAGCGCGGCGGCGGCGGTGAGCCAGCCGGCGTTGCGGCCCATGATCTCCACAATGGTCACATACCGGGAGCCGTAGACCGTGGCGTCCCGGATGACCTCCTTCATCACCACGGATATGTACTTAGCCGCGGAGCCGTAGCCGGGGGTGTGGTCCGTCACCATCAGGTCGTTGTCGATGGTCTTGGGCACGCCCATAAAGCGGATGTCCGACGCCACGTGCTCGCCGTAGTCGGCCAGCTTCCCGATGGTGTCCATGGAGTCGTTGCCGCCGATGTACATGAAATACCCCACGTCCAGCTTCTCCAAAAGGGCCAGGAGCTTTTTGTAGGGCGCCTCGTCCTCCCGCCAGTCCGGGAGCTTATAGCGGCAGGAGCCCAGGTAGCTGGAGGGCGTGCGCTTTAAAAGCTCGATCTCCAGGCCCGTCCTGAACTTCTCGGAGAGGTCCACATACTTGCCCTGAAGAAGCCCCTCTACCCCGTGGAGCATCCCGTAGACGTGCTCCGCGCCCCGGGCCCGGGACGCCTCGTAGACGCCCGCCAGGGAGGAGTTGATCACCGCGGTGGGACCGCCGGACTGACCTACCATCACATTTTTTGCCATGACGCTGCCTCCTTTATTCATTTTCAAAATCAATTCGCCGATTTTATGGGACGTTATCCGCGCAATTTTGTTAATTATAACAGATTTTCCATTTCCGCGCAACAGCAAACCGCAAAGAAATCCGCAAAAGCCTGTATTTTTGACGAAATTTCCATATTTATCGTTTTTCGATAAATTTTTATTGACATTCAAAAACGTTTGTGGTACTATACCGGTGAAAGGAGCTGAAACGAATGAGTCAAAAGGAATTATCCGTGCTTTTAAAGGCCGTGGTGGCGGTGCTGGCGGTGTTTTTGGCGGCGGTGCTGGTGTTTTTCGTGCCGCTGCTGAGCGCCACGGTGGCGCAGTTTTACGAGGGGCAGCCCGTGCGCCGCGCCATTTTCGGCTATGGCATCCCCGGCATCGTGGCGGCGTCCTCCGTTCCGGGCTTTGTGGCCCTGGGGCTCGCGTGGCGCATCTTCACCGAGATCGGCCGGAACAACAGCTTCTGCGCCGACAACGCCCGCAGGCTCCGGACCATCAGCCGCCTGGCCCTGGGGGACACGTGCCTCTACGTGGTGCTGGCGGTGGCGGTGCTGGCCCTGGGACCCAAGCACCCCTCGGTGCCCCTCATCTTCGTGGCGGTGACGCTCTTCGGCGCGGCGGTGACGGTCTGCTGCGCGGCGCTCTCGCACCTGACGCAGAAGGCCGCGGACTTGAAGTCCGACAACGACCTGACCATATGAGGCGGCGCTATGGCAATATCTGTAAATTTAGACGTGATGCTGGCCAAGCGGAAGATGAGCCTGACGGAGCTGTCGGAAAAGGTTGACATAACTATGGCAAACCTGTCCATTTTAAAGACCGGCAAGGCCAAGGCCGTGCGTTTTTCCACCCTGGACGCCCTCTGCCGCGCCCTCAAATGTCAGCCGGGGGATATTTTGGAATTTACGGAGGACGGCGAGGCATGAAAAAGGGGCTTTTCGCCGCGGTGGCGGCTCTTCTCCTGCTCACCGGGTGCGCGGGCCCGGACGTCCTGGGCCAAGCCTCCCGGGAGCTGGGCATCGACCTCCCTGGCGGGACGGCGAGGCTTACAGCCGCGGGCCGTACCTGACGGACGAAAACGGCGAGCCCCTGGTGCCGGAGATCGAAAGCGGCTGGTACAAGCTCATCGACCGGCGGACGGGGCTGGCCGCCCAGTTCGACGGCCTTGTGTTCAACCTGACCCTGGGGGTCTACGACGCGGATACGGATACCTTGTATTTTTGTACTATCGACACGTAAAAAGCAGGTGATTTTTATGGAAAATGAAGAAAACGAGTCCGATTTGATGGAAAGTTCCGAAACCGGCCGGCCGCTTCCCGTTGAAAATGCCGCCCCGGCCCGGGAGCCGGTGAGGTTTGCGCTCGACGACTGGCTGGCGCTCCTTTTGGGTGTGGCCCTTGCGGCGCTGTGGTTCCACGTCTTTGATTTTGAGAGCCTCATGCGTGTCCCGGGCCTGGGGACCACGGCCTTTGTGCTGGCGGCGCTGGGCGCGGAGTGCCTGTGTCTGCGAAGGCGGCTCCGGCCCACGCGCCGGGGGCTCTTTCTGGCGGTCTGCACCGTTCTGCTGGCCGTTGTCACGGGGCTCTACGGGCCGTATGCGCTGCGGGCATTGAATCTCATTCTGCTGGCCTGCCTCACCCCGGCCGCGGCCCTGGCCCTGGCGGGGCGGGATTTCCCGGCGCTGGAGGCGGCGGTAGTGCCGGAGACGCTGAGGCTGTTCATTCCCAACCTTTTCCGGCATTTCGCTAAGCCCTTTCTGGCCCTGCGGCGGCGGGGGCGGAGCTTCAACGGGTTTTGGATGGTGCTTCTGACGCTGCTGGTGGCCTTTCCGCTCCTGGCGCTGGTGGTGGCGCTGCTGTCCTCCGCCGACCAGGTGTTTGACGGGCTTTTGGGGGACCTGGGCAAGGCGCTGCTGGACTCCCTGGACCGGGGGCGGTTTTTGTGGACGTGGCTGAAGACGGCCGTTTTCGGCCTCATGCTCTTCTCCTTCCTCTACTCCCTCATGCGCCCCGCTCCGGAGCGGGAGGTTGAGAAAACCGAGCCTGTAGCCCTCCCCTGCCTGCCCTTCATCGCGGTCCTCACGGCGCTGGACGTCATCTACGCCGTCTTTGCCGTCATTCAGTTCGTCTTTCTCTTCGGCGGCGCCGAAACTGCGGCCATGCGGGGCGGCTTTGCCGAATACGCCCGCCAGGGCTTTTTCCAGCTCGCGGCGGTGGCGGGGCTCAATCTTCTGGCCGCCATGTGCTGCGTCAGGGCCTCCGGGCGGGGCCGGAGGGCGCTGAATGTCCTCACCTGGACCCTCATCGGCCTCACCTTCGTCATCCTCGTCTCCGCGGTGTACCGGATGTGCCTCTACATCGGGGCCTACGGGCTGAGTCTGCTGCGGTGCATGACGCTGCTCATCATGCTCTGGATCGCCATCGCCCTGGGCGCCGCGGCATATAAGACGGCGCGGCCGGGATTTCACGTCTTCCCGGTGATGCTCTCGTCGTTTCTGGCGCTGTGGCTGGTCTTCAACTACGCCAACATCGCCCGGCGCATCGAGGACTACAACCGCGCCGCCTACGAGGCCGGCGTCCTTTCGGACTTCGACCGCGGCTACATCGAGTCCCTCTCCCCCAGCGCCTCCGAAAACGCCTCCCTCCCCTGGCAAAACCGCGTGCTGCTGCCAAGAGGGGAAACAAAATAAACACCCGCAGGGGCCGCCTGTCGAAAAAGCCCTGACGGGCTTTTTCGACAAGGGGAACGTGCGGGAAATTTTCGCTGAATTTTGCGAAATTCAGCGAAAACTTCCCTGCTGTCGCCCTGCGCGCCGCCTACGGCGGCACTTGTGCGACAAAAGGGATTTTTTCCAAGGCACATGTCCTTGGAAAAAATATTGAATTTGAACTTTTTGACAAACTGAGGGGCCGCCTTTTGGCGGCCCCTGCGGATACATTGCTGCGCTTGACGGAAATTGGGCGGTGAAACGCGAGGGCGGGTCGCCGGGGACGGCGACCCCTACTTTTTTACTTTTTTCCTCCCAAGCTCTATTTCCTGTTTTTATTTCACCTTGGAATACCCGAAGGTGTTGACAACGGCGTCGATGGGCTCGCCGTTTTTGCACATGGGGCACTCCGAGGGGGCGTAGGAGACGTAGTCCGGGATGGTGTTGGTGTCAAAGAGGGACACCACCTCCATGCCCTCGATGCTGTGGGTGGCGGCGTAGATGGCGGCGGCGCCCACAACGCGCCCGCCGTAATACTCCACGCTCTCCCGGCCCCGGAGGGCCGTCTTGCCGGTGGTCAGCGAGCAGGCCAGGATGAGGACGTGCTTGCCCTCCAGCATGAATTTGGCGTTGTCCCGGAAGATGAGCTCGCCCCGGCTGTTCAGCTCGCCCTTGCAGATATAGATGTTGCTGCCCTCGCTCAAGGACCGGCCTCCGGCTTTTGTCAGCTCCTTGGCAAGGCATGTGCCGATGACGCTGGTGCCGTCCATGCACAGGATCGTGTCCACCGGGAAGCGGCCCTTCACCTTTTCACACAGCTTGTGGGCCACGTCCTCGGCGCCCCGGAGGCTGTACTTCTGGGCGGTGACGTCGATAAAGTAGTTTATGTGGCTGTTTTGCGTGGCAAAATGGCCCTTGGCCGCCAGCAGCGGCAGGCCGCCGATCTTGAGCAAAGGAAAGAATTTAGGTTCCATATCCAAAAACCCCCTGATCTGGTAGAATGATTACCTTATTATAGCAGGAAAAACACGATTTTACAACACACGATCGCACATTATTGCGACAAATCGATAAAGCCGCCCTCACTCCCCGGGCCCCGGGGCGTGGACCTTTCGGGCGTTCCAGTTGTCCGCGGCGAGCTTCGCGGCCTCATAGAGCGTGGTCTGCCCGTCGTAGGAGATGGCCGAGGTGTGGGCGCCGCAGTCCAGGCACTGGATGTAGACGCACCAGCCGCCCTCCTCCTCAATGCTCCCCACGCCCCCGCAGCAGGGGCAGTCCTCCAGGTAGATATTCTCAAGCCCGTCCATGGCGTTACCTCCGTTTTCCGCGATTTGCAATTCATTTTACACCATCCCGTCCCCCCTGTCAAGCGCGCCGCCCCCCGGGCGGCGGCGGGATGTCTCGCAAAATCCACAAAAAGTGGCCCGGTTTTTAAGGTTTGTTTTGACAAATCGACGCAAAAATGCTATGATAGGGCTGTGCGAAGGCGTATCCAATTTAAATCGCAAAAATATAATCAAATTATTTTGATTCGGAGGTGCTCAAATGATTCTTGATTTCAAACGCGCCGACGACGGCCTTGATAAGGCCGCCCGGAACACTCGCATCGAGGCCATGCGGGCCGAGCTCGTGGGCCAGCAGCAGACCATCCGGGACGCCAGACTTCCCGTGGTGGTCCTGCTGGAGGGCTGGGACTGCGCCGGGAAGGGCAACCTCATCCGGGAGCTCATATGCGAGATGGACCCCCGGTTTTTCAAGGTCGCCAGCTTCGGGCGGACCCCGGAATACGAGGAGCGCTACCCGTTCCTCAAAAAATTCTTCGACGTCCTGCCGGAGACAGGCAAGTTTCTCTTCATGGACACCGGCTGGATGGAGGACACGGTTGGCAAGTACCTGCGCCGGGAGATCTCCCGGGAGGAGTACGAGCGGCGGATAGAGTCCTGCAACACCCTGGAGCGGCAGCTCCGGGACAACGGGTATGTGCTCGTAAAGCTCTTTTTGCACATCTCCCGGGAGGAGCAGCTCCGGCGCATCACGGACCTCCGGGAAAACCGGGACACCCAGTGGCGCGTCTCCGGGGACGACCTCTGGCAGCAGCAGGAGTACAACCAGTTCATGCGGACCTACGACGAGTTCATGGAGGCCACCTCCCAGACCGCGCCCTGGCATGTTCTGGACGGCGAGAGCCGGAAAAAGGCGCTTTTTGACGGCCTTGCGGCCATTACCGGCACCGTCCGGCAGGCCATCGCCCTGGGCCGGTATGAGGGCAAGCCCACCGGCCGCCAGTTCCCGCTTCGGGGCGGGCCGTCGCTGGCCGACTGCGATCTCTCCGCCACCATCGACCCCGACAAGTATAAAAAGAAGCTGGCGCAGCTCCAGCGCAGGCTCTCGGAGCTCCACAACCAGATCTACCGGAAGAAGATTCCCGTGGTGATATGCTTTGAGGGCTGGGACGCCGCCGGAAAGGGCGGCAACATCCGGCGTCTGGCCTATCCCCTGGACCCCCGGGGCTTTGACGTCATCCCCATCGCCAGCCCCACCCCCGGCGAGAAGGCCCGGCACTTTTTGTGGCGGTTCTGGACGAAGCTCCCCCGCAGCGGCCACATCGCCATCTTCGACCGCACCTGGTATGGCCGGGTGATGGTGGAGCGCATCGAGGGCTTCTGCTCCGAGAACGACTGGAAGCGGGCCTACGGGGAGATCAACGAGTTTGAAAAGGAGCTCACCGACTGGGGCACCGTGGTGCTGAAGTTCTGGATAAACATCGACCCCGACACCCAGCTCGAGCGCTTCGAGGCCCGGCAGAACACCCCGGGGAAGGAGTGGAAGATCACCGACGAGGACTGGCGCAACCGGGACAAGTGGCCCCAGTACGCCGAGGCCATCGAGGAGATGCTTCAAAAGACCAGCACCGAGTACGCCCCTTGGTACATCATCGAGTCCGTGGACAAAAAATACGCCCGCATCCGCACCCTCCAGATCGTCACCGACGCTTTGGAGAAGGCGGTGCAGGAGAACGTGGTGCGTGGGATCAAGAGCGCCCCGGCGGAGAAAAAGGAGAAATAATTTTTACCGCTTTCACCCCCCGGGCCCGTCCCGGGGGGCTTTTTTCGGCAAGGCTATTGCCGGTTGGGGCGAAATGGGGTATAATACTAATCAGCAAAAAAGCATCGGAGGGAGGCGCGGAGGATGGACGAAGGCTTAAGAGACGAGGAACGGCGAAAAAAATGCGAGCGCAGCATCATCAAGACCTATCGCAGGGAGCTCTGGGGGCCTTTCACCAAGGCCCTGAACGTGTACAAGCTCATCGAGCCCGGGGACAAGATCGCCGTGTGCGTCTCCGGCGGCAAGGACTCCATGTTGCTGGCCAAGCTCCTGCAGGAGCTCTATGCGCACGGGGAGCGGAACTTTGAGCTTTCGTTTTTGGCCATGGACCCGGGCTACAGCGAGGCCAACATGCGCTCCGTCGAGGCTAACGCCAGGCTCCTGGGGGTGCCCATACGGACCTTCCGGACGGAGATCTTCGACGTCGCGGCCTCCGTGGGCGGCTCGCCCTGCTACCTGTGCGCCAGGATGCGCCGGGGGTATCTCTACAGCCACGCCCGGGAGCTGGGCTGCAATAAAATCGCCCTGGGCCACCACTTTGACGACGTCATCGAGACGACCCTCATGAGCATGCTCTACGGCGGGCAGATACAAACCATGCCGCCCAAGCTCCGCAGCCGCAACTTCCCCGGGATGGAGCTCATACGCCCCATGTACCTCATCCGGGAGGCGGACATCATCCGCTGGAAAAATTATAACGGCCTCACCTTTCTCCAGTGCGCCTGCCGCCTCACCCAGGGGCTCGCCGGCGGCGGCGCGGAAAAGGGCAAGCGCGCCGAGATAAAGCGCCTCATCGCCCAGCTCAAAACGGTCAATCCCCAGGTGGAGGCCAGCATCTTCCGCAGCATGGAAAACGTGTGCCTGGACACCGCCATCGCCTATAAGCTCGGCGGCGTGAGGCACCATTTCCTGGATGACTACGACACCGCGCCGCTGAAAACGGGAGACGACCCCCTGTAGGGGCCGGACACCGCGCCGGCCCGTCCCCCTCCACCGCTGTGTCTCCGTGTAACGCAGACAGGGCCGGCACGGTGTCCGGCCCTTACATTGGCGTGTGGCGTTGATTTGGGCGGGGCGCATTATCGAGGAATGGGCCGCCGTGGGCGGCGGCCCGTACAGCATAGAGGGAGGGTTATCGCGTCGATTTGGGCGGGCGCGTTATCAAGGAAATCGCTGGGAATGGTGATGCCTTCCGGAAAACGATAAACCCAATTCTCGCCGTAGGGGTCGCCGTCCCCGGCGACCCGCGTCGCGATTATGAACACACAACCCCACAACGTGAAAACCGGTAATCTCGCTGTACGGGCCGTGACCGTAGGAAATGCCCTTGGGCACGCCCACGGCGGCCCATTCCCCCGATTCACCGCCCAAATTACGTCGAACGCAATACGTGTCGTGGGGGCCGCAAGCTTTCAGCTATCACTCCGCCAAAAAAACCGTGCCGCCGCGGGATGGGTCCCGCGGCGGCACTTTTTGAGAGGAATGATATGAAAAAGCTTCAGCTCCAGATGCTGTTGAGGGTGTAGACGGTGATGTCGGCGGTGACGGCGTCGCCCTCCACCACCACGCTGGCGCCCAGGCTGTCGGCGCCGGGGAAGATCATGTTGGCGCCCGCGGCGCTGCCGCCCTTGGCGAAGACCTCGACGCTGGCGCGGTCCACGAAGATGTGGAGGTCAACGGTGCCGTCGGCGTTGGGCGTCACGATGA
Organism: uncultured Oscillospiraceae bacterium; assembly: GCA_947632155.1. Lineage (GTDB taxonomy): Bacteria > Bacillota > Clostridia > Oscillospirales > Oscillospiraceae > RUG626. Next base: position 13,466 of record CANROF010000014.1, read on the forward strand.
CGCGGCCGCCGTCGGAGAAGTTGCCCACCTGGATGCCGGACTTGCTGCGGTCCACGGTCAGGGCGTTGGACTTCACGTCGTACATGACCAGGGTATACTCGTCGCCGTTCTCACGGAGCTTGAAGCCAAACTTCGTGGTGTTGGCGCCGGGCTTGATGCTGGCGACGATCTCATAGGTGTCGCTCCTGAGGGCGGAAAGGGCGGTGTTGTCGCTGCCGATCTCGGCGCCCTTCAGCTCCACCGTGGGCTCGTTGCGAAGCGTCTCGTACTCCTTGATGGGAGTCTGGGTCAGGACGTACTTGCCGTCCTGATAGGCCACGCCCACCTTGAGGATCAGGTTGTAGTTGCCGTTGAATTTTGTGCCGGTGGTGTTGGCCACCTCGTTGCAGTAATCCCAGGTGTTCATCCAGTTGATCTCATAGATGTCGGGGATAGTGGGATTGGCCGCGGTGCCGAAGTCCTGGACGTACCAGGTCATGGCGGCGTAGGAGTCACGGCCGAAGTTCATGACGCCGTCGGTGCTGGCGTAGGTCCCGTCGGGGATGAAGGTCCACTTGCCGTTGACCTCCTTGAAGTCGCCGATCTTGTAGCCCCGGCCGCCCCGGGAGAGGACCCACTTGATGGAGCCGGTGGGGGCCATCACGGGGTAGAGGTCCGGGCACTCGGTGTTGATGCCGCCGTCGCCGATGTAGGTGGACTCGCAGGTCCAGTCGATGAGATTCTCGGAGGAGTAGATGCGCAGGGGACCGCCGGCGATGACCATGAACCAGGTGTTCTCCCAACGGAAGACCTTGGGATCGCGGCAGGCCATGTCGTGGAGGGGATCGGTGGACCAATCCACCACGATCTTGTCGGTCTTGATCCAAGTCTCGCCCTCGTCCTCGCTGTAGGCAAGCTCGATGCGCTCGCCCCGGCCCTCGCCGTGGGAGGTGATGAACATCACAAGACCGCCCTTATCGCCGGAGAAGAGGCCGGAGGTGTTCTTTTCGTCGGCCACGATGCAGCCGGAGTAGGCCCAGCCGTAGGCGTTGGGCAGGATGGCCACGTTCTGCTCCTCCCAGTGGATGAGATCGGTGCTCGTGGCGTGGAGCCAGTGCATGGTGTTCCAGACGGTGTAGGACGCGAACTGGTGATAGAGATGCCAGGTGCCGTTGTAGTACACAAGGCCGTTGGGGTCGTTGCCCCACCAATCCTTGGGTGAGTAGTGGTACTGGTTGCGGAAGGCCTCGTTGTAATAGACGCTGTCGGGCTGACGCCTGAGGACGATGACGCGGTAGGTCACGGGGACCGTGACGCCGTCCACGGTGGTGGTGGAGGTGACATTGAGGGTGCTCTTGCCCTCCGGGACCGGGATGTCCTTGCCGCCCTCATAGACCTGGCCGTCGGGGCCGGTGACGGTGACGGTGGCGGAGGCGCTTACGGGCGTGGCCACGATGTCGATCTTCTCGGCGTCGTTCTTCACAAACTGCATGTAGGTGGGGGTGGTGTCGAAGAACTGGGCCTTCTTTTCCACCTCGCCCACGGTGGACGCCACGGTGATGTCCTTGAGGATGGGGGAATTCTCGCCGGTGAGCTCGGTGACGGCGGTGTTCTGGAACACGGCGGTGCAATTGGAGCACTCCAGGCCCAGATAGCCGCTCTCCGGAACGGTGTTCTGGCCGGCGTCGTAGCCGATGGTGTAGTCGCCGGTGCTGGCGATGAGCTGGTCGTTGACGTAGCAGACCATCCAGATGCCCATGGCCACGACTTTCAGGGTGTACTTGCCATCACTGGGGCGGTCAATGGCCTTGTCGTTCACCAAGGTCACCTTTCTGCCGTTCTCCCAGCGTGTCAGGCGCGCGGTGTCGTAGCCCAGGTCCAGGGTGAAGGCGAAGGCGTTGGTGTGGTCCGCGGCGCTCTGGTTGCGGAAGACGAGAGAGACGGTGCCCTCGTCGCCGGTGGCGGTGACGTCGGTGGAATAGACGAAGTCGGAGGCGGTGGTGGCGGAGTAGGCGAAGCAGTTGCGCTCCTCGCCGTTTGCGGCGGTGAGGCCGCTGGCGTCCACCGTCCAGCTCCCGCCGAAGGAGGCCAGATCCTCAAGGCCGGTGTTCCAGCCCTGGCCGGTGACGGCCGTGCCCTGGGGCTCGCCGCCGTCAGCGCCGGCGCTGCGATTGAGGAGAGTTATGTTGCTGAAGCGGACCTTGGAGTTGAAGGAGAGGACGCCCAGATACCCGCCCTCCCACTTGGGGATGACGCCGGAGATCTCCCGGGTGAGCTCCGCGCCCGCGTTGCCGAAGCTGTACTTGTAGGCTCCGCTGCGGCGGACCTCGATTCTGAGGTGCAGGGGCTTTGTGAAGTCGATGTCGCCCTGCTGGCCGCCGTCGGTGGTGTTGACGCCGCTGGCGCCGCCGGCGGCAAACACGCGGAACTTGGTGGGATCGTCGCGGCCGGTGTCGAAGTTGGCGCCAAACCACTTGGAGCCGGGGACGTCGGTCGTCTCAAGGCCGAAGATGAGGGCGCCGGAGATGCCCGCGCCGGGGGCGCTGGCCTCAAGAAGCTCCACATCCGCCTCAAAGACGAAAGAGTCGGTGGGGGCCGCGAGGCCCTTGTACACCACGAAGTGGTCGCCGCCGGTGTTGCCCACGGTGACGGTCTTGGCCGTCTCGTCAACCTCGCACAGCTCAGGATACGGGGTGCTGGTGGCAAAATCGGTGAGGCCGGAGAGGACCGGGTTGTCGTCGCCCTCCTCGGGGGCGTTCCAGTCCACCTCCACGGTGCCTGTGCCGGCGCTCTCCAGGCTCTCGAACTGGACGTTGGAGAACTGGGCGGTGCACTCCCAGGCCAGGATGCCCACATAGCCGCCGGCCCAGTCGGGGACCACGCCGGTGAAGGAGCTTAAATCCGCGCCCACGTTGCCGAAGCTGTATGTAAATTTGCCGTTTTTCTTCATCTCCAGCTTCAGATGGAGGGGCTGGTCGATGTCGATGTCCCCCTTGGGGCCGCCCTCGTGGGTTTCAAAGGCCGGGACGCCGCCCACGGAGAACATGCGGAAGAGGTTCTGGTCGTTTATCTTGTTGGAGTCCAGGTTCGCGCCGTACCAGGCGCCGAAGGGGTCGTTCTTGTCCCTGATGCCGAAGGTCAGGGCCGCGGAGCGGATGCCGTTGGGGCCCTCGGGGAACAGGACGTCCGCCTCGAAGACGAAGGCGACGGAGGGCTCCTCCAGGCCGTTATAGATAGCCATGTGGTCCCCGCCCACCTTTTTGATGGTGATGGTGTGGGCCGTCTCGTCCACCTCAAAGGCGTCGGCGTGGCCGGCGGAGGTGAAGTCGGTAAAGCCGGAGGCATTCTGGGGCTGGTCGGGCACATCCGGCGTATCGGGCCCGTCGGGCTCGTCGGGTTTACCCGGCTGGCCGCCGGTGCCGGGCTGGTCGCCGGTACTGGGCTGGTCGCCGGTACTGGGCTGGTCGCCGGTACTGGGCTGGTCGGTCTGGCCGCCGGTGTTGGGCTGGTCGTTCCCGCCGCAGGCCGACAGCACGAACGTCAGCGCCAACAGCAGCGCCAGGAGCCTCACTGTGAGCTTCCTTGTTTTCATGTGTTCCTCCTTATTTTTTGGACGTCCGTCCGGTCCGGGCCCGGGGCGTCCTGATGTACAAAATTGTCATTTCTTGAATGTGCGCCCGTTTTCTGGATTTTTCTGGGAATCTCAGGGATTTTCTGCAAGCTTCCGGCATTTATTGATAGTTTAAACAAATCCGGCAGTATGTTTCCGCTGCATTTAGTATAAATTACAGACATCCGTCCCGTCAATCAAATCCCGCCGCGGCCTCAACAAATGTGCATTTGCACAAATTTTTGCAAAGCTTTTGTGCATTTTCCGCGTTCAATTTTGGCGTACCGGAAAAAGCTGTCAGCGCGCAAAAAAACCCGGCCGGCGAAGCCGCCGGTCGGGAGAATCTTTTCGTCGAATTGCTATATTTTTTATAGGAGCTTGTCCAGGGTCAGGATCTCAAACCCCTCCTTCTTGCCCTTGAGCTCCACCGGGCCCAGGCTCGTCACCTCCGCCCGGGGGCCCAGGGCGCCGGCCACGGCGCGGGAGATATACACCGTCCCGCCGGGGGCACGGGCCTCCAGGCGCGAGGCGGTGTTCACCGTGTCGCCGATGGCCGTGTAGTCCAGGCGCTGGGGGGAGCCGATGCTGCCCACCACGGCCTTGCCGTAGTGGATGCCCACACCGAAGGAGACGCTCCTGCCGAAGCGCTCCGTGAGCTCCGCGGACAGGGCCCTGGAGCCCTCCACCATGTCCATGGCGGCCCGGGCGGCCCGGTAGACGGGGTCCCCGGTCGTCAGCGGCGCGCCCCAGAAGGCCATGGCCGCGTCGCCGATGAATTTGTCCAGCGTCCCGCCGTTTTTGTGGATGCAGTCGGAGACGAGGGTCAGGTAGCGGTTCAGTATCTCCACCACCTGGGGCGGCTCCAGCAGCTCCGACATGGTGGTGAAGCCCCGGACGTCCACGAAGAGCACGGCGATGTCCGTGAGCTTCCCGCCCACCTCCATGGCCGCCGGGTCCCGCAGGAGCTCCGCCACCACCTCCGGGGACTGGTAGAGCTTGAAGGTCCTGGTGACGCGCCGTGTCTCCAGCGCGGCGCGGATGTAGTTGAGGGCCAGGCTCATGGCGTAGACCGGCACGGCCGCCGCCGGTATCCACAGCGGGTGGAGCACCGTCCCGGCGTAGTCATAGAGCACCCGGCACAGCGCCAGCCACGCCCCGCAGAGCACCGCCAGCAGCGCCGTGGACGACCACACCCTGCGCTTCCAGAAGGCCGCGGCCGCCAGGGCCGTCAGGACGAACAGCGCCGCGAGCTGCGGGCCGTCGGGGGCCACGGACTTATAATCGGCCCGGAGGATGGCCTCCACGGCGTTGGCCTGGACCTCCACCCCGTACATGGGGGTGGCCCTGTCGATGCCGGTGAGGAAGCTGTCCTGGAGGCCCGCGGCGTAGGCGCCGATGAGGACCACCTTCCCGGCGTACATCACGGGGTCGATCTGCCCGTCCAGCAGCGCCGCCAGGGAGAGATTTTGGTTGTAGGCCCCGGGCTTGCCGGTGAAGGGCAGATACCACGTCTCCAGCCTGCCCGTCTCCGGCTCCGCGGGCGCCGGGAGGCCCCGGGCCTCCCGGTACATCCGGGCCAGGGTCAGGGCCAGGGAGGGGACGCGCTCCCCCTCCGGCGTGGTCAAGTAAAGAATCTGCTGCCGCACGCGGCCGTCCCGGTCCAGCATGGCGTTGACGTGTCCCACGCGCGCCGACGCCGCCAGGGCCTCATAGGGCCGGTAGTAGCCCAGGACCGAAAAGCTGTCCCCGGAGGCCGCGCTGCCGTCCCCGGCGCCGGCTCCCGCCGTGCCGAAGCGGGCCGAGGAGGCCGCCGCCACGTTGCCGTACTTCGCCGCCGCGGCGGCAAGATACGCGTCCGCCTCGGGGTCCGTCTCCCCGGTAAAGAGCACGTCCAGACCAATGGCCGCGGGGCGGCGGCCGGGGTCCGCGTTCAGCGCCTCAATGGCCCTGGCGTAGACCTCCCGGCTCCAGCCCTGCTGGGGCCCCAGGCGCTCCAGGGCCGCGTCGTCAACGGTTATCAGCACGATCTCGCCGCTGATAAAGCCCGGGCGCTGATAGAGGAGGTCCCCCACCGCCAGATCCGCGTCCCGCAGCGCCCCCAGGGCCGCCAGCGCCGTCATCACCGCCGCCAGAATCAGCAGCAGGAGAAGGCGCTGTGTGATTTCCCGCTTTTTATTCAAGGTGTGCCTCCTGAAAACGCGCGGAGGTCCAAGGCCATGCCCGCCTGTGCGCGTGTATTCTTTCCGTAAGCCCTCCGGGTTCCCCGGCTCACCCGTTGCAGTTTACGGTGACGGCGTCGGAGATCGCGACGCTCCCGCTGACCAGCGCCTCCCACTGTTCCCGGGTCCCGGCGAAGTTTATCGTCTCCAGCGCCGGGGTATCCGCAAACGCGCTGTCGCCGATATGGGTCAGCGTGGACGGCAGCGACAGCTCCGTAAGCTCCGGGCAGTTCCAAAAGGCGCGGGTGCCGAGGCTCAGGACGCCCTCCGGGACCGTGAGGGACCGGATGCCGGAGCCGGTAAACGCGTCGGAGCCCACCTCCGTCAAGGTGGAGGGCAGGGTGACCCCGGTCAGGGCCGTGCAGCCGAAAAAGGTCATCTCCAGGCTCTTGACCCCCTCGGGCAGGTTTACCGTGGTGAGCCGGGAACAGCTCTGGACGGTGTTGACCAGCTCCTCCACCGGCCCCAGGAGGGTGATCTCCCGCAGCGAGGCGCACATCGCGAAGGCCTGGGAATCGATCTTCTTCACGCTGGGGGGAATCACCACGGAGGTGAGCGCGTCACAACCGTAGAAGGCGCCGACGCCGATGGACTCCACCGAATCGCCAAGCGTCAGGCTCTCCAGCTTCAGGCAGTAAGAGAACGCCTGGGAACCGATGGAAACAAGGCTATCCGGAAGAGTCAGCTCCTCGACGGCGTTATAATGGCTGAAGGCGTCGCTGTTGATGGCGGTGATGCCCTCCCCGATCACAAGCCCGGTCACCTGGGTGCGGTACTCCCCCCCAGGGGGCGTCGTCCCAGTTCAGCTCGTCCAGGCCCGCGAACTCCGGCGTCACGGTGAGGACCCCGCCGGCGCTGAGGCTCCAGCCGGTGCCGGAGGCGATGGCGTTGGGGTCCGTCGGTTCCGGGCTTTCGGACAGGCCCTCCCCGCCGTAGCGGGCGCCGAGGGGCAGGTACACATACTCCGTCATCGCCCCGGTGCCGAAGCCCAGGGTCGTCTGGTAGAAGAATACCATCACCCTGCCGTCGCCGGTCACGGTGAAGTCCACCTCATCCAAATTGACCGTGTCCACATGCTCCCAGCCTCTGGAGGTGATGTAGTCCCCGAAGTCCTCCGCCGCCAGGGCGTCCTTGATGGCCTGACGGATCTCGCTCTCCGTGCCGTCCATCACGTCCGTCAGGGTCAGCCGCTCCCCGGTCATGAGGTCCAAAACGTAGTGGGTGCTGGAGAACCAGGGGCGAGTGGCGTTGGCGTCGTACTCCTGGAAAGCCATGTCCACGGTCGCCATGCCGCTGGCGGGGAATCCCGCCGACGTCGAATAGTTGCTGCTGTAGCTCCCCGGCCTCTTCCCCTCGGAGGCCAGGCTGCCGGTCCTGCTCACAAAATCCCGGGCCATATCGGCGAAGATGCCGTTGATGACCTCGATCCCCGCGCCGGGGCCCTCAAAGATCGGCAGGTCGAAAAAGACGTTGGTGAAGACCCCGGTGGCCTCGGGGATTCGGACGATCTCGCAGCTCACGTTTCCCTGGCTGATTCTGGACACGAATTCCCCCTCCGGAAGGCCCTCCAGCGGGTCGGAGCCGGCGCCTCCCGGCGCCTCCGGGCCGTCCCCGCCGCCCCCGGCGTTCCCGGCGTCCCCGCCGTTTCCGGCGCTGATGCCAAGGCCGGCCAGCTTTTCGGAGACGTCCGGGTCCGTCCCGGCCTCCGCCAGTACAAAGTCCGGGACGTCGCTCCCGTCAAAATCGCCGACGGTCACCGTGGGCTGGCCGTTTTTGACGCTGAGCCGCGCCGTCTGCCCCGCCGCCACCTGCTCCACCGCCGGGAGGATGGCCCCGTCGGCCCTGGCGGTGCAGCGGACCTTGCCCTCGATGATGTAGACATCGAAGGTATCCCCGTCCACGGCCCGCACCCAGCCGCAGGTGCCCCGGACGGCCATGACCATGTTGGAGGACCGGATCTCCAGCGTCTCGTCCTCCTCCAGTGGCTTCGTCACGTTGAAAAAGAGGCTCCCGCGCTCAACCACCAGCTCCAGCGCGCGGCCGTCGCGGTTTATCTCCACCGCGCTGTCCTGGTCGAGCTTTGTAAGCTTGGTGTCGTCCAGGTTTATCCACCCGTAGCTTGCACGCTGGGTGCCCACGGAGTAGCCGTCAAAAAGGCTCATCCGCAGCTCCATGCCCAGCATGGACCGGACGGGCACGTCGGCCCCCTCGCCGTCGGTGACGGCCACGGTCCCCTCCGCCCGCACAAGCCACATGGCCGCGGCCTTGTTGTCCCCGCCGGAGGCCGCCAGGACCACGATGAGCGCAACGGCCGCCAAAACCGCCGCCGCGGCTATGCCAACGATCACTTTCTTTTTCATTTTTCCCACGCTCCTTGCGCGTTCTTATCCCGCGAAGTCCTCCGGCAGGAAGGATTCGCCCATGTATTTTTGAAAATGGATATTGTACCCGTTGAAATCCGTGGTATAAGCGCCGCCGATGCTCATCGCCGCGGGACCTCCGTGGAAGCCTGGGGCCCGGCCAGCGGGTCCGGGCCCTCGCCGCCGTAGCGGGAGGACAGGGGCAGGTAGAAAGTGCTGCCCTCCTCTAAATTGGACAGGCCGCCGCCCAGCCTGGAGAAGTCAAAGTCGATCCTTATCTCGTTCCCTGAAAACGACCAGTCCAGAGTGGAAAGGTCCATGCTGTCCACGTTTTCCAGGGGAAGCCGCGGGCCGTAGGCCGTCTCGTAGATGGCGGCCTTGATGGCCTCCCGGGCCTCCTGGTCCGTGCAGCCCATGAGCTCCGGGATGCCCAGCTTCTCCCCCGTTCCGGCGTCGAAGGCCAGCGTGGACGTGGTGGAGTAGTGCCCGCCGGCGGTCCGGCCGTCATTATAAACATATAGACCGTTCAGGATGATAAGGCCCTGGCGGTTATCGTTCACGCTGAACTGCTGGCTGCTCTCGTACACCTCGAGGTCCGTGTCGGGGAATTCCTCAATGTGCATGTCGATGTCCCGGCTCCTGACCAGGAACTCCTGGAGCAGCGTGTCCATGTACGCGTTTATGTTCTCCGCCACGGCCCCGGCGCCGCTGAAATAGGGGTAGGTGAAGGTCACGTGGGGCAGCTCCTGGGCCAGGTCGGGCACCGCCTGCTTCATGACATACGTAAGCCCGTCCTGGCTGTCCCCGTCCTCCGGCCCGTCGTCCGCGCCGGGAGGCACATCGCCGCCGGAGGGCGCGTCGCCGCCGTCCTCCGGGCCCGCGGGGCCGCCGGAGGGCTCTCCGGGGGCGTCCCCGGCGTCCATGCCGATGGAGGCCAGCTTTTCGGAGACATCCGGGTCTTCCCGGGCCTCCTCCAGGACAAATTCCGGTATCTCGCTCTTTTCAAAGCTCCGGACGGCGACGGCGGGCTGGCCGTCTTTTATGCTGAGCCGCGCCGTCTGGCCCGCCGACACCTGCTCCGTGGCGGGGAGCACGGCGTCCGCGGTCCTGGCGGTGCAGCGGACCTTGCCCTCGATGATGTAGACGTCGAAGGTATCCCCGTCCACGGCCCGCACCCAACCGCAGGTGCCCCGGACGGCCATGACCATGCTGGAGGACCGGATCTCCAGCGTCTCGTCCTCCTCCAGGGGCCTCGTCACGTTGAAAAAGAGGCTCCCCCGGTCAATCGCCAGCTCCAGCGCGCGGCCGTCGCGGCTTATTGTGACCGAGCTTTCCTGGTCAAGCTTCGTAAGCTTGGTGTCGTCCAGGTTTATCCACCCGTAGCTTGCACGCTCAGTGCCCACGGCGTAGCCGTCGTACAGCCCCAGGCGCAGCTCCATGCCCGCCATGGACCGCACTGGGACGTCTTTACCCCCGCCGTCGGTGACGGCCACGGAGCCCTCCGCCCGCACAAGCCACATGGCGGAGGCCCTGTTCTCTTTTCCCCCGGCCAGCAGCGCCGCGGTCAGTATCCCCGCCGCCAGAAGCACCGCCGCGCCGGCGATGAGGAGGATGCGTTTCTTCTTCATATTCCATACGCTCCTAACTTAACCGATATAGCCCTCCAGGGCCGCAAAAAGGCCGTCTGTCTCCATAAGGCCCACGCAGGTGACGGTGTCGCCGCCGTTCTCCCGCCGGAAGCCCACCTCCGTGTCCGGGAGGGTGAGGGTGTCGGCGGTGGTCAGCGCCCCGGAGGCGTTTATGTACATGTACTCCCAGGCGGTTGACCTCTCCACGTACACCTCGCCGCCGTAGATCCAGGCGCTCTTGCGGTTGGCGCCTATGAGGGTGGAGCGGGCCTCGCCGCCGGACATGTAAACGAGGTAGGTCTGCACGGGCCGGACAAAGGCGTCCGCCCCGGCGTCATATTTGCCGCACACCACCAGCGCCGCCAGGTTCCCGTCCATGGAGAAGAGCCTTGCCCGGCCCGTGGGGACGGTGGAGCCGTCGGTGGAGGGCACGGAGTCGGCGATGACGCGCCGGATCTCCGCCTGGAGCTTTGACGCCTCGTCGGCGGTGGGCTCCACGGGCTCCCCCGTGAAGAAATCGCCCAGCTCCGGCGCCGGGCCGCCGGCGCCCCAGTCCGCCTGCCACCGGGAGCTCAAGGGCAGCTCCACCTCCACGTGCTCCGTGTCGGACTCCAACGTCACCTGGTGGTTGTGGATGACCGCCACCGCCACGCCCTTTTTGATGTAGAAGTCCAGGGTGTCCACGGGCAGCGCCGCCAGCACGTCCTCCCGGGCGGCGGCGAAGGCGGTGTCCCTCAGCTTTTCGCGGATGGCCGCCCGGATGCCGCTGACGCCGCCGTCCGCCGCCTCCGAGAGCTTCAGCCTCTCGCCGGTGGTCAGGTCAAAGGTGTAGTAGGTATCCGGGAACACGTCCAGGTCGAACTGCAGGTTCTTGTCCTCGTGGTGGACGGACACGCACAGGACGCCCTCCATGGGGAAATCCACCCGGGTATCGTAGCTGTCCACGTAGGAGTCGTCCAGTTGCCGCTGGTCGTCGTAGGTCCGGCCAAAATAGGCGTCGTAATCGGCGGTGTATAGCGAGAGATGGCCGTCCGCGAGCTGCCGGAAATAGCGGTTGACCGCCTCGATTCCGGCGTAGGGGCCGGTGAGGACGGGAATCTGGTAGTAAAGCCGCTCTACCCGGTGGGTGATGCCCTCCGGCCGGAGGGTCCGAATCTCCCATTGGATGCCGCCGCTGCTGCCGGACAGGGCCGTCTCGCCGCCGGACGCGCCGCCGTTCTGCCACCTCTGGCCCAGGGGAATCTCCACCTGGAACGAGCCGCGGCCGTACTTATCGCCCAGGCCCACGCTGGAGAAGAGCGGCTCCACCAGGATGCTGTCGGACCGCGGGCAGAAAGAGAGGTCCTCCAGCCACACCGGAGAGAAGTAGGACGGCTGGAACTCCGCGCCGTATTGGGTCTGGCGCACGGCCGCGATGACGGCGTCGCAGATCTCCTGGTCGGTGCCGTCGGCGAATTGGCGGATCGTCAGCCGCTCCCCGGTGGTCAGGTCAAAGACGAAATACTGCGGTATGATGTCGTACTCGTTCAGGGGGTCGGGGTTTTGGATGTTCGGGTAGACGGATACGCACACGATGTTCTCCAGCGGGAAGTCCACCGCCACGTCCTTCCGGATGTTCAGGGAGACGGCGCCGGAGCCGTAGAGCCGGTCAAGGTCCTCGTCGTAGCCGGGGGGACACTTACTGTTTAAAAACCCGTCGGCCACCGTCTTCAAAAAGTCGTTGATGGCGGCGATTCCCGCCTCGGGGCCCTCGAAGACCGCCAGCTCATAGTAGATATAGCGGGCCTCGTGGGTGAGATCGGGCCGCTGGGTGCGGATGGTCCAGGTGATGTCCCCGTGGGCGCCGTTCAGGCCGTCGTCGTCATCGTCCCGGGTGTCCCAGTCGATCTCCTCCACGGAGCCGCCGGGGCCGTCCGGGCCCTCCGGGCCGCCGGAGGATGTCCCGCCCCCGGTTACGCCCAGCGCGGCCAGCTTTTCGGAGAGGTCCGGGTCCGCCCCGGCCTCCGCCAGCACGAAGTCCGGGACGTCGCTTTCGCCGAAGGTCCCGACGGTTATCGTGGGCTCGCCGTTTTTGACGCTCATGCGGGCCGTCTGGCCCGCCGTCACCTGCTTCGTGGCGGGGAGGATAGCCCCGTCGGCATTGGCCGTGCAGCGCACCGTGCCCTCGATGATATACACCTCGAATGTCTCCGCGTCCACCGCCCGCACCCAGCCGCAGGTGCCCCGGATGGCCATGACCATACTGGAGGAACGAATTTCCAGCGTCTCGTCCTCCTCCAGGGGCCTCGTCACGTTGAAAAAGAGGCTCCCGCGGTCAACCGACAGCTCCAGCGCGCGGCCGTCGCGGCTTATTGTGACGGAGCTGTCCTGGTCAAGCTTCGTAAGCTTGGTGTCGTCCAGGTTTATCCACCCGTAGCTTGCCCGCCCGGTGCCCACGGCGTAGCCGTCGTAGAGTCCCAGGCGCAGCTCCATGCCCGCCATGGACTGTACCGGGACGTCCTCACCCTCGCCGTCGGTGACGGCGACGGTCCCCTCGGCTTTCACCAGCCACATGGCCGCGGCCTTTCCGCCGTCCCCGCCGGTCAGCAGGACCGCGGCCGCGATTCCCGCCGCCAGTACGATCACGGCGGCTATGATCAAAATAAGCTTCCTTTTCATCTCTTAACCGCCTCCCCGATCTCCGTTTCCCAACAGCGGCTTTCGATAAACGCGTCCGTGAGGGCAACGTCCAGCTTGCCCTCCTTCCGGGCCATGTCGCTGAGGATGCCCAGGGCCCGCTCCACCGGCATCCCCTTCTTGTAGGGCCTGTCCGGGGCGGAAAGGGCGTCGAACACGTCGAGTATCGTGATGATCCGCACCTCCGGAGGAATCTCCTCCCCCCTGAGGCCGCGGGGATAGCCCGTGCCGTTTAAGTACTCGTGGTGCCGGGAGGCCCAGTCCCGCACGTGCCGCAGGTCCTCCGGGAAGCTGATTTTTGAGAGCAGGCTGTCCGTCAGCTCCACGTGGTGTTCCATGATCTTCCGCTCCCGGGGCGACAGCGTCCCCCGGCGTATGGAGAGCATACTGAGCTCCTCCGGCGTGAGCCACGGCCGCGCCGCGCCCCGGGCGTCCGTGTACTCCCGCCGCGCAAGGGCCTCCAGGGCCTCCAGGCGCCCGTCCGTCTGGAAGCCGGCGGTGTCCGCCTCGTCGATAAGGGCACGGGCGTCCTCAATGTCCCGAAGCAGTCCGGCGTGCTCCTCCGCCGTAAGCTCGCCCCGGAGCTCCCGGATCTCCCCCCGGAGGGCGATGACCTCCAGGCGGTTTTGAATCTCCGCCCGCTGCTCCGGGCGGAGGCGGGCGGCCTTGTTCATGACCTCCAGGGGCGTCACTAACTTGCCGATGTCGTGGAGCCAGATGCTTATGATAAGCTCCTCCCGCCGCGGCGCGTCGATGCGCATGATCCCGCGCCGGTCCAGGTAGTCGATGAATCTCTCCCCGTATGCGGCCATGTGCCGGCTGTGGCTGGCGTTGTAGGGCGTGCGCTCGTCAACGGCGGCGGAGAGCATCCTGACAAACGAGTGGAAGAGCTCCCGAATCTGACGTATGTACCGGACGTTCCTTACGGTTATGGCGGCCTGGGAGGCCACGGACTCCAGCACCAGCGCCATATCCTCCCGGAAGGGCCGGACGTTCCCGCCGCGGTCCATGGCGTTGATGAGCTGTATGACGCCCAGCTTCTCCCCCTCCCGGCTCACCATGGGCACCACCAGCATGGACCGGGTGCGGTAGCCGGTGATGGCGTCGTAGCTCCTGGGGCCGGAGAAGTCGCAGATGTCGCTTTCGTACACGTCGTCGATCAAAAGCGTCCTGCCCTCCATCAGCGCCAGGGCGCAGACGTTCTCCCGCCGCATGGGCACCGGCGGCAGGTCCGGCTCCCGGCCGTCCCCTCCCGCGCAGGTCCCCAGGGTGTTGTTGCGCATGATACGAAAATGCAGCGCGCCGCCCTCCAGGAGGTACACCGTCCCCGCGTCGCATTCGGCAAGCTCCATGACGCACTGGAGGATTTTCTCCATGAGCCTGCCTATGTCCCGCTCGGCGGAGAGCATCACGCCGATCTCCAGAACGCGTCTCATATTTTCCTCAGTCAAGCTCTATCACCATACCCTCTCTGGCAAAAATGCACGCGCCGCCGGAAAGCCGCTCCTGGCCCTCCAAAAAATCGTCGTCGTGGTCCCCGGAATAGTGGGTCATCAGCACCCGCCCGGCGCCGCTGAGCCTCCCGGCCTCAACGCCCCGCCGCCAGGTGGAGTGGCCCCAGCCGGGGCGGAAGTCGTCCTCGGTGAAATTGGCGTCCCAGACGAGAAGGTCCGTCTCCCGGGCAAAAGCCGCGAGCCGCTCCATAAGCGCCCCGTCCGGCTCGCAGTCCGGGGTGTAGACAAGGCTCCTGCCGTCCCCGCGGAGCTTATAGATGAGGCTCCCGCCGGGGTGGCGGCTCTCCATGGCCGTGACGGTGAGCCACGGCCGTATCCGCGTATGCTCCCCGGGACGCAGCTCCCGGAATTCCGCACCGGCGGGGTATTCCTCCACCCGCAGCGGCCAGCCCGGAGGGCCGATGACCCGGCCCAGCGTCTCCCGGAGCCCCGCCGCGCCCCAGAGGACGAGCTTCCGCCCGGGGTCGGAGAGCGCGGCAAAGTCCGTAAGGCCCAGAACGTGGTCTAAGTGTACGTGGCTCAGGAGGATGTGGAGCTCCCCCTCCGGCTCAAGGCCGGAAAGGCCCGTTCCGGCGTCCAGGACCACCGTCTCCCCTCCGCGATGAAGGGCAATACAGGAGGTGTGCCCCCCGAAGCGCGCGAAGCGCCCGCCGCTTCTGGGCGCGCCGCCCCGAACGCCCCGGACCTCCACGCGCCAGACATCTCCCCCGGTCATACGCATCCCCCGATTCACATAAGAATTCATTATATATTATACTGTCCCCCGCCCGCGTTTTCAAGCACCATCCCAAAAAAGCCGCAAAACCCCGAAAAAAAGCGCCCGGATGCCCGGACGCTCCAAAACTCTTTTTAAATATTTTTTCCAAGGACATGCGCCTTGGAAAAAATCCCTTTTGTTTTGCGGAGTGTGCGGCCCTACGGGCCGTGCGCGGAGCAAAACAGCAGGGAAAATATTCTGAATTTCGCAAAATTCAGAATATTTTCCCGCACGTTCCCCTTGTCGGAAAAGCCCGTCAGGGCTTTTTCGACAAACTGAGGTGGTTTTTCGCTGAATTTCGCAAAATTCAGCGAAAAACCACCGCACATTCCCCTTTAAAATGGCCGCCACGCGGCCATTTTACGCAAGTGACCCCATGGGGTCCCAGGGGGCGAGCTCGATGACGGGGGTATCCAAAACAGCGAGCTGCTCCGGCGTCAGGTACTTCTTGTTCACCACCACCTGGTACATGTACTCGTCAAACCACTTGTCCGACATGACGTAGTAGCCCTTCCGGCCGGCCTCGTCGCCCCAACTGTTCTCCACCCGCCAGCGGTTGGGCTTTCCGGCGTCGTCCAGGTTGACGCCCTGGAACACCATGGCGTGGGTCATCTGGCTCTGGCAGTAGTCCAGCCTCTCGGCCTTGGTCATGCTGAGCTTGATGTCCAGGGTGTTCTCGTAATCGTAGTTGTCCGGGTCCAGAAGTCCCGTCTCCCTGTCGGAATAGGGCCCCACGTCGCAGCCAAACCAGACGGGCTCGCCGTCGCGCATCTGGGCGATGGCGGCGGCCTTCACCTCGTCGATGGGCAGGTTTATGTAGCAGACGGGGTCCCCCTCCCGGACGTTGCCCAGCATCTTCACGGTGTAGCGGCGATAGAAGGGCTTGTCGGCGGTGGGGGCGTTGATGAGGCTGACGTACTGTTCCAGGTCCATGTCCACGTACTTTTTGAAAAACTCCCGGGGGGTGAGGCCTATGTCCCGGATGAAGCTGTCGTTTTTGTCCCGGACCTCCAGGTCCACGGTCCTGGGGGGCTCGCCCAGGCAGATGACCAGGATGCGGTAGACCTCCCCCACCATCCGCCGCTTCTCCGCCTCCAGGGCCTCGCGCTGACGGCCCTGGGCCGCCATGCGGCGGAGCAGGACGGCGTCGGTGCGCAAAAGCTCCGTCACCACCCGGTTCATGTCCCGGGTGGCGGAGGAAACCGCCGACTCCGGCATGGCGGACTTGGGCACCACGCCGTATTTTTTGACCAGATTCGCCATCATGTCCCACTGGCCGCCGTCGCCCACGGGGTCCCGCAGGAGGAAGTCCAGAAGGCGGCTGCCGGTGGGCTCGTCCAGGGTCGCCAGGACGTTCTCCAAAAACCAGTTGGCCTTTTCCAGCTTATCCCAGAAGAGCATGTAGTTTTGGGAAAGCTCGAAGTCCTTGAGGTCCAGCTTTTTCATGACCCGGGCGCGCATCACGTTCATGGCGGCGAAGAGCCAGCACCGGCCGCTGGCCTTCTGGCTGGTGACGCTCCCCTGCTGTAAGCTGACGGAGAAGGTGTGGGTGGTGCGGCGGCGGGCGCCGTGGGAAAGGCAGCTTTTATTGAGGCCGTTGGTCATCACGGCGTCCCGTGCCACAAGATTGGCCCGCTCCGCGCCAAATTCCGCGCTGAAGCCCTCAATGAGTTCCGGGGTGAGAGTATCGTTCATGGGTTTGCCTCCTTTAATATATTAATGTGCTCAACTATATCACAAAAGTCCGGGGATGTAAAGCGATGTTTGAGCAAACCGGCGCAGGGAGCGTTGTCGGCGCAAAGTTTGGGACTTGACAAACGGGGGGCGGTGGGGTATCTTTATTATGTATACGAAATACGAATTGGCAGCCCTGTTGCCGTCACTTATGTTCGCGCGCAAAGGGTGGACTGCGGCCGCTGGCGCGTTCCAGTGGTTTTTCTTTCGCCCCGCCGTTAAGGCGCGAAAATGGAGGTTTTTTCATGAAAAAAATGAGAAAAATTCTGGCGCTGCTTCTGGCCTTCGCGGCCATAGCGGCCCTGGCCGCCGGCTGCGGCGGCGGGGACACGGGCAAGGAGCCCGCCGGTACCCCCGACCAGCCCCCGAAGCAGGACACCACCCCCGACACGCCGGACACCCCGGATGAGCCCGATACTCCGGATACGCCGGATATGCCGGATACGCCTGATACGCCGGACACCCCGGATACGCCGGACACTCCGGACACCCCCGACACTCCGGATACCCCGGGTACGCCGGATACTCCCGACACGCCCGACACCCCGGATACGCCCGACACTCCGGATACGCCCGACACTCCGGATACGCCCGACACCCCGGATACGCCCGACACCCCGGATACGCCCGATACTCCGGATACCCCGGACACACCGGACACGCCGGATACCCCGGACACACCGGACACGCCGGATACCCCGGACACACCGGATACCCCGAATCAGCCGGACACCCCCGACACACCG
Source organism: uncultured Oscillospiraceae bacterium (assembly GCA_947632155.1). Taxonomy (GTDB): domain Bacteria; phylum Bacillota; class Clostridia; order Oscillospirales; family Oscillospiraceae; genus RUG626. The sequence goes on from CANROF010000014.1 coordinate 30,689, forward strand.
GACGTGCCCGATACACCGGACACGCCGGACGCACCCGACACGCCGGACCAGCCGGACACACCGGACACGCCCTCTCAGCCGGAGAATCCGCCTCAGCCGCCTCAGCCGGCGACGCCGCCCCAGCCCGAGGAGCCCGCTCCCCCGGCGCAGATCCCCGACGCCTCCCAGGAGCTGCCCTCCAGTCCCGAGGCCGACAAGGTCCTGGATGACAAGTACGAGGACAAGACCGACGTGAACGCCAGCAACCAGGAGATGGAAAACGAGTCCGCGGCCCTCCAGAACACGCCCCCGGCGTTTTACGACTACAAGAAGGTCAGCCACCCCGGCACGGCGGTCAATGAGAAAAACAACGCCATTATCGACTACTCCAACGCCGCCGACGGCTACGTGATGGTCCTCTACAACGCCTCCACCGACAAGCGCTTAAAGGCCCAGGTCAAGGGCCCCACCACTACATATCAGTACAATCTCACCGCCGGCGTCTGGGCGGCGCTGCCGCTGTCCGACGGCAACGGCGAGTACTCCGTGGGCGTCTACGTCCACTCCGGCGAGGGCAACAAGTACGCCACCGCCTGCTCCCAGAAGCTGAGCGTCACCCTCACCGACGAGTTCGCGCCCTTCCTGCGCAGCAACCAGTACGTGGACTTTGAGGGCGCCGCGAACACCATAAATCAGGCCGCCATGCTCTGCCGCGGCGTCACGGAGCCCCTAGACAAGGTGAAGGCCATCTACACCTTTGTTGTCGAGAACTTAAGCTACGACCACGACCGGGCCGCCAACGTCACCAGCGGCTATCTGCCGGTGCTGGACAGCGTCCTGGCCAACAAAAAGGGCATCTGCTTCGACTACGCGGCGCTGATGACCGGGATGCTCCGCAGCCAGGGCGTCCCCTGCAAGCTGGTGGTGGGCTACGCCGGGACGGCGTACCACGCCTGGATCAACGTCTACTCCGAGAAGGACGGGTGGATCAACAACGCCATCTTCTTCGACGGCACCTCCTGGCAGCGGATGGACCCCACCTTCGCGTCCTCCGGCAATCAGAGCGCCGACATCATGAAGTACATCGGCGACGGGCAGAACTACACCGTGAAATATATGTACTGAACTGGCTTGAAAGGCTGACGCCTTTCAATGCCAAGGGGAACGTGCGGACAAAAAATCTGAATTTTGCGAAATTCAGATTTTTTGTCCTGCTGTCGCCCTGCGCGCGCCCCGTTGGGGCACACTTGGGCGACAAAAGGGATTTTTTCCAAGGCACATGTCCTTGGAAAAAATATTGAATTTGAGTTTTTGACAAGCTGACTGGATCGCGTTATTTTAAACTGGAGGCCCCGGGATATGAAAAATAAGGCACTGACGAACGACGAGATAAGCTCCATCTGCATGGGGCTTTCCATGCTCCTGCACGCCGGCGTGGGCGTGGGGGACGGGCTTAGTATGCTCTCGGACGAGGAGCAGGACGGCGCCACCCGGGAGCTTCTCTCCAAAATGGCCCTGGAGGTGGACGACGGCGCGTCCCTGGCGGAGGCCGTCAGCGGCTCCGGGGCGTTCCCCGTATACGTCCGGGGACTTCTGGACGTGGGCGAAAAGGCCGGGCGGACGGAGGAGGCCCTGGCGGCCCTCTCCCGCCACTACGAGGACCGCTCGCGGCTCAACAGGCAAATAAAGGCGGCGCTTTTGTACCCCGCCATACTCCTGGTCATCATGCTGGCGGTGATCGTCATCCTCCTGGTGGAGGTGCTTCCGGTGTTCAACGACGTATACGCCTACCTGGGCGGGAGCCTCACCGGCATCGCCGGGGGCCTTCTGAGCCTGGGCCAGGCCATCGACGCGGCCATGCCGGCGCTGTGCGCCATACTGGGCGTTGTCATCTTAGCCGTGGCGCTCTTCGCGGCCGTCCCGGCCTTCCGGGCCAGGGCCGTGGGCCTCTGGCACCGGGTCATGGGCGACCGGGGCGTGTCGAAAAAGATAAACACCGCCCGCTTTGCCCAGTCGCTGTCCATGGGGCTCTCCAGCGGACTTCCGTTGGAGGAGGCTCTGAGCATGGCGGCGTCGCTTTTGGAAAATGTTCCCTCCGCCCGGGCCAGATGTCTCGACTGCCTCAAGCGCCTGGAGGACGGGGAGCCCATGGCCCAGGCCATGAAGAATTCCCGGGTCCTGCCCCACACGGAGTGCCGGCTTTTGGAGATCGGCCTTCGCAGCGGCACCGGCGATACGGCCATGGAGCAGATCTCCCGGCGCCTCTCCGAGGACAGCGAGATGGCCCTCCAGGAGCTGGTGGGCCGGGTGGAGCCGGCGCTGGTGATGGTGACGTCCATCATGGTGGGGCTCATACTGCTCTCCGTGATGCTGCCCCTTATGAACATCATGTCCGCCATAGGGTGACGCGCCATGAGGAAGCTGCTGAAAAAACGCCTCCCCGGGGCTGTCCGGGGCGTGCTGGTGGTCGCCGCCGCCGCGGCGGTGCTCTATATCTTCTTCACGGGCCTTGCCGGCGTGCGCCGCGGCAGCGACGGCGAGGGCAAAAAACAGCTTGAGGAGTCCATCCGCCGCACGGCGGTGGCCTGCTACGCCACGGAGGGCATCTATCCCCCCACGGTGGAGTACATGCAGGAGCATTACGGGCTCCAGGTGGACGGGGACAAGTATTTCGTGGACTACCAGATCTTCGCCTCAAACCTCATGCCCACCTTCACGGTGCTGGAGCTGGGCGGCTGAAAGACAAGCGGAAGGACAGAGAGAATGCGTTTTGTACGTCCAAAACATCATACCGACGGCCTCGTCACCCTGCTTTTATTCGGGGTCTTCGCGGCCTGCGTGCTGTCCGTGCTGCTCACCGGGGCCAAGGTCTACCGGGACATAACCGCCGGGAACCGGCGGGAGTACAGCCGGCGCACCTGCGCCCAGTACATCGTCACCAAGGTCCGCCAGGCCCCGTCAGGCGGCGGCGTGGATGTCTCCGATAACGCCATCAACCTCCGGGAGACGATCGACGGCGAGGACTACGTCACCAGCATCTACTGTCATGACGGGTGGCTGTGGGAGATCTTCACCTTTGACGGCTGGGACTTCGACCCGGAGGACGGGGAAAAGCTCATCGAGGCCCGGGAGATGACCCCGAGCCTCAAGGACGGGCTCCTCACCGTGGACCTGGTGGACGCCAACGGGGAGAGCACCCATCTGGTCCTCACCCTGAGAGGGGGCGGTGCGTCATGAGGAGCAAAGCGCCCCTGGCGCTGATGGAGCAGGCCGTGATGATCCTGGTCTTCGCCCTGGCGGCGGCGGTGTGTATGCGGGTCTTCGTCTGGTCGGACAGGACCTCCAAGCGAAGCGAGGCTCTGGACCGCGCCGTGGTGGAGGTCCAGAACGCCGCCGAGACAGTGAAATATGAGGGCCGGAGGACCGGCGGCGACGCCGCCTCGGTCCTGGCCGCCGCGGCGGAGGCCGCGGGACTTGAAAAAAACGCCGCCGGCGCCCTCACCGGCTTTTATAACGGCAATCTGGAGCCCTGCGGCGCGGACGGCGCGGCCTGGGTCCTCCGGGCGGAGGGACAGGAAAGCGGCGTGCCCGGCCTTGCCTGGGCGCGGGTCTATATGGAGGACATATCCGGCGGGGACATCCTGTTTGAGGTCACCGTGGCCTGGCAGACGGAGGTGGGCGCGTGAACGGGGAAAAAAAGCGCTTCTCGCCCCCCGCGGTGGGGGGGAGCTCCCTTCTTGTCATCTTCGCGGTGCTGTGCCTTACGGTGTTCGCGCTGCTGTCCATGTCCACCGTCCAGGCCGACAAGCGCCTCTCCGACGCCTCGGCCGAGACGGTCAAGGGGTATTTTGACGCGGACAGCGCGGCGGAGGCCATCCTGGCCCGGCTGCGCCGGGGGGAGGTCCCCGACGGCGTGACGGTCACGGACCTGCCCCTCGCCAGCGGCGTGGGGGACAGCTTCCTCTCAGCCCAGTACGCCTGCCCCATCTCCCCCACCCAGGTGCTTCGGGTGGCCGTCCTTTTCCGGGGCGGGCTGGGAGACAGCTATGAGATCCGCTATTGGCAGGCGGTGTCCTCCGCCCAGTGGGAGCCGGACGACAGCATCACCGTCTGGGACGGCAACTGATACGATAAGGAGTCATATTTCTATGGAAATTCTCGATTATCTTCGCGCGGCGGTGGAGGACGGGGCCTCGGACCTCTTCATCGTCGCCGGCGGCCCCGTGAGCTACAAGGTCAAGGGGGCCATCAGGAACATCAATGACGAAAAGGTCTTCCCCCAGGAGACGGAGCGTCTGCTGACGGACCTCTACGCCCACGCAAAGCGGGACATGCGCCGCTACCTGGAGAGCGGCGACGACGACTTCTCCTTCGCCGTGGGCGGGCTTGCGCGCTTCCGGGTCAACACCTACCGCCAGCGCGGCTCCATGGCCGCCGTGGTCCGGGTGGTGGCCTTCGACATCCCGGACTGGCGGAGCCTCCACATCCCCGAGGAGGTCATGAAGCTCTCCGCCGTTGACCACGGCATGGTCCTGGTCACCGGCACCGCCGGCAGCGGCAAGTCCACCACCCAGGCCTGCGTCATCGACCAGATTAACCGCACCCGGAGCTGCCACGTCATCACCCTTGAGGACCCCATCGAGTACCTGCACCGCGACCAGAGGAGCATCATAAGCCAGCGGGAGATCGCCATCGACACCGAAAGCTACCTCACGGCCCTCAGGGCGTGCCTCCGGCAGGCCCCGGACGTGATACTCCTTGGCGAGATGCGCGACCACGAGACGATCCGCACCGCCATGACCGCGGCGGAGACGGGGCACCTGCTCATCGCCACACTCCACACCAGCGACGCGGTGAACACCGTGGACCGAATCATCGACTCCTTCCCGCCGGTACAGCAGGCCCAGATACGCATCCAGCTCAGCACCGTCCTGCACACCGTGGTTTCCCAGCAGCTCATCCCCGCCCGGGACGGCGGCATGGTCCCGGCCTTTGAGATCATGCACTCCAACAGCGCCATCCGGAGCCTCATCCGGGACAGCAAGACCCACCAGATAGACAACGCCATCGCCTCCGGCAGCGCCGAGGGCATGATCTCCATGGACCAGTCCATACTCAATCTCTTCAAAAACGGCCTCATCGACAGGGACACCGCCATAAGCTACGCCTCCAACCCCGAGCAGCTAAAGCGGCGCCTGGGCTGACGGACCGGAGGCCGCGTCATCGCCGGAGCGCCGCTCCGGCGCCGGCAAAGGAGGAATTGTCCGGTGAAGCGTTCCAGACCCAATACGAAAACCAGGAGGACCATACTTGTCGTCTTGGGGCTTTTGTGCCTCGCGGTGTTCTGCGTCTCCTCCTACATGGTGGTGACGCGCCTTGTCCGCCAGGCGCGGGAGGAGCGGGCCTTTGAGGCCCTCGTCTCCCAACTGCCCGCCAGGGCCCCCCTCCCCCAAGTCTCCGCGCCCCAGGACCCGGCGGAGACGCAGCCCGACGCGCCCGTCCCCCCCGATGAACCCCAGGCCCCGGAGCCCGGCGACGACGGCGGCGACAGCGGCGAGCCCGGGGCGCTCCCGGAGGTCCTGCCCCACCCCTCCGGCCAGACGGACACCGCCGGGCGGTATGACCTGCTCTATGAACAGAACGAGGACATGTTCGGCTGGATATGTATCGAGGGCACGGACATAAATTTCCCCGTGATGCACACGCCGGATGACCCGGAGCACTACCTGCACCGGGCGTTCGACGGCTCCTACTCCTACAGCGGCTGCCCGTTTTTGGCGTGGAACTGCTACACCGACTGCGGGAATTACATCGTCTACGGGCACCACATGACCAACGGCACCATGTTCGCCACGCTCATGAAATACGCCAGGGAGTCCTGGTGGCGCGAGCACCCCATTATCCAGTTTGACACGCTGGATAAGCTGGGCGACTATGAGGTGCTGTCCGCCTTCTACACCCAGGTCTACCACGTGAACGAGGAGGGCGTTTTCAAGTATTACGCCTACAACGAGCTGACGGACCAGGAGACTTTCGACGAATTCGTGCGCCAGGCCCGGGAGGCGGCCCTCTATGACACCGGCGTGGAGGCCAACTTCGGCGACCAGCTCCTGACGCTCATCACCTGCAACGACCACACCAAAAACGGCCGCTTCGTGGTCATCGCCAGGCTCGCCCAGACCGCCCCCAACGACAGCGGCGCCTCCGAGGACAGCGGCGCCGAATCCCCCGCCGAACAGCAGCCGGAATGAAAAAATCACCCGTAACCCCCGAGGGGCCGCCCAAAAGGCGGCCCTTTTTTGGCCGCTGTCTGGGTCCCGGTAAGAGGTCCGGCGGTTTAGGGGGCTTCATTTTGCACGAAATATTGCCGCGAATTGCAAATCCACTATGTTTAACTCCACAAAAACTCTTAAAACTGCAATTTTTTATTTGACACGCTTCTAAAGCCGTCATATAATGTGCCGTGAGAGCAACGGGGCTTTTCGCAGAAAACTCCGTTGCTCTTTTTGAGGTTATATGCTACAATACCAACAATCATTGTTATATACCGAAAGGAGCTTTCCCATGAGCCATTACAGTAAGGAAGACATCATCCGCATGGTGGAGGAGCAGGACGTAGAGTTCATCCGTATGCAGTTCACCGACATTTTCGGACAGCTCAAGAACGTCGCCATCACCAAAAGCCAGATTCAGAAGGCCGTGAACAACCAGATCATGATCGACGGAAGCTCCATCGAGGGCTTCGTGCGCATCCATGAGTCCGACCAGTATCTCTATCCCGACCTTGACAGCTTCACCGTCCTGCCCTGGCGGCCCCAGTACGGCAAGGTGGCGCGGCTCATCTGCGACGTCTACAATCCCGACGGAACGCCCTTTGTGGGCGACCCCCGGGGCGTTCTGAAGAAGGAGCTCAAGAAGGCCGCGGACCTGGGCTACAGCTTCAACGTGGGCCCCGAGTGCGAGTTCTTCCTCTTTGAGACGGACGACGAGGGCCGTCCCACCACCAAGACCGGCGACGAGGCGGGGTATTTCGACCTGGGGCCTCTCGACCACGGCGAGGGCACCCGGCGCGAGATCTGCCTCAACCTCGAGGCCATGGGCTTTGAGATCGAGGCCTCCCACCACGAGGTGGCCGCCGGTCAGCACGAGATCGACTTTAAGTACGACGAGGCCCTCCGCGCCGCCGACAAGATCATGACCTTCAAGCTGGCGGTGAAGACCGTGGCCCAGAAGAACGGCCTGCACGCCACCTTCATGCCCAAGCCCATCTTCGGCATCAACGGCTCCGGTATGCACACCAATATGTCCCTCTTCAAGGACGGCAAGAACGTCTTCTACGATCCCGCGGACCCCAGGGGCCTCTCCAAGGAGTGCTACAGCTTCATCGCCGGCCTTCTGGCCCACGTCCGGGGCATGGCGGCCATCACGAATCCGCTGGTGAACTCCTACAAGCGGCTGGTGCCCGGATACGAGGCCCCCTGCTATCTGGCCTGGTCCGCCTCCAACCGCTCCGCCCTCATCCGAATCCCCGCCGCCCGGGGGCAGTCCACCCGCGTGGAGCTCCGGTGCCCCGATCCCTCCTGCAACCCCTACCTGGAGCTGGCCTGCTGCCTGGCCGCCGGCCTCGACGGCATTGAGAAGGGCCTGACGCCCCCGGCGGAGATCACCGAGAACATCTTCGCCATGGACCGCAAGACCCGCCACGCCCACGGCATCCACTCCCTGCCCGGGAATCTCCACGAGGCCATCGAGGAGCTGGAAAAGGATGAGCTCATCTGCCAGACCCTTGGCGAGCACGTCATGGAGCAGTACACCCAGGGCAAGCGCAAGGAGTGGGACGCCTACAGGACCTACGTCTCCGATTGGGAGATCGACAAGTACATTGTAACCTACTGATCTGGCTTGAAAGGCCGTTCCGGCCTTTCAAGGCCAAGGGGAACGTGCGGTGTTTTTCCCGACGTACATGCCGCCGGGAAAAATATTGAATAATGAGCTTTCCGGGGCGGGCTTGGCGCCCGCCCCTATCGCATTTGGGGGTGAAAACCCGTGATACGTACAGTTGTCGCCTTTGAAAAGGACGAATCCAGGGACAAGATCGCCGATATGCTGGAGCGCTCCGGCATCGCGGTGCGCTACCGCTGCCGCTCCGGGGCGGAGGTCCTGAGAGCGGTGAAGACCATGGGCTCCGGCGTGGTCATATGCGGCCACAAGCTGACGGACATGTCGTCGGGACAGCTCGCCCACGAGCTCCACGGCATGGCGAAATTTCTGGTCCTGGCAAAGCAGTCGCAGCTTGAGCTCATGGACGACCCGGACACCTTCAAGCTGCCCATTCCCATCTCCGCCGCGGAGCTCCGGGGCAGCGTCAATATCCTCATTCAGCTTGACGAGATAACCGCCCGGGCCCAGCTCCCCCAGCGCAGCGAGGAGGAGCGGGAGATGATACGCCGGGCCAAGGAGCTCTTGATGGAGTCCCGGGGCTTTACCGAGGCGGAGGCCCACCGCTATCTCCAGAAGCGCAGCATGGAGACAGGCATGAAGCTCCCCGAGACTGCGCGGCAGATACTGGAAATGTAATACTAATATTCATTTACAAATACTTACTAAAATTGAAACCTCCTACCCCACAACAAGGACGTGATGGGATATGTCAGATAATCAGACAAAACAAAATACGGGCCTCTACGACCCGCGGTTTGAGCACGACGCCTGTGGCATCGGCGCGGTGGTGAGCCTCAGGGGCGTCAAGACCCACAAGACGGTGGACGACGCTTTGAAGATCGTGGAGCGCCTGGAGCACCGGGCGGGACGTGACGCCGCCGGGGAGACGGGCGACGGCGTGGGCATCATGCTCCAGATCAGCCACAGCTTTTTTAAAAAGGCCGCTTCGCGTCTGGGGCTGGAGCTCCCCGGCGAGCGGGACTACGGCCTGGGGATGTTCTTCTTCCCCCGGGACATCGTGGCCCGCAGCCAGGCCAAGCGGATGCTGGAGATCATCGCCGCCAAGGACGGGCTCGAGTTCCTGGGCTGGCGGGACGTGCCGGTGGACCCCTCCATTTTGGGGAAAAAGGCCCTGGACTGTATGCCCTACATCGCCCAGTGCTTCATCAAAAGGCCGGAGAACGTGGAGCGGGGCCTGCCCTTTGACAGGCTCCTCTACGTCATACGCCGGGAGTTTGAGCAGTCCAACGACAACACCTATGTGCTGAGCCTCTCCTCCCGCACCGTGGTCTACAAGGGGATGTTCCTGGTCCACCAGCTCCGCAGGTTCTACCTGGACCTCCAAAGCCCGGACTACCGCTCCGCCATCGCCCTCGTACACTCCCGCTTTTCCACCAACACCAACCCGAGCTGGGAGCGGGCCCACCCCAACCGGCTCATCCTCCACAACGGCGAGATCAACACCATCCGGGGCAACATCGACCGCATGGTGGCCCGGGAGGAGACGATGCGCTCCGACATTTTGGAGCCCTACATGGACCGCATCCTCCCGGTGGTGAATCCCAACGGCTCGGACTCCGCCATGCTGGACAACACCCTGGAATTTTTGATGATGAGCGGCATGGAGCTCCCCATGGCCGTGATGATCCTCCTGCCCGAGCCCTGGCAGCACGCGGACCTCTCCGCCGACAGCGCCAAGCAGGACATGTACCACTACTACGCCACCATGATGGAGCCCTGGGACGGCCCCGCAGCGGTGCTCTTCTCCGACGGCGACCGGGTGGGCGCGGTGCTGGACCGCAACGGCCTGCGGCCCGCGCGCTACTACGTCACCGACGACGACTACCTAATCCTGTCCTCCGAGGTGGGGGTCCTGGACATCCCCGAGGAGCGTATCCGGCAAAAGGGGCGGCTCCAGCCCGGGCGGATGCTCTTGGCCGACACCGTGGAGAAGCGCATCATCTCCGATGAGGAGCTGAAGGCCCGCTACGCCGCCTCCCAGCCCTACGGCGAGTGGCTGGACGCCAACCTTGTGCGCCTGCGGGAGCTGCCCATCCCCAACAAAAAGGTGCCCATCCACTCCCAGGACCAGCGGGACCGGCTCTACAAGGCCTTCGGCTACACCTACGAGGACGTGCGGGGCGTCATCCTCCCCATGGCCCGCACAGGCAGCGAGCAGACCGCCGCCATGGGCACGGACATCCCCCTGGCGGTGCTCAGCGAGAAGCACCAGCCCCTATTCAACTACTTCAAGCAGCTCTTCGCCCAGGTGACCAATCCCCCCATCGACGCCATCCGGGAGGAGATCGTCACGGACACCACCGTCTACGTGGGCTCCGACGGCAACCTCCTGTGCGACAGGCCCGAAAACTGCCGGGTGCTGGAGATTCACAATCCCATCCTCTCGGGCGTGGACATGCTGAAAATACGCTCCATGAACAAGCCCGGCTTCAAGGTGGAGACTGTCTCCATCCTCTACTACAAAAACACCCCCCTGGAGCGGGCTGTTGACAGGCTCTTTATCGCCTGCGACAGGGCCTACCGGAACGGGGCCAACATCATCATCCTCTCGGACCGGGGCGTGGACGAAAACCACGTGGCGATACCGTCCTTACTCGCTGTCTCCGCCATGGAGCAGTACCTGGTCCGCACGAAAAAGCGCACCGCCGTGTCCGTTATTTTGGAGTCCGGCGAGCCCCGGGACGTCCACCACTTCGCCACGCTCTTGGGCTACGGCGCCCGGGCGGTCTACCCCTACCTGGCCCACGAGTGCATCGCGGAGCTCATTGAAAAATCCATGCTGGACAAGGACTTTTACGCCGCGGTGGACGACTACAACCTGGCGGTGCTCCACGGCATCGTGAAGATCGCCTCCAAAATGGGCATCTCCACCATCCAGTCCTACCAGTCGGCCCAGATCTTTGAGGCCGTGGGCATCAAAAAAGAGGTCATCGACAAATACTTCACCAACACCGTCTCCCGTGTGGGCGGCGTGGGCCTGGAGGAGATCGGCGAGGGCGTGGAATACCGCCACTCCCGGGCCTTCGATCCCCTGGGCCTCGGCGTGGACCCCACCCTGGACTCCACCGGCGTCCACTCCCTGCGCTCCGGCGAGGACAAGGAGGACCACATGTACGATCCTCTCACCATCCTCACCCTCCAGCGGGCCACGCGGGCCGGGGACTACAAGCTCTTCAAGGAGTACTCCGCCCGGGTGGACTCCGACGCCGTGCCCCACACCCTCCGGGGGCTTCTGCGCTTCGACTACCCCGCGGAGGGTATCCCCATCGACGAGGTGGAGAGCGTGGACGAGATCGTGAAGCGCTTCAAGACCGGCGCCATGTCCTACGGCTCCATCTCCCAGGAGGCCCACGAGTGCCTGGCTGTGGCCATGAACACCCTCCATGGCAAGTCCAACTCCGGCGAGGGCGGCGAGCTGCCCGAGCGGCTGGGCACGATCCGGGGCTCCGCCATCAAGCAGGTGGCCTCCGGGCGCTTCGGCGTCACCAGCGAATACCTGGTGTCCGCCCGGGAGATTCAAATCAAAATGGCCCAGGGCGCCAAGCCCGGGGAGGGCGGGCACCTGCCGGGGAAGAAGGTCTACCCCTGGATCGCCAAGACCCGCTACTCCACCCCCGGCGTGGCCCTGATCTCTCCCCCGCCCCACCACGACATCTACTCCATTGAAGATTTAGCCCAATTGATATACGATTTGAAGTCCGCCAACCGCTATGCCGACATCGCGGTGAAGCTCGTTTCCGAGGCGGGCGTCGGCACCATCGCCGCGGGCGTTGCCAAGGCCGGGGCCCAGACGGTGCTCATCTCCGGCTACGACGGCGGCACCGGCGCGGCCCCCAAGACGAGCATCCACGACGCGGGGCTCCCCTGGGAGCTGGGCGTGGCGGAGACACACCAGACCTTGGTGCAAAACGGCCTGCGCCGCCGGGTCCGCATCGAGACGGACGGCAAGCTCATGACCGGCCGGGACGTGGCTATCGCCTGTATGCTGGGGGCCGAGGAATTCGGCTTCGCCACCGCGCCCCTCATCACCCTGGGGTGCGTCATGATGCGGGTGTGCAACCTGGACACCTGCCCCATGGGCGTCGCCACGCAAAACCCGGAGCTGCGGAAGAGATTTTGCGGCAAGCCCGAGTACGTCATGAATTTCATGCGCTTCGTGGCCCAGGAGCTCCGGGAGATCATGGCGCGCCTCGGCGTGCGCACGGTGAACGAGCTGGTGGGCCGCACGGACCTTTTGAAGGTCCGGGAAAAGCAGGTCACCCACCGGGCGGCCAGCGTGGACCTCTCCTCCCTGCTCAGGAGCGAATACTCCGTCCCCCAGCACTTTGAGGCGGACGCGGTGTACGATTTCGGCCTGGAGAGGACAAAGGACCTGGCCCAGCTCCTGCCAAAGCTGGACCTGGACAAGGGCTCCGCCTCCCTGGACATCGAGGTCGGCAACACCGACCGGGCCTTCGGGGCCATCCTGGGCTCCGAGATCACCCGGAAATACAAAAATACCCTGCCCGAGGACGCCTTCACGGTGAACTGCCGCGGCGCGGGGGGACAGTCCTTCGGGGCCTTCATCCCCAGGGGGCTGACGCTGAACTTGGTCGGCGACTCCAACGACTACTTCGGCAAGGGCCTCTCCGGCGGAAAGCTCACCGTGCGGCCCCCGGAGAGCGCCCGGTATAAGGCCGGGGAGAACATCATCATCGGCAACGTGGCCCTCTACGGCGCCACGGCGGGGAAGGCGTTTATCGCCGGCCTTGCCGGGGAGCGCTTCGCCGTCCGCAACTCCGGCGCTTACGCCGTGGTGGAGGGCGTGGGCGACCACGGCTGCGAGTACATGACCGGCGGCCGCGTGGCGGTCCTGGGCCCCGTGGGGCGGAATTTCGCGGCCGGTATGTCCGGCGGCATCGCCTACGTCTGGGACGGCAAGCGGGACCTCTACAAGCGGGTGAACAAGTCCATGGTGGACCTCATGCCGCTGTCCGAAAAGCACGACATCGAGGAGCTCCACGCCCTCATCGAGGAGCACTGGAGGGCCACGGGCTCCGCCCGGGCCAGGGAGATATTGGACGGCTTTGCCGGGAGCGTGGAGCTTTTCAAGAAGATCATGCCCCGGGACTACGACCGGATGCTCCGGGCCATCTCCCAGTTTGAGGAGCGGGGCATGGGCTACGAGGCCGCCCAGGAGGAGGCATTTTACCTGATCACCAGAGGGGGCGAGGCGTAATATGGGAAAAGCTACCGGATTTATGGAATACAACCGGGAAAATAACGGCTCCGTGGAGCCCCTGGAGCGGATAAAGAGCTTCAACGAGTTCCATCCGCCCCTCTCCCGGGACGCCCGGATACGCCAGGCCGCCCGGTGCATGGACTGCGGCGTGCCCTTCTGCCAGTCGGGCATCGCCCTTGGCGGGGCGTTCACCGGGTGCCCCCTCCACAACATGGCCCCGGAGTGGAACGACCTTGTGTACCACGGCAATTTTGAGGAGGCCTACAAGCGCCTGCGCAAGACCAACAACTTCCCGGAGTTCACGGGCCGGGTGTGTCCCGCTCTTTGCGAGGCGGCCTGCACCTGCGCCCTCCACGGGGACGCGGTGACGGTCCGGGAAAACGAGCTCTTTGTTGTGGAGAACGCCTACGCCTCCGGCATCGTCCGGCCCGACATCCCCAAGGTCCGCACCGGAAAGCGCGTGGCGGTGGTGGGCTCCGGCCCCGCGGGCCTCGCCGCCGCGGACCAGCTCAATCACCGGGGCCACTCCGTGACGGTCTTTGAAAAGGCCGACCGGGTGGGCGGTCTGCTCATGTACGGCATCCCCAACATGAAGCTCCAAAAATCCGTCATCGACCGACGGGTGGAGCTGATGCGCGCCGAGGGCGTGGAGTTCAAGACAAACGCCGACGTCGGGCGCGACGTGGCCGCGGGGGGGCTGGCGGCGGTGTTCGACGCCGTGATCCTCTGCTGCGGGGCCAAAAAGGCCCGGGACCTGAAGGTCCCGGGGCGGGACGCCGGGGGCGTATACTTCGCCGTGGACTTTTTGACCTCCACCACCAAGAGCCTTCTGGACAGCAACCTCAAGGCCGGGACGTACATCTCCGCCCGCGGCAAAAACGTGGTGGTGGTGGGCGGCGGCGACACGGGCAACGACTGCGTGGGGACCTGCGTGCGCCACGGCTGCGCCAGCGTCACCCAGCTTGAGATGATGCCCCGTCCCCCCAAGGAGCGGGGGGAGAACAACCCCTGGCCCGAGTGGCCCCGGGTGGAAAAGACCGACTACGGCCAGCAGGAGGCCATCGCCGTCTTCGGACATGACCCGCGCCTTTACCAGCGCACGGTGAAGGAGATCGCGGCCGGGGAGGACGGGAATATAAAGGAGATCGTCACCGTCTCCCTGATGCCCCGGAGTGAGAACGGCCGGACCGTGATGGTCCCGGTGGAGGGCTCCGAGGAGACGCTGCCCTGTGAGCTTTTGCTCATCGCGGCGGGCTTTGTGGGGACGGAGAGCTACATCCCGGAGGCCTTCGGCCTCGCCACCGACGCCCGGGGCAACATCGCCACCCACGAGGGGTTCCGCACCTCCCTCCCCAACGTCTTCGCCGCCGGCGACACCCGGCGCGGGCAGTCTCTCGTCGTCCACGCCATCGCCGAGGGCCGCGCCGCGGCCCGTCAGGTGGATGAATTCTTAATGGGATATACGAATCTTATTTAACTGGCTTGAAAGGGCGTTGCCCTTTCAATGCCAAAGGGAATATGCCGGTCCCCTGCGGGCACGGCCCGCAGGGCCGCACACTCCGGGGACCTAAAAGGGCAAATTTTCAAGGCGCATGTCCTTGAAAATTTGATTAAAATTATTCGCGCCTGCGGGCGCGAAGTCTGCGACGCATTTATTTATTATTGTTCATGTCAAAAAAGAGCGACGGTGCTTTTTACCGCCGCTCTTTTTATATCTTAATCTCTCCGCAGACCCGCAAGGGTGGGGGCCTTCGGAAAATCTGATTTTCAGGAGGAAACAAAAAATGGATATGTCCGTATGGTATCTCGTAGGCGCGATCTTGGTGTTCTTCATGCAGGGCGGCTTCGCCATGGTGGAGACGGGCCTGACCCGGGCCAAAAACGCCGGGAACATCATCATGAAGAACCTGATGGATTTCTGCATCGGCACGGTGGTGTTCAGCCTTTTGGGCTATGGCATCATGATGGGCGAGCACGTCTTTTTCGGCCTCATCGGCAAGCCGAACTGGCAGCTCTTCACCGACTTTGACGGCGCGGACTGGCGCAGCTTCGTCTTTCAGCTCGTCTTTTGCGCCACGGCGGCCACCATCGTGTCCGGCTCCATGGCGGAGCGGACAAAATTCTCCGCCTACTGCATCTACTCCGGCGTCATAAGCCTCGTCATCTACCCCATTGAGGCCGGCTGGGCCTGGGGCGGCGGATGGCTCTCGGAGCTCCGGTTCATCGACTTTGCCGGCTCCGCCGTCATCCACATGGTGGGCGGCTGGACGGCCCTCATCGGGGCCTGGCTGGTGGGTCCCCGCATCGGCAAGTACACCAAGGACAAGGACGGGAAGACCAAGGTCAACGCCATCCCCGGCCACTCCATGACCCTGGCGGCCCTGGGCGTCTTTATGCTGTGGTTTGCCTGGTACGGCTTCAACGCCGCGGCGGCGGCGGACCTTACGGAAATGGCGCAGATCCTGGGCACCACCACCATCGCCCCCTCCGTGGCCACCTGCGTGTGCATGATCTACACCTGGGCCCGGACGGGCAAGCCCGACGTCAGTATGTGCCTCAACGCCTCCCTGGCGGGCCTGGTGGCCATCACCGCCGGCTGCGCCAGTGTGGACGCCATCGGCGCCGCCGTCATCGGCGCGGTGTCCGGCGTGCTGGTGGTGGAGTCCGTGAACTTCATCGACCAGAAGGTGAAGATCGACGACCCGGTGGGCGCTTTCTCCGTCCACGGCGTCCACGGGCTCTGGGGGACCCTGGCCGTGGGGCTCTTCGCCTGCAACGAGAAGTACGGCACCAAGGGCCTCTTTTACGGCGGGGGCTTCAGGCAGCTCGGCGTACAGTGCCTCGGCATCGTGTGCATTCTGGCCTGGACCGTCGTCATGATGTTCCTGGTCTTCAAGGTCATCGGCAAGTGCGTCCACGGCCTCCGGGTCAGCGCCGAGGAGGAGCTGGAGGGCCTGGACATCGCGGAGCACGGCTTAGTCTCCGCCTACGCCGACTTCGTGACGCCCCAGAATCTCAGCGTCTACTCCCTGGCGGCGTCCTCCGTCCCCGTGGAGGCGGTGACCCCCGCCGACGGGAAGGCGACGATGGACGAGGCCGTGCCCATCTACGGCCGGACCTCCGACACCCACCCCGCGCAGCCCATCTACAAGGTGGAGATTATCATGAACATGGCCCGCTTCGAGCAGCTTAAAAACGCCCTGGAGGGCATCGGCGTCACGGGCATGACCGTCACCAACGTCATGGGCTGCGGCATCCAGAAGGGCCACCCCCGCTACTACCGCGGCGTCCCCGTGGAAATACAGCTCCTGCCCAAGGTCCAGGTTGACATCGTGGTGAGCAAGGTCCCCGTCAGCGACGTCATCAACACCGCCCGCAAGGTCCTCTACACCGGCAGCATCGGCGACGGCAAGATCTTCGTCTACGGCGTGGAAAACGTAGTCAAAGTCCGCACCGGCGAGGAGGGCTACGACGCCCTGCAATAAGCGGAAACGTTATTTATGTAAGGGGGCTGTGAAAAAACACATCGGCAGAGACGTGTTTTTTCGCGGCCCCGCTTTTTTGTGGAAAAAAACACGGTTTTTTGCAAATTGGAAATACGAAAGTATTCCCTGCGCAATCTTCCTCGTCTGACGCGTAAAATCCTCTCCGCTCGGTTTGAGCTTTTAATCAGGGATTCGTATGAAACACCAAGAATAGAAAAAAGCGTCCTTCGGGGCGCTTTTTTGCTGAAAGACGGCCTTGGATGCAACCCTCGGTTGAAATAGCGCAAAAACGCCTCTATTGAATGCAACTGTAATTTTTGCTATAATGCAATCATCAAGCGAAAGGACGGTGCATGAAATGCCGAATATATTAAGCGAACGCATAGCCGCTCTGCGAAAGGAGCGGGGGCTCACCCAGGAGCAGCTTGGGAAGCTGGTGGGGGTGTCCTATCAGGCCGTGGGTAAGTGGGAGAAGGGCGGCGCGCCGGACGTGGAGCTGCTGCCGGTGCTGTCGAGGCAGCTCGGCGTGACCATCGACGCCCTCTTCGGTATGGAGGGCGGCACACCGGAGGACCCGGCGGAGGCGGTGGGCCGCTGGCTCCGGGGATTCCCGGCCAAGGAGCGGATAGATCAGTTCTGCCGGCTGGTTTGGTCCTCCAGAGAGCACTTCATATCAGACGAGTTCGGTGAGATCAACCTGCCCAGATGGGGCTATCTTGATTCCTGCCAGATTGCCTCCGGCGACGTTACATATCAGCTTATGCTTTCGCAAATCGCGGTGGAGGGCGGCATTCTCTTTGACGTTCACGCCGAGGACCTGTCCTTCGTGACGCTCTGGCCAAGGCCCAAGGACGGCTGGGCGAAGTGGCTTGCGCCGAAGGAGGCATACCGGCAGCTCTTTGGGCTCTTGGCAAAGCCGGGCTGCCTGGAGCTGGTGGAGTACATCTATAACCGGAAAATCGGCTGGTTCTCTGCAAGCGTTGTGACGAAGCATCTGCAAATGGCGCGGGAGGACGTGGAGGAGCTGCTTCAGGCGCTTGCGGAGTTGGAGCTGGTATCCTCCATGGAGCTTGAGCTGGAGGAGGGTGACACCAAAGTCTATGAGGTGTCAGAGCCTTGGAAGCTGATCCCTTTCCTGATGCTCGCCCGGACGCTGATGCAGTCCGAGTCAAACTATCTGCGGCTGTACGCCCCGCTGCCGCTCTTTGGGCCGGATGAAAAATGGGAAGACGGGAAAAAAGAAATCTCGAAATGACATGATTGATAGAAAGGAGC
>CANROF010000015.1 GCA_947632155.1 uncultured Oscillospiraceae bacterium
CTTACATTGTTTAATTCGCAAGGTGCATTCCCGCGGGCCCTAAAAGGCTCAGCGGACTTTTAGATTACCACATCCGAACCCCCTTGTCAAGTGTTTTTTTCACTTTCTCAAGGTTTTTTTCGAATCTGGTCACTGTCGTTCGCGACAGCTTGATTAATATACCTCAACGCCGCGGATTTGTCAACACCTTTTTTCAAAAAATCCGAAAAATTTTTTGAGGGGCCATTTTGCCCCAAGATTCGCGCTATACATTATAATATATACATACGCATAAACCACGGGTTTACCGCAAAAGTCCCCGTCCGTCTTGACTTTGGCCGCGGCTTTTACTATAATTATCTTCACTTGAATTGAAAGGACGACGCGTATGGCTGACACTGACAGCAGGAATTTTATCGAGGCCTTCGTTGAGGAGGACATCGCCCCCGGCGGGCGGTTCGAGGGGATGCAGGTCCACACCCGTTTCCCGCCGGAGCCCAACGGGTATCTCCACATCGGCCACTGTAAGGCCCTTTGCATCGACTTCGGCACCGCGGAGCGCTTCGGCGGCATCTGCAACCTGCGCATGGACGACACCAACCCCGCGAAAGAGGACACAGAGTATGTGGACGCCATCAAGGAGGACATCCACTGGCTGGGCTTCGACTGGGACAACCGGTTCTTCTACGGCTCGGACTACTTTGAAAAGACCTACGAGCTGGCGGTGGGGCTCATAAAAAAGGGCCTGGCCTACGTCTGCGAGCTGACGCCGGAGGAATTCAAGGAGTACCGGGGCGACACCAACGTCCCCGCCCGCTCCCCCTGGCGCGACCGGCCCGTGGAGGAGTCTCTGGACCTCTTTCAGCGGATGAAAAACGGGGAATTCCCTGAGGGGAAGTACACCCTCCGGGCAAAGATAGACCTGGCCTCCGGGAATTTCAACATGCGCGACCCGGTGCTCTACCGCATCCGCTACATTGAGCACCACCGCCAGGGCACAAAGTGGTGCATCTTCCCCATGTACGACTTCGCCCACCCCATCCAGGACGCCTTAGAGGGCATCACCCACTCCCTGTGCTCCCTGGAGTACGAGGACCACAGGCCCCTTTACGACTGGGTGATCAACAACGTGGACGTGCCCTCCAGGCCCCGGCAGATCGAGTTTGCGCGCCTCGGCATCACCAACACCGTGATGAGCAAGCGCAAGCTCCGCCGGCTGGTGGAGGAGGGCTATGTCTCCGGCTGGGATGACCCCCGGATGCCCACCCTGTGCGGCCTTCGGCGGCGGGGCTACACCCCGGCGTCCATTCGGACCTTCACCGACAAGATCGGCGTGGCCAAGGTGACCTCCACCGTGGAGTACGCCTTTTTGGAGTCATGCCTGCGGGACGACCTCAACGCCCACGCCCCCCGGCGCATGGCGGTGCTGCGCCCGGTGAAGCTGGTCATCGACAACTACCCCCAGGGCCAGATCGAGGAGGTGGAGGTGGAAAACAACCCCAACGACCCGGCCGCCGGCGTCCGTAAGGTCAGCTTCTCCCGGAATCTCTGGGTGGAGGCGGAGGATTTCATGGAGGTCCCCGCCCCCAAATACAAGCGCCTGACGCCGGGAGGCCCGGAATGCCGCCTGAAGGGCGCGTATCTCGTGACCTGCACCGGCTGCGACAAGGACGAGGCCGGAAACGTCACCGCCATCCACTGTACCTACGACCCGGACTCCCGGGGCGGCGACCCCGCCGACGGCCGGAAGGTCCGCGGCGCCACGCTCCACTGGGTGGACGCCGACGACTGCGCGGACGCGGAGGTGCGGCTGTACTCAAACCTCTTCCTGGACCCGGACCCCGACTCCTTCGGCGACGCCTACGTGGAGCATATAAACCCGGACAGCCTCCAGACCGTCACCGGCTGCAAGGTGGAGAGGGCCCTCCAGGACGCCCGGCCCACGGACTCCTTCCAGTTTTTGCGCCTGGGCTACTTCGCCGCCGACAGGGACTCCGCCCCGGACAAGCTCGTTTTCAACCGCGCCGTGGCGCTGAAGGACGGATTTAAAAAGTAAAGCATCTATGCCCGCCGCTTTCGCGGCGGGCATACCAACCTGTCGAAAAAGCCCTGACGGGCTTTTCCCAGGAGGAGCTGGCGGTGCGGCTCCACGTGGTGCGGCAGACCGTCTCCAAGTGGGAGAAAAACCTGTCCGTCCCCGACGCGGACACGCTCATTAATACGAATCCCTGATTAAAAGCTCAAACCGAGCGGCGAGGATTTTTCGCGTCAGACGAGGAAGAGCGCGCAGGGAATACTTTCGTATTTCCAAGCAGGCTGACGAAGTATGGCGCGAAAAAGACCGCCGCGAATTTGAGATTTTGATCAGGGATTAGTATAAGCTTTCCGAGGTGCTGGAGGTCAGCGTCAGCGGCCTTTTGGGCGGGCGGGTGGACGGCGGCCCCTACGGCGGGGTCGAGAGTTTCGCGTTTGCCGGAAGGCGCGGGCCGTGCGCGGAGCAAAACAGCAGGAGACGGCCTCTCGAATTCCGCGGAATTCGAGAGGCCGTCTCCGCACGTATCCCCTTGGCATTGAAAGGCGTCAGCCTTTCAAGCCAGTGCCTTTACTCCTCGTCCAGCTCGCGGCTTAAAAGGTGCTCGGTGTAGCACATCAGGAACGGGGCCACGCCCTTGGCGTCGTTCTCCACCACGGGCTCGGAGATGTAATACTCGTAAGACCCGTCGCGGCGGCGGTTGTTCTCCGGGCCCAGGCCGGCCACCAGGCATATGCCGCCCAGGTTCAGCTTGCCGTCCCGCTCGGTGAGGTAGCGGTCGCAGATGGAGCGGAAAATGACCTCGCCGCGCGGGCAGCAGTTGTACTCCAGGATTCCCAGGCGCGCGCCCTTCAGGAAGAAGTAGGCCACCATGGCGCTGCCGGAAGTCTCCGGGTAGTTGCCCTCCCGGCCGATCTGATTGGGGACCTGGAAGAGCATACCGGTGTCCGGGTCCACATACTTGATGAGGCTGTGGGCCAGCTCCCGGGCGATGGAGATCATCTCGTTTTTGAAGTCCTCGTGCCCCGGGGCGATGTAGCCGATGACGTCCACCAACGCCGCCGCAAACCACCCCAGGGACCGGAGCCACGGATTTTTGCTCTTGCCGTCCTCCCCGGCCCAGAAGGCCTTTTTGGAGGCGTCGTAGCCGTGGCGGTAAAGGCCCGTCTCCGGGTCGAACATCTTCTCGTGGACGGTGCGGAATTGGCTGCGGATGTCGTCGTAGCCGGCGCAGTTTTCAAATTCCGTGGTGTAGCGGGTGTAAAACACCTGGGCCATATAGAGGCCGTCCAGCCACACCTGATTGGGGTAGATGGCCTTGTGCCAGAAATTGCCTTCCTCTGTGCGGGGCTGGCGGAGGATCTGGCCGTGGAGGACCTCGATGGCCTTGCGGTACTTCTCCTTGCCCGTGGCGGCGTAGAGGTCAAAGAGGACCCGGCCCTCGCAGATGTTGTCCAGGTTATAGTCCTCCTCGCTGTAGCCAAGGAGCGTTCCGTCCTCGTGAACGTAGAAGTCGATGAAATTGTCCACGAAGTCAAAATACCGCTTCTCACCGGTGATGTTGTAGAGATTGAGCAGCGAGATCATCATGCAGCCGTCGATATAGTTCCAGCCGTTGATCTTGCCGTCCTTTATCTTCTCAATGTTCCAGAGGGGGGTGCTGGGGGTGGATTCGGCCATGACCCGCTCTACGTAGCGCTCGATGGTGTTCATCAGTGGTCCTCCTTGTAAAAATCCTTATATTCAATATTTTTCCCGGCGGCACGCGCAGGGCGACAGCAGGGTAAAAATTCTGAATTTCGCAAAATTCAGAATTTTTACCCGCACGTTCCCCATTGGCATTGAAAGCCCATCAGGGCTTTCAAGCCAGTTCGTTTGTGGGGATGCCGTCCATGTCGTCGAAGTCCTGATTTTCGCCGCACATGCCCCAGATAAAGGTGTAATTGGCGGTGCCCACGCCGGTGTGGATAGACCAGCTCGGGGAGATGACGGCCTCCTCGTTGTGCATGACGATGTGGCGCGTCTCCTGGCCGGTGCCCATCATGTGGAATACCGCCTGATCCGGGGCCACCTCGAAATAGAGGTAGACCTCCATCCGGCGCTCATGGGTGTGGCAGGGCATGGTGTTCCAGACGTTGCCCGGGAGGAGCGCCGTCATGCCCATGGAAAGCTGGCAGCTCTCGCACACCGCGGGGTGGATGTACTGGCGCAAAATGCGCTCGTTCACCGTCTCCTGGCTGCCCAGGTGGTTGTAGCGGGCCTTCTCCATGGGGATGAGCACGGTGGGGCAGGTGCGGTGGGCGGGGCTGGAATTTACGTAGAATTTCGCGGGGTCAGACTTATCCTCGGACTTAAAGACCAGCTCCTTGGTGCCCATGCCCACGTAGATGCCGTCCTTGGTGCCCACCTTGTATTCCACGCCGTCCAGCACCATGACGCCGGGGCCGCCGATGTTGATGGCGCCCAGCTCCCGGCGCTGGAGGAAATAGGGGGCCGCCAGCTCCTTAAAGGAGCCCAGGACCAGGTCCTCCTCCACCGGCATGATGCCGCCGGCGATGATGCGGTCCTGGTGGGAGTAGGTGAGGTTGATGGAGTCGGGCTCGAAGATGTTGGTGATGAGGTAGTGTCTGCGCAGCTCCGCGGTGTCGTAGCGCTTGGAGTCGTCGGGGTGGTTGGCGTAACGGACGTCAAAATTGATTTTCATTGTGTGTCCTCCTATATGAAAATGTTAAACGGTTTTCCAAATCTCTCTCACGGTCTTCACAGCAAAGGGGATGTCCTCGCCGGTGGTGCCCTCCAGCACTAATATGGCGTTGGGATCGGAGGCCTTGATGCGCCGCAGGATCTCCACTTTGTCAAGGTCGCCCTTGCCGAAGCCCACCTGCTTGGGCGCCGCGCCGCCGGAGCCCAGCACGCAGTCCTTCATGTGGAAGAACTTGATTCGCCGCCCGAAGAGCTCCAGCCCCCGGTCAAGGATGTCCAGGTACTGGCGCTGATTGCCGGCGTCCATGTAGTTATATAGGTCAAAGGTGACGTAGACATTGGGCCGCCCCATGCGCCCGATGACCTCGTTCAAGATGTCCGGGCTCCAGCAGACGTGGCCCGCCGCGCCCTCCATGGCGATGTTGACCCCGTTCTCCGCGGCGATGTCCGCCAGGCGCCCGAAGGTGTCCGCGACTTGCGCGTAGGCCTCCTCCGTGCGGTTTTTGGGGTTGTAGGTCCACTTGTCGTCGTTATAGGAGCCCGTCTCGCTGCCCACGTACATACAGCCGAAATTGCGGGCCACGCGAAGGTAGTCCGCGAAAATATCGAAGCACCGCTGCGCCTTGGCGCGGTCGGAGTGTACGGGGTTGAAGTAGGCCCCCAGCAGCAGCGGCGAGGCGTGGCCCAAATTCAGGGCCGTCCCGATCTCCCGCGCCCGCTCCGGCGTTATGGCCCCGGGGGCGTAGGGGATGTCGTCATAGGACTTGTAGCACACAAGCTGCAGGCCGTCAAGGCCCAGCTCCCGGACTCTGGCGATGATGCCCTCCGTGCCCCGGACCCCCAGGTCGTGGCCCCGGATGCAGAGGGTGCAGTCAGCTTCCATTCGGTTTCCCTCCTCTTGATGCGGGCGGTTTTTGTGCTCTTTGCACAAAATTAGCCCATTATTTTATAATTATACCGCCACAATACATATTAATCCATAGCTTTTTCGATACTGCTTATTCACAAAACGGACCTGATACGAATATCCATTTAAAATGAGACACCGAGCGGCGAGGATTTTTCGTGTCAGGCAAGGAAGACGCCGCAGGGAATACCCATTGGTATTTCCAAGGCGGCTGACGCATCCGGGGTCCCCGGCGGGCAAAGCCCGCTGGGGAGAGGAGGAGCGATGCCAGCGCCTGAGGGCGAATACTTGGAGCCCGAGGCAAAGCGGCATCAGCGACGACGACGTGAAAAAGTCCGGCGCGAATGTCTTTTTTTAAGTGGATATTCGTATGAGAGCTACACCGTCCTGGTTTTCTCCGCCCGGTTGCGCTTGGCGAAGGCCGAGGGCGAACAGCCGAAGTGCTTATTGAAGACCCGGGAGAAGTAGAGGGGGTCCGAGTAGCCGCACATCTCCGCCACCTCCGCCACCGAGTAGTCCCGGCTCCAGGAGGAGGAGAGCATACTCTCCGCCTTCTTCATCCGAAGGCCCGTCATGTACTCCAGGGGGGTGACGCCCACCTCCTTTTTGAAGAGCTTCCTGAGGTAGTCGTAATGGAACGGAAGCTGGCGGATGGCGGCGTCCAGCGCGAAGTCCGGCTGGGTGTAGCTGTGCATGATCTTTACGCGTATCTGCTCCACGGGCTCGGAGAAGCCGGAATTGGAGAGATATACCATGAGGTAGCTTGCGATGAGGTCCCCCAGGGCCTCCAGCACCAGCTCGCGTTTTGTGATGTCGGCCTGGTAGTAATAACGGGCCTCGCTGAAGGTGAAGCGGAAACGGCCGTCGGCGGAGTCGGACACCCGGAACGGGCTCTTGGAGTGAAAGGCCGTGGCGTCCATGCGCATGTGGATATTCGTAAAGCCGTCGGTGGAGGAGTTGGCGTGTAGGGCCCTGGGCGGGATGGCCACCACGTCCCCCTCCTTATAGTTGATGGTGGAGCCGTTCTCGAATTTGAAGGCCCCCTCGCCACCGGTGCAGTACACCAGCTCCCACTCCTCGTGGGTGTGCCACACCACGTCGTAGGTCTTGGCGTGCTCGCCCACATAGAGGACTGAATTCATACGTTTACCTCCCCGTCGTGTATCGCAAGTCCCATCTCGTTGAAAAAGCCCATCATAAGCTCCGGCCAGCCCGTGACGCCGCCGCTGACCGCGGGCAGATCGCCCTGGACGTTGGTGATGATGTCCGCGGTGGCCAGCCCGTGGCGCCCGTGGGGGAAAATATGGAGGGCAAAGGGCACTCCGGCATCCTCCAGGGCCTGCGCCAGCACGAGGCTGTTGCGGCAGGGCACGGCCCGGTCGTCCCGGGTGTGCCACAAAAACACGGGACACATATCCGGCCGGACCAATTTGTCTATACTCAGCCTTTCCCAAAGCGCGCTGTCGCCGCCGGTGAGATTTTGAAAGCTCCCGGCATGGGTCCGGCCGTGGCTCACCGCCACGGGGTAGCACAGCCCCAAAGCGTCGGGCCGTATGAGCTCCGGGGCGGCGATATCCGACACCTCCGGCGCGTCAAACAGCGTCCCCAGCGTCCCGGCCAGGTGCCCGCCCGCCGAAAAGCCCACGGCCGCCAGCATGTGCGGGTCCACCCCCATGTCCGGGGCGTTTTTCCGCAGGTGCGCCATGGCCGCCGCGGCCTCCCGCAGGGCCGTGGGGAACAGGTGGGGCGCGCAGGAGTACTCCAGCACGAAGGCCGCCCAGCCCATGGCGCAGAATTTCAGGGCGATGGGCTCCGCCTCCCTGGGGGAACAGTGGGTGTAGCCCCCGCCGGGGAGTATCAGCGCCCCCGGCCGCAGCCGCCCTCCGGCGCCCGCCATGTCCGGCCCCTCCGGCACGTATGCCGTCAGCGTCCCGGCGGCGCCCCGGGGTCTTGGCAGCCCCGTCAAGTCGTAAATATCCCGTTTCCCAGTCCTCATGTCTCTCACCTTATACTAATACTAATATCCAATTAAAATAAGCCATTCGCGCCGGACTTTTTCGCGTCGTCGTCGCTGATGCCGCTTTGCCTCGGGCTCCAAGTATTCGCCCTCAGGCGCTGGCATCGCTCCTCCTCTCCCCAGCGGGCTTTGCCCGCCGGGGACCCCGGCGGCGTCAGCCGCCTTGGAAATACCAATGGGTATTCCCTGCGGCGTCTTCCTTGCCTGACACGAAAAATCCTCGCCGCTCGGTGTCTCATTTTAAATGGATATTAGTATAATATTCCCGGCCAATTTATCCATGTTGCTTTTCCAAAACGTCCATTCTGTCCCTATAATAACGCATTATTCCTTTCAAGTCAACGCTAAATTTGCCATTACGCAAAAACCGCCCGATTTCGGGCGGTTTTTGCAAATTACTGGGATTTCTCCCGCAGTTTTCGCAATATTTCGGTAAAATATTCCGGCAGCGGGGCCTCCGCCTCCATCTCAAGGCCGGTGGCCGGATGGACGAACCGGAGCTTCCGGGCGTGGAGGCACTGGCCCTCCAGTCCCGGCCAGGGCTTTTTCGCGCCGTATACCGTGTCCCCCAAAATCGGGTGGCCGATGTGGGCCATGTGGACCCGGATCTGGTGTGTGCGGCCCGTCTCCAGACGGCACTCGATGTGGGTGTACCCGGGAAAACGCTCCAGCACCCGCCAGTGCGTCACGGCGGGGCGGGAGTTTTTGTCGGTGACGCACTGTTTTTTTCTGTCCGTGGGGTGGCGGCCGATGGGGGCGTCCACGGTGCCCGCGTCCTCCCGGAGAGTCCCCACCACCACCGCCTCATACGTCCGGGACAGGGTGTGTCCGGCAAGCTGAGCGGCCAGAAATTTGTGGGCGGCGTCGTTTTTCGCCGCGATGAGCAGGCCGGAGGTGTCCTTGTCTATCCGGTGGACGATGCCCGGACGGGTGACGCCGTTGATGCCGGACAGCTCCTCCCCGCACCGGGCCATCAGGGCGTTCACCAGCGTGCCCCCCGGATGCCCGGGGGCGGGGTGGACCACCATGCCCTTGGGCTTGTTGACGACGATGACGTCCCGGTCCTCATACACCACGTCCAGGGGGATGTCCTCCGCCGTGACCTCCGGGGGCTCCGGCTCCGGGACGTCCACCTCTAACGTGTCCCCCGGCTCCGGCCGGAAGCTCTTTTTCACCGGCTTCCCCCGGCAGGTGACGCGCCCCTCCTCCAAAAGCTTCTGGACGAAGCTGCGGCTGAGCTCCGGCATGCGCCCGGCGATGAGGGCGTCCACGCGCCCCCCCGCCTCAGCCGCGGTCAACGTCACTGTCATGAGCGGTGTCCTCCGTGGAGCGGTCCTCCGGCGTCCCCGTCTCCGGGCTGTCCTCCGCCGCGGCTGACGCGGCGGCCGCAGCCGCCTTCCTCGCCCGGTCCTCCCGGACCGCGCGGAGGATGTACAAAACGCAGAAGAGCGCCGCGCCCACGTCGATAAAGGCGTCGGCCAGGTTGAAGACCGCGAAATCCACAAATAGCGTCTCGAACATGTCCACCACGTAGCCCAGCCGCGCCCTGTCGATGAGATTCCCCACGGCTCCCCCCAGCACCAGCGCCATGGCGAGCTTCTCCCACCGCGGGAATTTGCCCCGCAGAAGGAGCGCGATGAGCGCGCAGGCCACCGCGGCGGAAACCAGCGCCAGCACCCAGGTGTGCCCGGCCAGCATGGAGAAAGCCATCCCGGTGTTGCGCACATGGGTGAGCCCCAGCACGCCGGGTATGAGGTCCATGGTCCCGCCGAAAGCGATGCGGCGGACGACCCAATATTTTAAAAGCTGGTCCGCCGCGCAGACCGCGGCGGCAATGAGAAGATAGAGCATTCCTGTCTCCTAAAGCATGAGGGCAGCGTCGGCTGCCCTCATTGAAAAAACCGTTAATGTCCCCTGACCACCTGGGCGCAGCGCCGGCAGAGGTCGGGGCGCTGGTGGTCCGCGCCAACGGACTCGGCCCTGTTCCAGCAGCGCAAACACTTGGGGGCGTCGCAGGGCTCCACGCGGACGGTGACGCCGGGGAAGCTCTCCCCGGGAAGTCCCTGGCCCTCGCCGTAGACGACGCTGACACGGGAGACGATGAACATCTGCGCAAGGTCCATATCCGCCACCCTGGCAAAGCCGTCCCTGGCGCCGTCGGAGACATACAGCGTCACCTGGGCGTCCAGAGGCTTTCCGATGGACTTGTCGGCGCGCTTTGTCTCCAGCGCCTTCAGCACGTCGGCCCGGAGCGCGATGAGCTTATCCCAGCGCTCCGCCGCCTCGGCGTCAAAGGCGTACCGGGCGTCCGCCCGGGGCATGTCGTTCAGCATCACGTGGCGGGGGTCGGCGCTCCTGTCATGAGGCATGGCCTGCCAGATCTCGTCGGAGGTGAAGGCCAGAATGGGCGCCAAGAGCCGCACCATGGCGTCGAGAATGGCATAGATGGCGCTCTGGGCGCTGCGGCGGGAGCGGCTGTCCGGCGCGTCGCAGTAGAGCCGGTCCTTGATGATGTCCAGATAGAAGCTGGACATCTCCACCACGCAGAAGTTGTGGATGGCGTAGCTCACCTGGTGGAACTCGTAGCGCTCGTAGGCCGCCAGGCACTTCTCCACCAGGGCGTTGAGCTGTACCAGCGCCCACTGATCCAGCGGCAGCATATCCGCGAAGGCCACGGGGGCGTCCGGGTCGAAGCCGTTGAGATTCCCCAGGATATACCGGGCGGTGTTGCGGATCTTCAGATATTTGTCGGAGAGCTGCTTGAAGATGTTCTCCGAGCAGCGCATGTCGTTGCGGTAGTCGGCGGAGGCGGCCCAGAGCCGCACCAGGTCCGCGCCGTACTTTTTCACGATGTCCTCCGGGGAGATGCCGTTGCCCAGGGACTTGTGCATGATCTTCCCCTCGCCGTCCACGGTCCACCCGTGGGTGAGGACGGTCCTGTAGGGGGCCGCGCCCTTCACGGCCACGGCGGTGAGGAGGCTGGACTGGAACCAGCCGCGGTACTGGTCGTTGCCCTCCATGTACATATCGGAGGGCCAGCATTTGGGGGCGTCCAGCTCCATACTGGCGATGTGGGTGGAGCCGGAGTCGAACCAGCCGTCCAGGGTGTCCGTCTCTTTTTCGAAGTGATGGCACCCGCACTCCGGGCAGGCGAAGCCCTGGGGGACGAGCTCGTCGGCGGAGAGCTCAAACCAGGCGTTGGAGCCCTTTTCACGGAATATATTGGAAATTTTCTCTATCGTCTCCGGCGTGCAGATGGGCTTTCCGCACTCCTTGCAGTAAAAGACCGGGATGGGCAGGCCCCAGTGGCGCTGACGGGAGATGCACCAGTCGGCGCGCTCGCGGATCATGGAGGCGATGCGGTCGCGCCCCCAGTCGGGTATCCAGGTGACGTCCCCGGCGGCCCGGACGGCCTCCTCCTTGAAGGCGTCCACGGAGCAGAACCACTGGTCGGTGGCCCGGAAGATGATGGGATTCTTGCACCGCCAACAGTGGGGGTAGGAGTGGGTGATGTTCTCGGAGGCCAATATGGCGCCGCAGGCCACGAGGTCGTTGAAAATGGGCTCGTGGGCGCGCAAAACGCTGAGGCCCTCGTACTTCCCGGCGTCCGCCGTGAAGCGGCCGGAGTCGTCCACGTTCACGACCAGGTCCCGCCCGGAGGGGATCTGGGGGTACTTCTGGCAGACGAAGAAATCGTCGGCGCCGTAGGCCGGGGCGGTGTGTACGCAGCCCGTGCCGGCGTCCAGGGTGACGTGGTCGCCCAAAATCACCAGGCTCGTCTGGTCAAAGAGGGGGTGCTTCGCGGTCATCAGCTCCAGGTCCGCGCCCTTGAAGGTGGCCAGGACCTCGACGGCCTCCAGGCCGGCCTTTTTGAGGACGGACTCGGCAAGCTCCTTTGCCATGATATAGACCTCGCCGTTGGAGGCGCGGGTCAGGGTGTATTCGTAGCCGGGGTTGAGGCATATGGCCAAATTCCCCGGGATGGTCCAGGTGGTGGTGGTCCATATGACGAAATAGATATTGTCAAGAGGCGCGTAGGCGGCCAGCTTCCCCAGGTCGTCCTCCACCCGGAATTTCACGAAGATGGTGGTGACGGGGTCCTCGGAATATTCGATCTCCGCCTCCGCCAGGGCCGTCTCGTCGTGGGGGCACCAGTAGACGGGCTTTTTGCCCTTGTAGATGTAGCCCTTCCGGTACATCTCCCCGAATACCTTGACCTCCTCGGCCTCGAATTTCGGGTCCATGGTGAGGTAGGGGTGGTCCCAGTCGCCCAGATACCCCAGGCGCTTGAACTCATCGCGCTGGATGTTCACGAAATTCTGGGCGAATTCCTGGCACGCGGAGCGGAACTCCGGGACGGACATGGCCTTGCGGTTCAGCTTCTGCTGCTTGATGATGGCGGACTCGATGGGCATCCCGTGGTTGTCCCAGCCGGGGGTGAAGGGCGTGCGGTAGCCCGTCATGGACTTGTAGCGGACGATGAAGTCCTTGATGGCCTTGTTGAGGGCGTGGCCCATGTGCAGGTGCCCGTTGGAGAAGGGAGGCCCGTCGTGGAGCACAAAGAGGGGCTTGTCCTGATTGCGCTTGAGCATCTCATGGTAGAGGTCCAGCTCATTCCAGCGCTCCAGCATCGCCGGCTCCCTGGCCGGGAGGGACGCGCGCATGGGGAAATCGGTCTTGGGGAGATTGACCGTGGCGTTATAATCCTGTGGCATCTTACGTGTCCTCGCTTAGTTATTTATCTTTATCTTTTTTGCTCTTTTTGCCCTCGTCGGCGTAGTTGGCGCCGAAGCGCAGGTCGGAAAAGTCAAATTTCGGCCGGGGGGTGGCCAGCTCGTCCTCCTCGTCCCAGGCCCGCTTTGAGTCGCCCTTGCCGGAGTAGATGCGGCGGACGGCCTCAATATCTATCCGGCGGGTGCCGGCGTCCGGGTCGTACCGGCGGACGTTGTCCTCCGGCTCGGGCTGGGCGTCCACGTTCTGGGGCGCGGGGGGCTCATTGTCCTGGGGCGTCTCCTGGGGCGTCTCCTGGGGCTCCTTCGCCGGCGCTTCGGGCTCGGGCTCCGGCTCCGGGGCCGGGGCCGGCTCCGGGGCGGCGGCTGTCCGCACCCGCTCGGGCTCGGGGGACACCACGCCCTCCTGGGCGGGCTCCTCGGCCTCCCCGGGCGCCTCCGGCTCCTCCCGCGCGCCGCCGTACTCGGCGGTGGCCGTCTCCAGCTTTGTGAGGAACGCCCCGTACTGGTCCACGATCTGGCGGGAGGCGGCCACGAAGGCGGCCGTCTTGACCTTGGCGGCCTCGAGCTTCATGTCCTCGTGGGAGATGTCCTCCTCCACCTGGGCGCGGGATTCCTCGGATGCCCTGGATGCCTCGGCCAGCATGTCGTCGCACTTTTTCTGGGCCTCGGCCACCATGGCGTCGCACTTGGCCTGCGTCTCGGACAGCATGTCGTCGCTCATCTTCTGGGCGGTGAGGAGGGCCATACGCATGGCGTCCTCGGTGGAGCGGTACTCCTCCACCTTCTCCACCAGGACCTTCAGCTTGCCCTTCAGGACCATGTTGTCCTTGTAAAGCGCTGTGTAATCCGCCGTGAGCTGCTCCAGAAAATCGTCTACGGCGGCCATGTCATAGCCGCCGAATACGGCCTTGGCAAATTCCTGATTTTGAATATCCTGAGGTGTCATCATATCCCTGTAAACCCCTTTCCCGCCGGACGGCGGTTCTCTCTAATGGTCTATTTTTACGCGGCGGCTCAGAAATAGAGCCCGTTGTTCTCCAGCTCGTCGATGAGGTCCCCCATCAGGTCCACGTTGTAGGGGGTGATGAGGTATGTGTTCACGGCGACCTTTTTGACCTTGCCGTCCTGGGCGTAGGCCGCCCCCGAGAGGAAGTCCAAAATTCGGCGGGAGATGTCCTTGTTGGTCTGCTCCAGGTTCAGCACCACCGTGCGCTTCTCCTTTAAGTGGTCGGCGATCTCCGCGGCGTTTTCAAAGCGCTCGGGCTTTACCAGGACCACCTGGAGCTGCGTGGTGGCGTGGATGTTCACCACGCGGTTGGAATCCCTGCGCTCCTCAAAGGAGCTGCCGGTGGGGACCCTGGTGGGGGCCGCCGTCCGGGGGGTCACGGGGATCTTCTCCGGTGCCCGGGGGGTAAAGTCCTCGAATTCGTCCTCTTCGTCGTCGTAGGGTCTTGTCAGTTTCTTGAGCTCATTGAGAAATCCCATATCGCTTGCCTCCTGGAGTTTTATATATTTTCATTTCACGGGGTAGGCGCGCCGGCCGAATATGGCGGACCCCACGCGGACCGTGTTGGCCCCGCAGGCTATGGCGTCCTCAAAATCGGCGCTCATCCCCATGGACAGGATACACACATCAACATTATCGTATTTTTTGTCCCGTATGTCAACAAAAAGGTTGTACATTTGGCGAAAATAACCCAGAGTCTCCCGCCGCGGCGCCCCCGCGGGGGGTATGGCCATGAGCCCCCGGACGCGTATCCCGGGAATTTCAGCGGCCCGGCCCGCCAGCTCGTCCAGCCCCTCCGGCAAAACGCCGGATTTGGCCTCCTCCCGGCCGATGTTGACCTCCAAAAGGACCTCCTGGACGGTCCCCCGCTCCAGGGCCCGCCTTCCGATGAGCTCCATGAGCTCCGGGGAGTCCACGGACTCGATGAGGTCCACTCTCCCGGCCACATTTTTCACCTTGTTGCGCTGCAAATGGCCGATGAAGTGGAGCTTCGCCCCCTCATAGGCCCCGGCGGCAAGCTTGTCCTCCAGCTCCTGGACGCGGTTCTCGCCGAAGGCCCGCACCCCCGCGTCGAAGGCCTCCCGGACCCGGGCGGCGTCATTTTGCTTGGAGGCCGCCACCAGCGTTATTTTCCCCGCGCCGGCCCTCAGCGCCGCGGCGTCCACGCGCTCCAGGACCCGCTTTACGTTTTCGCCGATGCTCTCCATCTCATTTTATCCCTCCACCACGGCGCCGTCGTAGAGGCTCCTGGCCCGGACGATAACGGTGTCGTCCACCCGAAGTCCCGTGCGCGTCTCCTCCACGATGCAGAAGTCCCCGCTCTCCGCCAGGATATTCACGGCCACCCGGTTGGCGGTGACGCCCTCAAGGATGTACACGATGGGCTGTTCGCCGTCCAGGTGTATGGCCTCCCGGGGGACGCTGACGCCCTTTGTGGAGCCGAAGACGATCTCCGCCGTGGCCTCCCGCAGGGCCGCCACCTCGTGGAGGTACTTATCGCAGGAAAAAACCACCGTGCAGAAGCCGTTCTCCGGCTGGCTCACCTGCTCGATGAGCATCCCGAGCTCCGCGGAATAGGTCCGGCTGAAGATGAGCTTCACGGTGCTGCCGTGGGTGAGCTTCAGGGCGGACCGCTCGTCCACCTTTGTGACGTAATACCACTTTATGCCCCGGACCAGCCGCCCCAGGGCGTCCGCCGGAGGCTCGGCGCGGACCGCGAAGAGCCCGTCGTACTTCTCCGGGGTCATGTTCTGCAGATCCCCGGGGCCAATGCCCTCGTAGCCGTCCGTGGCGAAGGAGAACGTCCCGGATATGGGCGCCTCCACGTGGACGGTGTCGGAGGACGAGTCCTGGGAGAGCTGCCGCAGCTCCTCCTCCAGGGCGGCGATGCGCTGGGCCTCGTCCCCGGCGGCCAGGGCGCTGCCGGTGATGATGTACGCGTCCAGGTCCTGCTCCAGGGAGTAAAGCTCCGATAGGTCCCTGTCCGCCACGGCAAAGGCCAGGGACAGCACCGCGGCGTCGGCAAGCTCGTCGCCGCTCTTGCCGTTTTTGAGGGCCGTGAGCTGGCGGATGGTCATCTGGATCTCGCTTATGCGCTGGGCCCGCTCCATGGCGGTGGAGCCCACGTACCGGACGGCCAAAGTCTCGCCGTAGGCCACCTTGGCCCCCTCCGTCACCGTCACGGCAAGGTTGCTGCCGGAGGCCGTGACGATCTGCTCGTCACGGACGATGAAGCCGGAAGTCTCAAGGCCGTCGCGCTTCTCCATCCCCGTGGCGGAGACGGTCCGCAGGGGGTCGGAGTAGCTGCTCCAGAAGGACACGCCCAGGCACACCATGACGGCCACAAAGACCAGCACGGACACGAATTTTATAAGCGCGTCGCTTCTCTCCATCTCGCGTCTTCCTCCCGGGAATCCTTAACCTATTGATTATATCACAAACCGTTCAGTTTGTCCAATCTATTTTACCTTTTGCCCGCGGCCTCATCTGAAGGCCAGCTCCCGCTCCTGGAGCTCCGGGGCGTCGGCGTCCAGGTCCGGTATGGGGAGGGTCCTCACCGGGGCGATGGTGGAGATGGCGTGCTTATAGACCATCTGCTGACGGCCCTCGCTCTCCAGCAAAACGGTGAAGCTGTCAAAGCCCATGACCGTCCCGCGCATCTGAAAGCCGTTGACCAGGAACACCGTCAGCGGCGCCCGCTTTTTCCGGGCCTCGTTCAAAAAGGATTCCTGTAAATTGAGTGGTGCTTTTATCATATGTAAGCCGCCTTTCCCGCGGGTCACGCCCGCGTATATATTTTGCGTCTTACATATTATACCGGCCCGGCCAAGAATTCTGTCGAAAGTTGAAGGGCTTTTCCAAAATCAGGGGTTTTTTCAAAGTCTATCCTCAGCGCCCCCGGATACCGCCCGCACCAGCTTATCTGGCGTTTGGCGTAGCGCCGGGACTCCCTCTTCACCGTCTCCACCGCCTCGGGGAGGGTGGTCCTCCCCTCCAGGGCGGCGCAGATCTCCTTATACCCGATGGCCTGCATGGCGGTGTGGCCCGGGGTGAGGCCCATTTTCAAAAGCGCCTCCACCTCCCGGACAAGGCCCGCCTCCAGCATGGCGTCCACCCGGGCGTCGATGCGGTCATAGAGGTCCTGCCGGTTTTTGAAGCCCAGGACGACGGTTTTCGCGTCAAAGCGCGGCTCGGCCTCCCGCGTCCGCCTGTCGTGCTGGGAGATGCTCTCCCCCGACAGGGCTGCCTCCAGCGCCCGGACCACCCGCTTTTTGTCGTTGGGGTGGAGCTTTTGGGCCCTCTGGGGGTCCATCTCCGCGAGCCTGCGGAGCATGGCCTCCCCGCCCGACCCGTCATACTCCCGGGAGAGCTCCTCCCGGAGCTTCCGGTCCTCCGGCGCGGCGCAGAAATCCCGGCCGGAGATCAGCGACTCGATGTACAGCCCCGTGCCGCCCACGATCACCGGGGTCTTCCCCCGGCGCAATATGTCCTCGCAGCACGCCGCCGCGTCCCGGACGTAGAGGGAGACGGAGTAGGACTCAAAGGGGCTGACGCAGTCCACCATATGGTGGGGGACGCCCCCCATCTCCTCCGGCCCGGGCTTGGCGGTGCCGATGTCCATGTATTTATAGATCTGCATGGAATCGGCGGAGACGATCTCCCCGCCCAGCGCCCCGGCCAGCATCACGCCTAACTTTGATTTCCCCGTGGCGGTGGGGCCGGTTATGACGATGACCTTCCCGCCGCTCATGCCCTTTTAAAGCTCCTGTCCAGCATGTTTTTCGTAAGCTCCGCCATGACGGGCCGGCCGTGGGGGCAGTAGCGCACCCGGCCCGTGAGCACCGCCTCGATAAGCCCCGTGAGCTCCCCGGGGTCCGTGCGGCGCCCCGCCTTGATGGCGGCCTTGCAGGCCACGGTGTGCAGGACGTCGTCCCGCATGGCCTCCACGTCCCGGCGGCCGCCGGAGGCCAGCTTGTCCGCGATCTCCTCCAAAAGTCCCCCGGGGTCGGAGAGGTCCATGTCGATGGGCGTCGCCCGCAGGGCTATGCTCCCGCCGCCGAAGTCGGAGAGCTCAAAGCCCAGCTCCTCCAAAAATTCCCGGTTCTCCATGACGGTCCCGGCGGCCTCCTCCCCCAGCTTGCAGACCACCGGGGTCAGCAGGAGCTGCGAGGCGTTTTCGTATTTCCGGCTCCTGAGCCCGTCAAACAGCATCCGCTCGTGGGCGGCGTGCTTGTCGATGAGGATAAGGCTCTCCCCCCGCTCCACGATGATGTACGTGTCCAGCGCCTCGCCCACGTACCGCCAACCGTCGCCCCGGGGGGCGGCCTCCGGCTCCGGCCCGGCGGCCGGCCGCTCCGGCAGGTCCATGCCTGTCTGCTCCGGCTCCGCCGCCACGTCCCGGAAGGTCACCGTGACGGGCTTTGGGGCGGCCTGGGTCTTCGGCCCGGTCGCCCGGGCCGCGGCGGGATCTTCACGGGCCCCCGCGGGCCTGGATGGCGGCCTGTCGCCGGAGGGCCTGTACTCCCCCGCCGGGACGCTCTTGAAAAAGTCCCCGCCGCCGGAGGCCCGGCCCTTCATAAAGCCCCCGGCGGGGGCCGCCGCGGCCGCCCGCCCGGAGGGCGCGAAGAGCTTATTGCCCGGTATGTCCCCGGCATCGACGCCCCGGGTCACGCTGAGGGTGCTTTTGGAGATCGTCAGCTCCCTGGGGGCCTCCTCCCGGTCCAGCGCGCCGCGGACGGCCCAGTATACCGCGTCGAAAACCGCCCGCTCGTCGGCGAAGCGGACCTCCAACTTCGTGGGGTGGACGTTGACGTCCACCGCCGCGGGGCTCATGGCGACGTCCAAAAGGCACACCGGGAAGCGGCCCGTGAAGAGGCTGTTTTTATACGCCTGCTCCACCGCCGCCTGTAAAAGCTTTGACTTTATAAATCTGCCGTTCAGGAAGAAAAACTGCCAGGCCCTGTTGCCCCGGGCCGCCGCGGGGGTGGAGACGAAGCCGGAGACGCCGATGCCGTCCACGGTGTTCTCCGCCGTCAGGAGCCCCCGGGCAAACTCCCGGCCCAGGGTGGTGTAGGCCGCGGACTGGAGGTTCCCGTCCCCCGGCGTGTGGTACTCCTCCTTGCCGTCCCGGATGTACCGGACGGAGATCTCGGGGTGGGACAGCGCCAGCCGCACCACCGCCGTGGTGACGGCGGAGCCCTCGGCCCTGTCGTTTTTCATGAATTTCTGCCGGGCCGGGGTGTTGAAAAAGAGGTCCCGGACGTACACCGTGGTCCCCTCCGGCACCCCCGCCGGGGCCCGGTCGGTCTTTACCCCCGCCTCCAATTTAAGGCGCGTGCCCTCCGCCGCGCCCCGCTCCCGGGTCAGGAGCTCAATACGCGAGACACTGGCGATGGCCGCCAGCGCCTCGCCCCGAAAGCCCAGGGTCCCGATGGCCTCCAGGTCCCGCTCCGTGCGCAGCTTGGAGGTGGCGTGGCGCAGAAAGGCCGTCTCCACGTCCTCCGCGGCGATGCCGCAGCCGTCGTCGGTGACGCGAATCTCCGCCATGCCGCCGGACTTTATCTCCACCGTTATGCTCCCCGCCCCGGCGTCCACGGAGTTTTCCGTCAGCTCCTTCACCACGCTGGCCGGCCTCTCCACCACCTCGCCGGCGGCGATGAGGTCCGCAAGATGCGGGGACATCTCGTAAATCTTAGGCATATTCCCTCACCTGTATATCCTATGTAATCCCTTGACGTTCACCGGGTCCACGTCCATGGTCACCACGTCCCCCACCCGGCACGGAAGGTCCGTCACGTCCAAAATGGTGTGCATCATGCCGATCTCGCCCACGATCTTCACCCGCTGGGCGCCGATCTTCACCGCGGGCCGCCGCCGCCAGGAGCGTATGTGGTCCCAGAGGCCCTGGCCCTGCTCCTGCCGGGCGATGCCGAAGCCGTGGTAGTACCCCACGGACACCACCGCCAGCCGCGCCGGCTTTTTCAGCACCGCGGAGCCTATCCGGTGGCCCTTGGGGAACCAGCCCACCTCCTCGATGCCGGCCTCGATGTAGCCCACCTTGGAAAGGCCCTGGGCCGCGCCTCCCGCCACGCGCCCGGAGAAGGCGGTCCCCACCCGGACGGCGTCCAAAAGGTCGAAATCGTACAAAAAGAGCGCCGCCGAGTCGCATATGTGCGCCATGCCCGTCTCAAAGCCCCGGCTGTGCAGGCCCTCCAGCACGGTCTTCAGGGAATCCAACTGCTGCAGGGTGGCCTTCCGGCTCTTCCACGACTGGGAGTACGTGGAAAAGACGCCCACCACCGCCAGATTTTGCATGTACCGGTATATCGAGATGATCTTGTCCGTCTCCGTGGGCATGAAGCCGTAGCGCCCGAGGCCCGTGTCGATCTTTATCTGCACCTCGCACACCGTTTTGCGCTCCTCCGCCAAACCGTTGAGCGCCACCGCCGCCTCGTAGGAGCCCACGGTACACACCACGCCCAGGTCGATGAGCTGGCGAAGCTCCTCCTCGTCCGCCGTGGAGCGCAGCATCATCAGCGTCTCCTCCGTAAAGCCGGCGGAGCGCAGGATCTCCGCGTCCCTGGGGTCGGAAACGGCGAAGGTGTGTATCCCCTCCTCCCGCAGGAGCTTCGCGGTGGTGAGAAGTCCCAGCCCGAAGGCGTCCCCGGTGAGATCCGCCCAGATCTGGACGCCCCGGGCCCTGGCCTTCACGGCCGACACGTTGTCCTTTATGGCCTTTTTGTCTATTACCAGGTTTTTCATCTATTCAAGCCCCCTTAAGCGGCGCCGGAATCCCTTTAAAGGATAATTAAATTTATTATACACGATTACCATTGTAAATTCCACAAAAATTTGTTAAAATAGCGTTGCAATCATAAAAATATCGGAGAGCAATGAAAGTGAGCTACACAAGACGCGAGATAAGTAAAGACGAGCTTATGCTCCAGGAGCGCTTCATGGCCGAGGCCGCCGAGCTCAACGCCGCCCGCGGCGCCCCGCCCCTGGCTTTGGTGGACACCTACGGCTGCCAGCAGAACGAGGCCGACAGCGAAAAGCTCCGGGGGATGCTGAAAAAAATGGGCTATGAGATGACCGCCAGCGAGCAGGAGGCCGACGTCATCGTCATCAACACCTGCGCCGTCCGGGAGCACGCCGAGCAGCGGGTCCTGGGCAACGTGGGGGCGCTGACCCACACGAAAAAGGCGAAGCCCTCCCAGATCATCTGCCTTTGCGGCTGTATGATGCAGGAGGCGGGGATGGCGGAGAAGATCAAAAATTCCTACCGCCACGTCTCCCTGGTCTTCGGGCCCCACGAGCTCTGGCGCTTCCCGGAGTTTTTGCTGAAGCTCCTGCGGGGCGGCAAGCGCATCTTTGAGACGTCCCCCTCCGACGGCTGCGTCACCGAGGGGCTGCCCTCGGCCCGGGACAGCTCCGTCAAGGCGTGGCTGCCCATCATGTACGGCTGCAACAACTTCTGCTCCTACTGCGTCGTCCCCTACGTCCGGGGCCGGGAGCGCTCACGCCGGGCGGAGGACGTCCTGCGGGAGGCGCGGGCGCTGGTGGAGGCCGGGTATAAGGACATCACGCTCCTGGGGCAGAACGTCAACTCCTACGGCAAGGACCTGCCGGGGGAGCCGGATTTTTCGGACCTCCTGGCCGAGATAAACCGCATCCCCGGGGATTTCCTCATACGCTTCATGACCAGCCACCCCAAGGACGCCGGGGAGAAGCTCTTTTCCACCATGGCAAAATGCGAAAAATGCGCCCGGCACATCCACCTGCCCTTCCAGTCCGGGTCAAACCGGGTCCTGTCGGCCATGAACCGCCGCTACACCCGGGAGAGCTACCTGGAGCTCACGGACATGGCGCGGGGGTATATGCCGGATCTGGTCCTCACCAGCGACG
This sequence comes from uncultured Oscillospiraceae bacterium, assembly GCA_947632155.1. Taxonomy (GTDB): domain Bacteria; phylum Bacillota; class Clostridia; order Oscillospirales; family Oscillospiraceae; genus RUG626. The sequence continues at coordinate 21,283 of CANROF010000015.1, forward strand.
TCATCGTGGGCTTCCCCGGGGAGACGGAGGCGGAATTTGAGGAGACGCTCTCCTTAGTTGAACGGGTGCGCTTTGACGCCCTCTTCACTTTCATCTTCTCCCCCCGCCGGGGCACGCCCGCGGCCTCCATGCCGGACCCGGTGAGCCGGGAGGAGAAGCAGCGGTGGTTTGACCGGCTCATCGCCCTTCAAAACGCCGTCTCCGAGGAAAAGCACGCCGCCTATGTGGGGTCCGTCCACCGCGTCCTCATCGACGGGGAGGACGGCGAGTACCTGACGGCCCGGACCTCCGGCGGGCGGCTGGTGCGGGTCTTGGGCAGCCGGGCGCTTTACGGTTCCTTCCAAAGGGTCCGCGTCACCGGCAGCAACACCTGGGCGCTCTACGGAGAGCTTTTGTAAAGAAAGAAGGCTTGAACATGGCGGAAATAACGCCCATGATGAGGCAGTACCGGGCCATAAAGGCCGAACACGGCGACTGTATCCTTTTTTTCCGTCTCGGGGATTTTTACGAGATGTTCGACGAGGACGCCCGCACGGCCTCCCGGGAGTTGGACCTGATGCTCACCACCCGCGACCGGAGCAAGGCCAAGGAGGAGCAGGTCCCCATGTGCGGCGTGCCCTACCACTCCAGTGAGGCGTACATCGCCCGGCTCATCCAGAAGGGCTACAAGGTGGCCATCTGCGAGCAGATGGAGGACCCGGCCCTGGCCAAGGGTCTGGTGGACCGGGACATCGTCCGGGTCATCACCCCCGGCACCGTGGTGGACTCCTCCATGCTGGATGAGACGAGCTCCAACTACCTTTGCGCCATATGCGAGGAGCCCCAGGGGGCGGGCGTCTGCTTCGCGGACGTCTCCACCGGCGAGGTGGTCGCCCGCGCCTTTCTCCCCGGGGAGCGGCTTCGCATTTTGAACGAGCTCGGCCGCTTCACCCCCGTGGAGGCCGTGCTCTCTCAGGACGCCGCGGCGGACGACGACATCATGGCCTCCCTCAACACCCGCATGAAGTGCATGAGCCGCGCCCGCCAGGATCTCTTCGACTACGCCGCCTGCGCCCAGCGCGTCCTCCGGCAGTTCGGGAAATCGGACCTTTCGGAGCTGGAGCTTTTGGACGCGCCCCAGACCGTCCAGGCCATCGGCGCGCTGCTAACGTACATCGCCGAGACGCAGAAGACGGACATCTCCTACATAAACAAGCTGGAGCTCTATTCCGACGGGAAGTACATGGAGCTGGATTTTGAGACGTCCCGGAGCCTGGAGCTCACCTCCGCCATGCGGACCCGGGAAAAGCGCGGGAGCCTCCTGTGGGTGATGGACCGCACCCGGACGCCCATGGGCGCCCGGCTCATGCGCTCCTTCGTCTCCCGGCCGCTTCTCTCCCCCGCCGCCATCGGCCGCAGGCTCTCCGCGGTGGAGGAGCTTTATTCCGACAGCGTCAAGCGCGGGGAGATCATGGAGGAGCTGCGGCATGTGGGCGACATGGAACGGCTCATCGGCCGCACCGTCTACGGCACCGCCAACCCCCGGGACATGCTGGCCCTGGCCAATTCCGCCGCGGCGCTGCCGGATGTGCTGTGCGCCCTCCGGGACAGCGTCTCCCCGCTTTTGCAGGACATCTACGCCACGGACCCCATCGCCGACGTGGCCAACACCATCCTGGACGCCATCTCCGACGAGCCCCCCATCTCCGTCCACGACGGCTACATCCTCCGGGAGGGCTTCGACCCGGAGGTGGACCGGCTCCGGGGCCTTTTAAAGGGCAGCAAGCAGGCCATGATAGACATCGAGGCCCGCGAGCGGGCCCGCACCGGCAAAAAGCTGCGCGTCAGCTACAACAAGGTCTTTGGCTACTACATCGAGATTCCCCGCTCCCAGTCCGAGGACGTACCGGAGGACTACATCCGGAAGCAGACCCTGGTGAACACGGAGCGCTTCGTCACCCAGGAGCTCAGCGACCTGGAAAACGAGCTCCTGACCGCCAGCGACAGGCTGACGGAGCTGGAGTACCGGCGCTACAACGAGCTTCGGGAGTGGGTATCCGGGCAGCTCCTCCGGGTCCAGGCCGCCTCCTCCGCCGTGGCGCTCCTGGACGTGCTGTGCTCCCTGGCCCAGTGCGCCGTGGACTACGCCTGGGTAAAGCCGGAGATCGCCCTGGACGGCGTCATTGACATCAAGGACGGCCGCCACCCGGTGGTGGAGCGGACCCAGACGGACACCCTCTTCGTCCCCAACGACACCTACCTCGACCTCGCCGGCTCCACCTGCGCCATCATAACGGGCCCCAATATGGCCGGCAAGTCCACCTATATGCGCCAGACGGCCCTCATCGTCCTCATGGCCCAGATGGGCTCCTTTGTCCCGGCCAGGTCCGCCCGGGTGGGCATCGTGGACCGGGTCTTCACCCGCATCGGCGCCTCCGACGACCTGGCCGCCGGGAGGTCCACCTTCATGGTGGAGATGAGCGAGGTCGCGGCGATCCTGAAAAACGCCACCTCCCGGAGCCTCCTGATCCTGGACGAGATTGGCCGCGGCACCTCCACCTACGACGGCATGGCCATCGCCCGGGCGGTGCTGGAATACTGCGCCGACAAGCGAAAGCTCGGGGCCAAGACCATGTTCGCCACCCACTACCACGAGCTGACGGCCCTGGAGGGGCAGGTCCCCGGCGTCAAAAACTACAACATCACCGCCAAAAAGCGGGGCGGGGACCTCATCTTCCTCCGGAAGATCGTCCCCGGCGGCGCGGACGACAGCTACGGCGTGGAGGTCGCGAAATTGGCCGGCGTCCCCGAGTCCGTCATCCGCCGGGCCAACGCGGTCCTGGCGGAGCTCACCCGCGCCGGCGCTCCGGCCCCCGCGGCGGGGCGCGCCCCGGAGGGCGAGGGCCAGGTGTCCCTGGAGTCCATGGCCGGAGACGAAGTCTCCCGGCGGCTCCGGGACTTGGACATCAACACCCTGACCCCCCTGGAGGCGCTGAATCTCCTCTACGAGCTTAAAAAGAAGGTGTCCAATTGAAAAAGAAAGGCTTCCTCCACCCCATGAATCAGGTGGAGACTATCGTGGGCTGGGTCTATGTATTCGTCCACATGTTCGCCATGGTGTTCATCCTCTCCGCCCTCAACTCCCACGTTTTCCCCGGGCTGGGGTTTCAGCTCAGCTCCACATGGCTCAATCTTCTCTACTACGCCGTGGGATTTTTCTTCCTCCTGGGCTTCCTCTTCCACTTCCTCCGGGAGTCCTTCGCGGACATGTGCGGGAACATCATGAATACCTTAGTGGCCGTGCTGGCGGGCTTTGTGGCGTATATTTTCCTGTCGGGCCTGGTAAACTACCTCCTGAGCTTCTTCCTTTCCGACCTCACCAACCCCAACACTGAGGCGGTAAATCAGGTGACGAAGCTCAACCCCAACAAGATGCTGGTCATCGGCGTCCTCCTGGCGCCGGTGGTGGAGGAGACGCTTTTCCGCGGCGTCGTCTTCGGCTCCCTCCGCCCGAAAAACGCCGTTTTGGCGTATCTCATCTCCACCCTCATGTTCTCCTTTTACCACCTGTGGCAGAGCCTGGTCTTCTCCTTCTCCCCCCAGACGCTCCTCTACCTCCTCCAGTACGTCCCCGCGGGCCTGGTCTTAGGCTGGTGCTACGACCACGGCCGCTCCGTCTGGGCCCCCGTTTTCCTGCACATGATCATAAACTACGTCTCCATCACAGTGACGATAGGCTGAAGCCAAATGGCCCCGCCCCGCCGTCCCCCAAAGAGCATTCAGCCTGTCGAAAAAGCCCTGACGGGCTTTTCCGACAAGGGGGACGTGCGGGAAATTTTCGCTGAATTTTGCGAAATTCAGCGAAAACTTCCCTGCTGTCGCCCTGCGCGCGCCCCACAGGGGCACACTTGGGCGACAAAAGGGATTTTTTTCAAGGCACATGTCCTTGAAAAAAATATTGAATTTGAGTTTTTTGACAAACTGGAGCATTTCCGTTGGTCACGAGTACAGCGAGATCACCGGTTTTCATACTAATATCCATTTAAAATGAGACACCGAGCGGCGAGGATTTTTTGTGTCAGGCAAGGAAGACGCCGCAGGGAATACTTTATGTATTTCCAAGGCGGCTGACGCAGCCGGGCGCGAAAAATCCGGCGCGAATGGCTTATTTTAATTGGATATTAGTATCACATCGATATTTGCAAAAAAAATAAACCCCCGGGGCCCCGGGGGTTTATTTTTTTTGAACGTATCGGCTCACACGAGCTCGATGATTGCCATCTCGGCGGCGTCGCCGCGGCGGCTGCCGGTGCGGGTGACGCGGGTGTAGCCGCCCTGGCGGGTGGCGTACTTGGGCGCCAGATCCTTGAATACCTTGGTCACCACGTCCTCACGGGTGATGAACTCCAGGGCCTGACGGCGGGCGGCAAGAGTGTCCTTCTTGCCGAGGGTTATCATCTTCTCGGCCAGGGGCGCGATCTCGCTGGCGCGGGTGAAGGTCGTCTCCATCTTTCCCTTGTCCAGGAAATCTGTGACCTGCTGCCTGAGCATCGCGCGGCGCTGATCGGTGGTCCTGCCGAGCTTACGGGTTCCGGGCATAACTTTGTCCTCCTTCTTTGAGAGAATCCTCTGGAAATAGTATCAGTTGTTATCGTCGCTGGCCAGGGACAGACCCATCATTGCCAGTTTGTGGATGACCTCCTCCAGGGACTTGTGGCCCAGGTTGCGGACCTTTATCATCTCGGCCTCGGTCTTGGAAATCAGCTCCTCCACTGTGTTGATATTGGCGCGCTTGAGGCAGTTGAAGCTGCGGACCGAGAGGTCCAGCTCCTCGATTGTCATCTCCAGCACCTTGTCGCGCTGAGTCTCATTCTTCTCCACGATGAGGGACTTGGACCCCGCGGACTCGGAAAGATCGGTGAACAGTGTGAAGTGGTCGCAGAGTATCTTCGCGCCCATGCTGACGGCGTCCCGGGCGGAGATGGTCTTGTCCGTCCAGACCTCTAAGGTCAGCTTGTCAAAGTCGGTCATGTTGCCCACGCGGGTATTTTCCACCGCGTAGTTGACCTTCAGGACAGGCGTGTAGATGGAGTCGATGGGGATGACGCCGATGACCTGCTGGTTCTGGCTGGCCTTATTGCGCTCGGCGCTGACATAGCCGCGGCCGTGGTTCATCGTGAGCTCCATGCGAAGCTGGGCGTCGGGGCCCAGGGTGGCGATGTGCAGGTCGGGGTTCAATATCTCCACCTCGCCGTCGGCCTTGATGTCGCCGGCGGTGACCTCGCCCTCGCCGATGGCCTCGATATAGACGGTCTTTTCACCCTCGCTGTGGAGCTTGGCGATGATGCTCTTGAGGTTGAGGACGATCTCGGTCACGTCCTCCTTGACGCCGGGTATGGTGCTGAACTCATGCTGGACGCCGGAGATCTTCACGCTTGTAACCGCCGTCCCGGGGAGGGACGAGAGGAGTATCCTTCTCAGAGAGTTGCCCAGGGTTATGCCGTAGCCGCGCTCCAACGGCTCTACGACATACTTGCCGTAGGACTCGTCTTCCGGGGATTCGATGCATTCGATGCGCGGCTTCTCAATTTCGATCACTAATAAATACCCTCCTTTAAAGTTTAGCGCTTTTGACGCGGTTGCGGATCTCGAATGAGGGCTTAGGGATTACTTGGAATAGAGCTCGACGATGAGCTGCTCCTCGACGGGCAGGTCGATGTCCTCGCGGGCGGGCATGGTGACGACCTTGCCGGTGAGCTTCGTGAGATCCTTTTCAAGCCACTTCGGGGGGGTGACGATAACGGCGTCCTCGCCGGTGAGGCGCTTGAACATCTGGGAAGAACGGCTCTTCTCACGGACCTCGATGACGTCGCCGGGCTTCACAAGGTAGGAGGGAATGTCCACCCTGCGGCCGTTGACGTTGAAGTGCCCGTGGTTGACGGCCTGACGGGCCTCGCGGCGGGTCATGGCAAAGCCCAGGCGGTAGATGACGTTGTCAAGGCGGCGCTCGATGGTGGTGAGCAGCACCTCGCCGGTTTGGCCGGGGGCCTTGGCGGCCTTCTCATAGTAGCCGCGGAACTGTTTCTCAAGGATGCCGTAGACGAACTTGACCTTCTGCTTCTCGTTGAGCTGGAGGGCATACTCGCCCTGCTTGCGGCGGATCTGGCCCTTGGGGTCGCGGATGGTGTTGGACTTCGTCTTGGCGGTATAGCCCATGTAAGCAGGAGAGATGCCCAGCGCCTTGCAGCGCTTTACGATGGGCTGCATATTCTTAGCCATAGTAAAATATCCTCCTTCTTTCGATCAAACGCGGCGGCGCTTGGGCGGGCGGCAGCCGTTGTGGGCGATGGGGGTAACGTCCTTGATCATCGTTACCTCAAGACCCACGGTCTGGAGGGCGCGGATGGCGGCCTCACGTCCGGAGCCGGGGCCCTTCACAAAGACCTCGACGGTCTTCAGGCCATGCTCCATGGCGGCGCGGGCGGCCGTCTCGGCGGCGGTCTGCGCGGCGAAGGGCGTGCTCTTCTTGCTGCCGCGGAAGCCCATCCCGCCGGCGGAGGCCCAGCTAAGGGCGTTGCCGAAGGAGTCGGTCACGGTGACCATGGTGTTGTTGAAGCTGGAGCTGATATGCACCTGGCCCTTTTCTATGTTCTTACGCTCGCGGCGGCGGGTGCGGACGACCTTGCCTTTTTGGTTGTTTCCTGCCATAGTGATATCCCTCCCTTACTTCTTCTTGTTGGCGATGGTACGCTTCGGGCCCTTGCGGGTACGGGCGTTGGTCTTGCTTCTCTGGCCGCGGACGGGCAGGCCCCTTCTGTGGCGGGTGCCGCGGTAGCAGCCGATCTCGGTGAGGCGCTTGATGTCCAGTGCCACCTGGCGGCGAAGATCGCCCTCCACCACATAGTGGTGGTCGATGCACTCACGAAGAGCGGCCTCCTGAGCCTCGGTCAGGTCCTTGACGCGGGTGTCGGGGTTGATGCCGGTCTGCTCCAAAATCTTTTTCGCGCTGGTCCTGCCGATACCGTAGACGTAGGTGAGGCCGATCTCGATCCTCTTGTCGCGGGGCAGGTCAACGCCGGAAATTCTTGCCATACTTTACGACCAATCCTTTCTCAATTAGCCCTGTCTCTGCTTGTGCTTGGGGTTCTCGCAGATGACCATGACTTTTCCCTTGCGCTTGATGACTTTGCACTTTTCGCACATGGGCTTAACTGAAGGTCTGACTTTCATATTTACCTTCCTTTCATATCGCGGGAAATAGTGATTATTTAGTGCGCCATGTGATCCTGCCGCGGGTCAGGTCGTAGGGGCTCATCTGCACCGTGACCTTGTCCCCGGGGAGGATCCTGATGAAGTTCATACGGAGCTTACCGGAGATATGGGCAAGGATTATATGTCCGTTTCCGATATCAACGTTGAACATCGTGTTGGGCAGGGATTCTACCACCGTGCCCTCCAGCTCGATAACGTCATCTTTAGCCATGCTTCATACCTCCTTATTTTCACTGCCGGCCTTGCCGGCCAGCGCGCGCCGAAGCTCGCTGTTGGTCACCTTTTCGCCCTCCCGCAGCTTCCGGTCCGTCCGGTCGTCGCCGCGTTCAACGAATTCCAGGTGCTTGAGCTTCTTTTTCTTTGGCTTGTCGATCCGGCGCTCCCTGCCGTTGACGATCTGGGCGTAAACGCCGTCGGTGGAGCTGACGTAAAAGAGCTCCCCCGCGTCCCGCCCCCGCAGGGACCGGACCACGTCGGCCTTCCGGATGTCCATCTCACACCTCCGGCTCCGGGACCGTCAGGATCTCGGGCTCTCCGTCGGTGATGAGGACGGTGTTCTCGTAGTGAGCGGCCATGGACCCGTCCCGTGTCACCACGGTCCAGTCGTCGTCAAGGACCCTCACCGGCCACCCTCCGGCGGCCACCATGGGCTCGATGCAGATAGTCATGCCCCGCAGGAGCCGGGGCCCGTGGCCGGGCTTTCCGAAATTCGGGACCTCCGGGTCCTCGTGCATCTCGGAGCCTATCCCGTGGCCCACATAGTCGCGGATGACCGAAAAGCCGTTTTCCTCCACAAACTGTTGGACGGCCGCGCTGATGTCGGATACCCGGAAGCCGGGCCGGGCGTATTTCAGCCCCTCGTAAAACGCCTGCCTAGTGATTGACAGGAGCTTCACGTCCTCGTCGCGCCTTGCCTTTCCCGCTATGAAGGTCGCCGCGCAATCCCCGATGTAGCCCTCAAATCCGGCGCACAGGTCGATGCTGACCAGGTCGCCGTCCCTGATGACCCGCTTGCCCGGTATGCCGTGTATCACCTCGTCGTTCACCGAGATGCACACGCTGGCCGGAAAGCCCCCGTAGCCGAGGCAGGAGGGGACCGCGTGCTTTGAGCGGATAAAATGTTCTGTCGCTTTGTCGATTTCCTGGGTTGTTACGCCGGGGACTACCATTTTTCCCGCGAATTCGCGGGCAGCCGCGGTAATTTGTCCCGCGAGACGCATCTTATCGATTTCCCGGGGAGTCTTGATCTTTATCATAGATTCAGCAGATTCCCAGGGCCTCGAAAACCTTTTGAGAGGTGGCCTCGATGGTGGCCTCCCCCTTCACCGTCACCAGCTTTCCCCGCTTCTCGTAGTAGGCGAGCAGCGGTTCGGTCTGGGCGTGGTACACCGAGAGGCGGTTCTTCACCGTCTCCGGCATATCGTCGGGTCGTGTGATGAGCGCCCCGCCGCAGGCGTCGCAGACGCCCTCCACCTTGGGGGGATTGCTCTCCACGTGGTAGGTGGCGGAGCAGACGCTGCAGGTCCGGCGTCCGGACATGCGCTTCTCGATGACCTCGTCGGGCACGTCGATGCAAAGCGCCTTGTCAACAAGGATGCCGTTTGCCTCCAGGGCGTCCGCCTGGGCGGTGTTCCGGGGAACGCCGTCCAGGATATAGCCGTTTTTGCAGTCATCCCGGGCCACGCGCTCCGCGACGATGCCGATGATGACGTCGTCGGGGACGAGCTGGCCGGCCTCGATGATGGCCTTGGCCTGGAGCCCCACGGGAGTGCCCTCCCGGATGGCGGCGCGCAGGATGTTGCCGGTGGAGATGGTGGGAATTTCAAGCTTGCGGGAGATGATGTCCGCCTGTGTGCCCTTTCCGGCGCCAGGGGCCCCCAAGAGAATGAGCTTCATAAGGCTTACTCCTTTAATTATTCAAGAAATCCCTTGTAGTTGCGCATGACCAGTTGAGCCTCAAGGCCGCGGACCGTCTCCAGCGCCACGCCCACCACGATGATGAGGGAGGTGCCGCCGACGCTGATGCCGGTGTTGGAGGCCGTCTCAGAGATGGCGCCCACGATAAGCGGCACGAGCGCGATGATGGCAAGGTAAATGGCGCCGAAGAGCGTCACCTTATTGAGGACCTTGGAGATGAAGGCGCTGGTGGGCTTGCCGGGACGGAAGCCGGGGATATATCCGCCGTTCTTCATGAGGTTATTGGAAACCTCGATGGGGTTGAACTGGATGGTGGAGTAGAAATAGCTGAAGAAGATGATGAGCAGGAAGTAGAGCACCATATAGAGCACGCTGGTCTGGCTGAACAGTCCCAGGAAGGTGCCCCAGCCGCCGGAGCTCTCGGCGGTCTTGCCGAAGAACATGCCCACGGTGGCGGGAAGGCTGGCGATGGAGCCGGCGAAGATGACGGGCAGCACGCCGGACATGTTGACCTTCAGGGGCAGATGGGTGCTCTGGCCGCCGTAGACCTTCCGGCCCACGACGCGCTTGGAGTACATCACGGGGATGCGCCTCTCGGCGTTGGTGACGATGACGATAAGGACGATCATCACAAGGCCGCCCAGGATCATCAGCGGATAGACAACGTAGATCTTCCAGTTGCTGCCGGCGCTCAGGAGCGTGTTCACCATGTTCACAAAGGTCACGGGGACCCGGGCGATGATGCCGGCGAAGAGGATGATGGAGATGCCGTTGCCGATGCCGAACTCCGTGATCTGCTCGCCCATCCACATAACGAGGCAGGAGCCTGCCACTAAGGTGGCGATGACGATGATGGCGGGCCAGACGCCGGTCTGGGAGAGGATGTTGTTGGTCTTGAGGATCACATAGTAGCCGTAGCTCTGGAGCAAAGCGATGCCCACGGTGGAGTAGCGGGTGATGTTCTCAAGCTTCCGCTTTCCCTCCTCGCCGCCCTCCTTGGACATGCGCTCCAGGGCGGGGATGGCGATGGTCAAAAGCTGGATGATGATGCTGGCGTTGATATAGGGCTGTATCGACAGGGCGAAGACCGTTCCCATGGAGAAGGCCGAGCCGCTCATGACGTTGTAGAGCCCCAGGATGGTGTTGTTGATACGTGAGGAATTGAAGTACTGCCCCAGAAGGACCGTGTTGATATAGGGCGTGGGGATGGCGTTGCCCAGCCGGAAGAGCAGTATCATAAAGAGCGTGAACAGTATCTTCCTGCGAATCTCCTCGACCCGCCACGCGTTCTTTAAAGTCTGCAGCACCTCAGATCACCTCAGCCTTTCCGCCAGCAGCCTCGATCTTCGCCTTGGCCGACTCGGAAAAAGCAGAGGCTTTCACAGTCAGTTTCTTTGTGAGCTCACCGTTTCCGATGACCTTGACGCCGTACTTGACGCCGGAGAGGATACCGGCCTTCTCAAGGGCCTCAACATCAACGACGGCGCCGTCCTCAAAGCGGTCGAGCATGGTGATATTCACCGCGTCCAGGGGCTTGGCGAAGATGTTGTTGAAGCCGCGCTTGGGGATGCGGCGGGCCAGAGGCATCTGGCCGCCCTCAAAGCCGACGCGGACTCCGCCGCCGGAACGGGCCTTCTGGCCCTTGTGGCCGCGGCCGCCGGTCTTGCCGTTGCCGGAGCCGATACCGCGGCCCTTCCTCCAGGCCTTGGCGGTGGAGCCGGCAGCGGGAGACAGATCGTTTAATTTCATTCCGCAAACCTCCTTATTTCTCTTCCGTGACCTGGAGGAGGTAGCCGATCTTGGCGATCTTGCCTCTGGTCTGCGGATTGTCGGGCTGGGTGGTGGTGTCGCCGATCTTGTGGAGTCCCAGGGACTCGGCGGTGGCGATGTGCTTGGCGATCCTGCCGTTGAGGCTCTTGACGAGCTTGATGTTCATGTTAGCCATTTTGTGCCCTCCTTAGCCCAGTATCTCTTCGGGGGCCTTGCCGCGGGTGGCCGCGACCTGCTGAACGTCGCGAAGGGACTTAAGGCCCCTCATGGTGGCGGCGACAACATTGGCGGGGTTGTTGGACCGGAGGCACTTGGTACGGATGTCCGTGATACCGGCGGCCTCGACTACCGCGCGGACGGCGCCGCCGGCGATAACGCCGGTACCGGCGGGGGCGGGCTTCAAAAGGACCCGGCCGGCGCCGAATTCGCCGATGACCTCGTGGGGGATGGTGCCGCCCTTGAGGGTGATGTTGGTGAAGTTCTTCTTGGCGTCCTCGATGCCCTTGCGGATGGCCTCGCTGACCTCGGCGGCCTTGCCAAGGCCGAAGCCGACCTTGCCCTTCCCGTCGCCCACCACCACGAGAGCGGAGAATTTCATGACGCGTCCGCCCTTGACGGTCTTGGAAACACGGTTGAGGGAGACGACCTTTTCGATATACTCGCTCTTGACTTCTTCTCTGCGGCTGCTTCTTGAATTGTTATAAGGCATATTCGTTCCCTCCCTGCGTTAAAAGTTGAGTCCGCCCTCGCGGGCGCCCTCGGCCAGCTCCTGGACGCGGCCGTGATAGATATAGCCGCCGCGGTCAAAGACCACGTCCTCTATCCCCTTGGCGCGGGCGCGCTCGGCGATGAGCTTGCCGACCTTGCGGGCGCCCTCCTTGTTGGAGCCGGAGCCCTCGAAGTCCTTTTCAACGGAAGAGGCGGCGCAGAGCGTCACGCCCTTGGTGTCGTCGATGAGCTGCGCGTAGATGTTCTTCTCACTACGGAAAACGTTGAGTCTGGGGCAGTCCGGCGTGCCGGAGATCTTGGCCCTTACTCTCTTATGTCTCTTCAAACGCTGAGCGTTGGTATCAGGTCTTTTAATCATTTAGGCACACCTCCTTTTATTTACCAGTCTTGCCTTCTTTGCGGCGAATGACTTCGTCTGCGTACTTGATGCCCTTGCCCTTATACGGCTCCGGGGGCCTCTTGTTCCGAACGTCCGCGGCGAACTGGCCCACGAGCTGCTTGTCAACGCCGTGGATCACCACCTGGTTGGGATTGGGAACGTCGATGCCGATGCCGTCTATCTCGGGGACGATGACCTGATGGGAGTAACCAAGGTTCATCACCAGGTTCTTCCCCTCCTTGGCCGCGCGGTAGCCCACGCCGTTGATCTCCAGGGTCTTGGAGAACTCGTGTGTGACGCCCTGGACCATGTTGTTGAGGAGCGTGCGGGTGAGGCCGTGGACGCTGCGCTCGAACTTCTCGTCGTTGGGGCGCTTTACGTGGATAACGGCTCCGTCCTTTTCAATGGTCATCTCCGGGCGGAGGGTCTTTGTGATGGTCCCCTTGGGGCCCTTGACGGTGACGACGTTGCCCTCGGCGACCGTCACCTCAACGCCGGCGGGGATGGTAATGGGGGCTCTACCAATTCTTGACATTGTTCCGTACCTCCCTTACCACACGAACGCCAGGACCTCGCCGCCGACGTGCTCGCGGCGCGCCTGCTTGTCGGTCATGATGCCCTTGGACGTTGAAACGATGGCGGTGCCCAGTCCCTTGAGGACGTAGGGGATCTCGTCGGTGCCGGCGTAGACGCGAAGTCCCGGCTTGGACACCCGGCGCAGGCCCTGGAGGACCTTCTCGTTGCCGTTGTACTTGAGAGTCACCTTGATGACTCCCTGGCCGCCGTCCTCTACTATCTGGAAGCTCTTGATGTAGCCCTCGTCCAGAAGGATCTGGGCAATGGCCTTCTTCATGTTGGAGCAGGGGATGTCAACGGTGGCGTGCTTCGCGGAGTTGGCGTTCCTTATGCGGGTCAGCATATCCGCAATGGGGTCTGTTACTTGCATGTTTTTCTTTTCCTCCTTGATCAGAGTTACCGCGTTGGCGGTTCAGGCGGCGAGGTATCCACGGCAATGCTGGATTGCCGCGGACCTTTCGCCATCCTATTTACAAAATTAAGTCGCGGGAGTTACCAAGACGCTTTCTTGACTCCGGGAATCTCGCCCTTATAGGCCAGCTCCCGGAAGCAGATGCGGCAGATGCCGTAGTTTCTGAGGTAGGCGTGGGGGCGGCCGCAGATCTTGCAGCGGTTGTACTTGCGGGTGGAGAACTTGGGGTCGCGCTGCTGCTTGAGCTTCATTGATGTCTTAGCCATTTAATTTCTCCTCCCTTCAATTCCTGTAAAACGGGGCGCCCAGCATGGTGAGAAGCTCGCGGGCCTCCTCGTCGGTGTTGGCGGTGGTGCACATCACGATGTCCATACCGCGGATCTTGTCGATCTTGTCGTAGTCGATCTCGGGGAATATGAGCTGCTCCTTGATGCCCAGGGCGTAGTTGCCGCGGCCGTCAAAGGAGTTGGGGTTGATGCCGTGGAAGTCGCGCACACGGGGCAGGGCCACGTTGAAAAGGCGGTCCAAAAACTCCCACATGCGGTCCCGGCGGAGGGTGACCTTCACGCCGATGTTCATACCCTCGCGGATCTTGAAGTTGGCCACGGACTTCCGGGCCTTGGTGACCACGGCGTGCTGGCCGGCGATGGCGGAGATCTCCTTCACCACGTTCTCGGTGACCTTGGCGTTGTCGCGGGCGTCGCCGCAGCCAACGTTGATGACGATCTTCTCAAGGCGGGGGATCTGCATGACGCTCTTGTAGCCGAACTTCTTCATGAGGGCGGGAGCGATCTCGTCCTGGTATCTGGTTTTAAGTCTGGGCATGATCTATCCTCCCTTTATATGGCGGCGCCGCACTTTTTGCAGGCGCGGACCTTTTTGTCGCCGTCCATCTTGTGGCCGACGCGGGTGGGCTTGCCGCACTTGGGGCACACGAGCATGACCTTGGAGACATAGATGGGCGTCTCCTTCTTGATGATCTCGCTCTGCTCCTCCTGACGGCGGGCCTTCTGATGGCGCTTGGCAACGTTGACTCCCTGGACGATGACCTTGCGGCCCTCGGGGTCCGCGGAGAGGACCTTGCCCTGCTTGCCCTTGTCCTTACCGGACAGGACGACGACTGTGTCGTTGGTTCTTATTTTCATTGTTCGGACCTCCTCATATGACTTCGGGAGCCAGGGACAGGATCTTCATGTAGTCCTTGTCGCGGAGCTCTCTGGCCACCGGCCCGAAGATGCGGGTGCCCACGGGGTTCTTGTCGTCGCGGATGAGCACCGCGGCGTTCTCGTCGAAGCGGACGTAGGTACCGTCGGCGCGGCGGACGCCCTTGGCGGAGCGGACGATGACGGCCTTCACCACGTCGCCCTTCTTCACCTGGCCGCCGGGGGACGCCTTGCGGACGGAGGCCACGATGACGTCGCCTATGTTGCCCCACTTGCGCTTGGCGCCGCCAAGCACGCGGATGCACTTGATCTCCTTGGCGCCGGTATTGTCGGCGACCTTCAGATAAGTTTCCTGCTGTATCATTTATGCCGCCTCCTTACTTCGCCTTTTCTACGATCTCAACAAGGCGCCATCTCTTGTCCTTTGACAGGGGGCGAGTCTCCATGACGCGGACGGTATCGCCGACGCCGCACTCATTGTTCTCGTCATGGGCCTTGAGCTTGTAGGTTCTCTTGACTATCTTCTTGTAGAGGGGGTGGGCCACACGGTCGGCAATGGCCACAACGATGGTCTTGTCCATCTTGTCGGATACGACCTTGCCCACCAGAGTCTTCCGGGAAGACGTTCTAACTTCACTCATTTAAGCTTTCCTCCTCACTGCTCCAGCTCGTGCTGGCGGATGACTGTCTGGACACGGGCAATGTCCTTTTTGACCTGAGAGATCCTGATGGGGTTGTCGAGCTGGTTGGTGGCGTGCTGCATCCGGAGCGTGAACAGGTCCTTTTTAAGGTCAACGAGCTTGGCCTGGAGCTCCTCAGCGCTCATCTTTCTGACTTCTTGTGCCTTCATCTCATTCACCCTCCTCGATCTCACGGGCGACTATCTTGGTCTTGCAGGGCAGCTTGTGGGCGCCAAGGCGCAGGGCCTCGTGGGCGTCCTCAGCGGAAACGCCGGCGATCTCGAAAAGGACCCTGCCGGGCTTGACCACGGCCACCCAATATTCGGGCGCGCCTTTACCGGAACCCATACGAGTCTCGGCGGGCTTGGCGGTGACGGGCTTGTCGGGGAATATCTTTATCCACACCTTGCCGCCGCGCTTGTTGTAACGGGTGATGGCCACACGGGCGGCCTCGATCTGGTTGGAGGTGATCCACGCCGGCTCCGTTGCCACCAGGCCCCAATCGCCGTAGGTGACGGTGTTTCCGCGGGTAGCCACGCCGGTCATGCGGCCGCGCTGCTGCTTGCGGTACTTTACTCTCTTAGGTAACAGCATCAGTTAGCTCCTCCTTCTCTGGGAGTGTTGCCCTGGGGACGCGGGCCCCTGGACGGATAGCCGCCCTGGGGGCGCGGGCCGCTCTGCCGGTCGCGGTTGTAGCCCTGGCCCTGGGGACGGGGACCCCGGCGGTCGTCCCGGCGCTCGCGGCGCTCACGGGGGGGACGGCTGGTGTCCATGGTGCGGGGCGTGGTACGGAGGGTCTGGGAGAGGATCTCGCCCTTGTAGATCCACACCTTGACGCCGATGCGGCCGTAGGTCGTGGCGGCCTCGGCAAAACCGTACTCGATGTCGGCGCGGAGGGTCTGCAGGGGGATGGTGCCCTCGTGATAGCTCTCGTTGCGGGCGATCTCGGCGCCGCCGATACGGCCGGAGAGCTTGACCTTGATGCCGCGGACGCCCAGGCGCATGGCGCGGGACATGGCGTTCTTCATGGCGCGGCGGTAGCTGGCGCGCTTCTCAAGCTGCGCGGCGATGCTCTCAGCCACGAGCTGGGCGTCGGAGTCGGGATTCTTGACCTCGATGATGGAGATGTCCACCTTCTTGCCAAGCATCTTCTCCATGTCGGCGCGGAGCTTCTCGATCTCCTGGCCGCCCTTGCCGATGACAAGGCCGGGACGGGAACAATGCAGGAAGATCTTGACCTTGGCGCTGTCGCGCTCGATCTCGATCTTGGGCACGCCGGCGTCATAGAGGCGCTTTTTCAGGTATTTACGGATCTTGTGGTCCTCGACGATGAGGTCGCCGACCTTGTCGTCTCTGGCGTACCAGCGGGAATCCCAGTCCTTGATAACGCCCACGCGAAGTCCGTGAGGATTAACTTTCTGTCCCATGCTTACGCCTCCCTTTCCTTAAGAACGATGGTGATGTGGCTTGTGCGCTTGTTGATCCTGTAGCCGCGGCCCTTGGAGACAGGCTGCATCCTCTTGAGGATGGGTCCGGGGTTGGCGTAAGTCTCACTGACGTAGAGCTTCGCCGGGTCCATGCTGAAGTTGTTCTCGGCGTTGGCAATGGCGGAGTTCAGGACCTTGACCATGATCTCGCTGGCGGCCTTGGGGGTGTTCATCAGAATGGCGCGGGCCACATTGGCGTCCTTGCCCCGGATGAGATCGCAGACGATCGTGCATTTGCGGGGGGAGATACGCGCGTATTTGATCTGTGCTCTTGCTTCCATGTCTGTCCTCCTTATTTCGCCGCGGCGGTCTTGCTGCCGGAGTGCCCGCGGAAGGTCCGCGTCGGGGCGAACTCGCCCAGCTTGTGGCCCACCATGTCCTCGGTGACGTACACGGGGATGTGGCGGCGGCCGTCGTGGACGGCGATGGTGTGTCCGACGAAGGAGGGGAATATGGTGGACGCCCGGCTCCAGGTCTTCAGGACCTTCTTCTCGCCGGTCTTGTTCATCTCGTCAACTCTCTTCAAAAGCTCAGGAGCCGCGAAGGGTCCCTTTTTGATACTTCTGCTCATTTATTCAGTCCCTCCTTACTTCGAGTTGCGGCGCTTGACTATGAACTTATCTGTGCGGTTCTTAGTCTTGCGGGTCTTATAGCCCAGAGCCGGCTTACCCCAGGGGGTAACGGGGCCGGGACGGCCAACGGGCGCCTTGCCCTCGCCGCCGCCGTGGGGGTGGTCAACGGGGTTCATGACGGAGCCGCGGACGGTGGGCCGGATGCCCATGTGGCGGACGCGGCCGGCCTTGCCCAGATGGACGTTGGCGTGGTCGATGTTGCCCACCTGGCCGATGCTGGCCATGCAGTCGAGCCGGATATACCGGTACTCGCCGGAGGGGAGCCTCACCTGAGCCATGCCGTTCTCCTTGGCCATGAGCTGGGCGGCGGAGCCGGCGGAGCGCACGAGCTGCGCGCCGCGTCCGGGGTAGAGCTCGATGTTGTGGACGACGGTGCCCACGGGGATGTTGGCAAAGGGCAGGGCGTTGCCGGGCTTGATGTCGGCGTTGGGGCCGCTCATGACGGTGTCGCCGGCCTTGAGGCCCACGGGAGCCACGATGTAGCGGTGCTCGCCGCCCTCAAACTCCACCAGCGCGATGTAGGCGGAGCGGTTGGGGTCGTACTCCAGTCTGAGGACGGTGCCGGGGACGTCAACGTTCTCGCGCTTGAAGTCGATGACGCGGTACTTCCGGCGGTTGCCGCCGCCCTTGTGGCGGACGGTGATGTGGCCGTAGCTGTTGCGGCCGGAGTGCTTCTTCAGCACCTCGGTGAGGGCCCGCTCGGGCTTTGCCTTCTTATCGACTCCGTCAAAGCCGGAGACGGACATGTGCCTTCTTGACGGAGTGGTGGGTTTATAGAATTTTATAGCCATTTTCTCTTATCCTCCCTTATACCATTCCCTCAAAGAATTCGATGGCCTTGGAGTCTTTTGTGAGCCGGACCACGGCCTTTTTCCAGGTGCGGGTCGTCCCCTCGGGGTAACGGCCGGTGCGCTTGGCCTTGCCGTGGACGTTCAGCGTGTTCACGCTGTCAACCTTGACGCCGAAGATCTCCTCGACAGCCTTTTTGACGTCGGCCTTTGTGGCGTCCTTTGCCACCTCAAAGGCGTACTTCTTGAGGTCGATGGCCTCCATGGACTGCTCGGTGATGATGGGGCGAAGGATAATATCATAAGAGGTCTTCATCTGGCATATACCTCCTCGATTTTCTCGAGAGCCGCCTTGTCAACGACCAGCTTGTCGGCGTTGATGAGGTCGTAGGCGCTCAGGATGTTGGCGGGAGTGGTCACCACGCCGGGGATGTTCCTGGCGGAGAGGACCACGTTCTTATCGACCTCATTCGTGACGACGACGGCCTTTTTGGAGGCGCCGACCTTGTCCATGAAGGTCTTGAAGGTCTTGGTCTTGGGCTCGCTCATGGAAAGTCCGTCCACCACGATGACGTTCTCCCCATTGGCCTTGTCGGAAAGAGCGGAGAGGATGGCGAGGCGCCGGACCTTCTTGTTGACGGAGAAGCCGTAATCCCGGGGCTTGGGGGCGAAGGCCACGCCGCCGTGGGTCCAGTGGGGGTTGCGGGTGCTGCCCTGACGGGCGCGGCCGGAGCCCTTCTGGCGCCAGGGCTTGATGCCGCCGCCGCTGACCTCGGCCTTGGTGAGGGAGCTCTGGGTCCCCTGACGCAGGTTGGCCAAGTGGCTGCGGACTACGGTGTGCATGGCGGGGACGTTGGGCTCAACGCCGAAAACGGCCTCGGAGAGCTCGATCTGCCCTGTGACCTCTCCGGCCATGTTGTAAACATTTGCTTTAGGCATATTTCAATCTCTCCTTTCTCAGCCACGGGCGGACCGCTTCTGCGGGTTGGAGCTGACGGTCTGGGCCGGGCCCTTGACCTTGCTGCGGTTGATGACCGTGTTCTTCAGGTACACGATGCCGCCCTTGGGGCCGGGCACCGCGCCGCGGACGGCGATCATGTTGAGCTCGGGGTCGATGTGGACGATGTCCAGATTCTGGACGGTGACCTGCTCCGCGCCCATGTGGCCGGCGCCGATCTTGCCCTTGTAGATGCGGGAGGGGGTGGAGGTGGAGCCCATGGAGCCGGCGTGACGGTGAACGGGGCCGCCGCCGTGGCTGGTGGGGGTCCGCTGGGCGTTGAAGCGCTTGATGGCGCCCTGGTAGCCCTTGCCCTTGCTGACGCCGGTGATATCGACCTGATCGCCCTTCTGGAACATATCGGCCTTTATCTCGTCGCCGACCTCGAATTTGGAGCAGTCCGCAAGGCGGAACTCCTTGAGGTGCTTTTTGAGCTCCGTGCCGGCCTTCTTCAGGTGCCCGGCCTCGGGCTTTGTCAGCTTGCGCTCGGGGACGTCCTCGAAGCCAAGCTGGATGGCGTCATAGCCGTCCTTGTCGGCGGTCTTGACCTGCGTCACGACGCAGGGGCCGGCCTCGATGACAGTGACGGGAACGACTTTTCCGGCTTCATCGAAGATCTGGCTCATGCCGACCTTTTTGCCGATGATGACCTTTTGCATTTCCATTGCTATCTATTCCTTCCTTTAAAGGTTATTGGTCGGCGGCCTGGGCTCTTAGCAACCGTAAGCTCTTCCGCCGACTTGACCCTGTGCGCTTAACGCAAGTCGCGCACAATGGGTGTAAACTTAAACTGTCGAAAAAGCCTTGACAGGCTTTTTCCGACAAGGGGAACGTGCGGGAATTTTTTCTGAATTTTGCGAAATTCAGAAAAATTTCCCTGCTGTTTTGCTCCGCGCACGGCCCGCAGGGCCGCACACTTAAGCAAAACAAAAGGTATTTTTTCCGACGCGCATGTCGCCGGAAAAAATATTTATTAAAGGTGTCGCTCAGAGCTTGATCTCGATCTCCACGCCGGCGGGGAGCTCCAGGCTCATCAGGGCCTCCACGGTCTTCTGGGTGGGGGCGATGATGTCGATGAGGCGCTTGTGGGTGCGGCGCTCGAACTGCTCGCGGCTGTCCTTGTTGACGTGGGGAGAGCGAAGGATGGTGACGACCTCTTTCCTGGTGGGCAGGGGGATGGGGCCGGATACCTTGGCGTCGGTCCTCTTCGCCGTCTCGACGATTCTCTCGGCGGTCTGGTCAATGAGCTGATGGTCGTAGGCCTTCAGTCTGATGCGGATGGTTTTCTTAGCAGGTGCCATTTTTCTTTCCTCCATGATCGTACATTTGATAGTACGGTGAAAAATTTTCTGTAAACTCAGCCGTGCGTATCACTCCCGCCCAGAAACAAAGCCGGAATAACTCCGGCCGAATTTCCGTACAGGCGATATACCCAATTGATCGCCCTGTCCCAGTAAATTTCTCAGCCGCCCGATTGCGTCGTCGCGGAAGTCGCGTTATTCGCCGCTCGACGATCGCTTCGCGCTTGTCTCACGGCTCACACGCTGACTTCGCTCCTCCTTTCCCGTCATGACCGCTTCGCTGGGTCATGCCGGGTTTGCGAGAAGTTCTCACAACGACCGGACATACTCCCCGGAAGTTACCGCTTTTGGCGCAATCTCCCGGATCATCGCAGTACGCGCAGGGGCAAACCTCGCCCACAGGCGCTTTGATAGAATACCAAAGACCACCCCTGTTTGTCAAGAGAAATTTTAGAATTTTTTTATGTTTTTTTCCGATAATGAACAGCAGGCCCCCTCCCGGACCTCTCTCCCCTCATTTTCATTGACAATCCGGCTCAAATTTCGTAGAATATGCTGTGATCACACGCAAAGGAGGGCGCCGGATATGCGTATCGGCGACGTCGAAGTAAAAAGCCGCCTTGTCCTGGCGCCCATGGCCGGGGTCACGGACCTGGCCTTCCGCGCCGTCTGCCGGGAGCAGGGCGCGGGGCTCACCTGCACGGAGATGATAAGCTCCAGGGCCCTCGCCTACGGCGACAAAAAGACCCTGAAGCTCATGGAGCTGGGGCGGGACGAGCGCCCCGCCGCCGTGCAGCTCTTCGGCTCCGACCCCATTTGCATGGGGGAGGCGGCGGCGCGGGTCTGCGGGCTCTCGGATTGCGCCGTCATCGACATCAACATGGGCTGCCCCGTGGGCAAGGTGGTGCGCTCCGGCGACGGCTCGGCCCTGATGCGCGCCCCGGAGCTGGCGGAAAAGATCATCCGCTCCGTGGTGAAGAGCGCCGACCGGCCCGTCACCGTGAAGATACGAAAGGGCTTCGACGCGGGCAGCGTCAACGCCGTGGAGTTTGCCCGGATGTGCGAGGCCGCCGGGGCCGCGGCCATAGCCGTCCACGGCCGGACCCGCGTCCAGATGTACTCAGGCCGCGCCGACTGGGACATAATACGTGATGTGAAGGCCGCCGTCGGCGTGCCGGTGATAGCCAACGGCGACGTGTTCACGGCCTCCGACGCCGTACACATTTTAAAATATACGAATGCCGACGCCGCCATGATCGGCCGGGGCGCCATGGGGTATCCGTGGCTCTTCCGGGAGGCCGCCGCGGCGCTGGAGGGCCGGGACGTCCCCCCTCCCCCGCCCTGGCGGGAGCGGGTGGAGACGGCGGTGAGGCAGTTTGAGCTCGCCGCGGCCGTCCTTGGCGAGAAGAGCGCGTGTCTCGAGGCCCGCAAGCACTTCGCCTGGTACTTAAAGGGCATGCCCAGGGCCGCGTTTTTCAAAAACCGGATCATGTCCGTCACGACGATGGACGATATATATAATGTATCCCGTGACATACTTGACTTCCTTCACGACGAGGAGAGGAGGGGGAAAACGTGACAGCACAGGAGGAGTCCGCCGTGGTGCGGTCCGCCGCTCGCGGCGACCCGGCAGCCTTTGAAAAGTTAGTGCTGGAGCACCAGAAGCACGTATACAGCCTGGCGCTGAAGATAACGGGCAGTCCCGACGACGCCCTGGACGCCTCCCAGGAGGCGTTTTTGAAGGCGTATCAGAATCTCCGGTCCTTCCGGGGCGACAGCCGCTTCTCGGTGTGGCTCTACAGGCTCACCTACAACGCCTGCATGGACATCATAAAAAGGTCCCGCCGGGACAGGCTGGTCCCCATGCCCACCGACGAGGAGGGCGCGGAGCTGGACCTGCCGGACACGGCCCCCCAGCCCGACGAGGAGCTCCAGCGCCGTGAGGAGCTGGAGGCCGTCCGCGAGGCCGTCCTGGAGCTGGACGAGGACAAGCGGAGGATCATTCTGATGCGGGAGTACCGGGGCATGAGCTACGCCGACATCTCCCGGGAGCTGGGCCTGGAGGAGGGCACCGTAAAGTCCCGCCTGGCCCGGGCCCGGGGGGCCCTGGCGGAAAATTTGAAAAAGCGTGGAACTTTTGGCGCCACGGCACAGTCTAACAATCAGTCCAACAAACGGAAAGGGGGGCGCGACGGTGAGTGACCGCGACCGTTTATATGAGCTTTTAAGCGACGAGCTGGACGGCTGTCTCACTGAGGACGGCCGGGCGGAGCTTGCCGCGCGCCTGGAGGCCGACCCGGAGGCCCGGGAGCTGCGGAACGCCCTGACCTCCGCCCACGCGGCCCTGGAGCTTGATGTCGAGCCCCCGGCGGAGCTCCTTGCCAACGTCATGGAGGGCGTGGAGCGCGAAAACCGCGCCCGCCGTGCCTCCCGCGTGAGGACCGTTCGAATCGTCTCCGGCTTTGCCGCCGCGGCGGCGGTGCTGGCCGTGGCCGTTCTCCCCGGCGCTCTGCGCTCCCTGGGCGGCGGCGCGGCGGAGGACATGTACAGCCTGAACATGGCCTCCGAGGCCCCCGGCGGCAATGACGCCCCGGCCAACGACTCCGGCGCCGTCAGCGGCGGCGCCCAGGAGCCCGCCTCCTGCTATAACCCCGCGGAAGAGGGCGCTGTCCTCATGGCCCCCGCCGCCCCCCGGAACGAGGCCCTCACCGCCGAGGAGTTCTGCGCCGACTACCTGGCGGTGCTCTACTTCGACCGGCTCCCGCCGGAGCTTACCGATCCGGACCCCGTCCTCTTCTCCGACGGCACCGCGGGCCACATCATCACCCAGGAGCAGTTCGAGCAGTACAAGTCCCAGGCCGTCCGCGTAGAGCACCCCAACCCCAACGGCGCCCTCATCATGGCCGTAGCCCCAGCCGAATAAAATGATCCCCGGGACCGACACTTCGGCCCCGGGTTTTTTGCCATCAGAGAGATGGGCCGATGTGGTCATCGGCCCCTACGGAACGTATTGCGTTTGAGGGAAAACGGGTACTGAATCGGAGAGACGGGGCTGTGAAAAAAGTCCCGTAAAAAAGGAAGAGAGTTACCAAGGAACCCCCTGGTAACTCTCTTCTTTTTTTGGTATAATTATTTTGTGAAAAGAAACCATACCGACACACATTATAGTCCAACGCAGGGAAGATTTCCAGAGTTTTTTGAAGAAAGTTTGGAGATCGGCGATGTGGTTTTTGAATTTGACCGGATCATGGAGGAGATCGGAATAGAGCGGTATCTGAAGCCGGAGAAGATAAGCCGTTTGGGCCGGCCGGGGTA